>NZ_CP125619.1:5320000-5662500 GCF_030053115.1 Pseudomonas svalbardensis | reverse complement strand
AGCAGGGTGAGGTCGGCCTTAAAGCTCGAAATTGGGTCTGTAGCTCAGTTGGTTAGAGCGCACCCCTGATAAGGGTGAGGTCGGCAGTTCGAATCTGCCCAGACCCACCAATTTTGTGTGGGAACCTGTAGAAATACGGGGCCATAGCTCAGCTGGGAGAGCGCCTGCCTTGCACGCAGGAGGTCAACGGTTCGATCCCGTTTGGCTCCACCACTACTGCTTCTGTTTGTTGAAAGCTTAGAAATGAGCATTCCATCGTAGGATGGTGAATGTTGATTTCTAGTCTTTGGCTAGATCGTTCTTTAAAAATTTGGGTATGTGATAGAAAGATAGACTGGACGTTACTTTCACTGGTAACGGCTCAGGCTAAGGTAAAATTTGTGAGTTAAATTGCGAATTTTCGGCGAATGTCGTCTTCACAGTATAACCAGATTGCTTGGGGTTATATGGTCAAGTGAAGAAGCGCATACGGTGGATGCCTTGGCAGTCAGAGGCGATGAAAGACGTGGTAGCCTGCGAAAAGCTTCGGGGAGTCGGCAAACAGACTTTGATCCGGAGATGTCTGAATGGGGGAACCCAGCCATCATAAGATGGTTATCTTAAGCTGAATACATAGGCTTAAGAGGCGAACCAGGGGAACTGAAACATCTAAGTACCCTGAGGAAAAGAAATCAACCGAGATTCCCTTAGTAGTGGCGAGCGAACGGGGACTAGCCCTTAAGTGGCTTTGAGATTAGCGGAACGCTCTGGAAAGTGCGGCCATAGTGGGTGATAGCCCTGTACGCGAAAATCTCTTGGTCATGAAATCGAGTAGGACGGAGCACGAGAAACTTTGTCTGAATATGGGGGGACCATCCTCCAAGGCTAAATACTACTGACTGACCGATAGTGAACTAGTACCGTGAGGGAAAGGCGAAAAGAACCCCGGAGAGGGGAGTGAAATAGATCCTGAAACCGTATGCGTACAAGCAGTGGGAGCCCACTTTGTTGGGTGACTGCGTACCTTTTGTATAATGGGTCAGCGACTTATTTTCAGTGGCGAGCTTAACCGAATAGGGGAGGCGTAGCGAAAGCGAGTCTTAATAGGGCGTCTAGTCGCTGGGAATAGACCCGAAACCGGGCGATCTATCCATGGGCAGGTTGAAGGTTGGGTAACACTAACTGGAGGACCGAACCGACTACCGTTGAAAAGTTAGCGGATGACCTGTGGATCGGAGTGAAAGGCTAATCAAGCTCGGAGATAGCTGGTTCTCCTCGAAAGCTATTTAGGTAGCGCCTCATGTATCACTGTAGGGGGTAGAGCACTGTTTCGGCTAGGGGGTCATCCCGACTTACCAAACCGATGCAAACTCCGAATACCTACAAGTGCCGAGCATGGGAGACACACGGCGGGTGCTAACGTCCGTCGTGAAAAGGGAAACAACCCAGACCGTCAGCTAAGGTCCCAAAGTTATGGTTAAGTGGGAAACGATGTGGGAAGGCTTAGACAGCTAGGAGGTTGGCTTAGAAGCAGCCACCCTTTAAAGAAAGCGTAATAGCTCACTAGTCGAGTCGGCCTGCGCGGAAGATGTAACGGGGCTCAAACCATACACCGAAGCTACGGGTATCACTTAGGTGATGCGGTAGAGGAGCGTTCTGTAAGCCTGTGAAGGTGAGTTGAGAAGCTTGCTGGAGGTATCAGAAGTGCGAATGCTGACATGAGTAACGACAATGGGTGTGAAAAACACCCACGCCGAAAGACCAAGGTTTCCTGCGCAACGTTAATCGACGCAGGGTTAGTCGGTCCCTAAGGCGAGGCTGAAAAGCGTAGTCGATGGAAAACAGGTTAATATTCCTGTACTTCTGGTTATTGCGATGGAGGGACGGAGAAGGCTAGGCCAGCTTGGCGTTGGTTGTCCAAGTTTAAGGTGGTAGGCTGGAATCTTAGGTAAATCCGGGATTCTAAGGCCGAGAGCTGATGACGAGTTACCCTTTGGGTGACGAAGTGGTTGATGCCATGCTTCCAAGAAAAGCTTCTAAGCTTCAGGTAACCAGGAACCGTACCCCAAACCGACACAGGTGGTTGGGTAGAGAATACCAAGGCGCTTGAGAGAACTCGGGTGAAGGAACTAGGCAAAATGGCACCGTAACTTCGGGAGAAGGTGCGCCGGTGAGGGTGAAGCATTTACTGCGTAAGCCCATGCCGGTCGAAGATACCAGGCCGCTGCGACTGTTTATTAAAAACACAGCACTCTGCAAACACGAAAGTGGACGTATAGGGTGTGACGCCTGCCCGGTGCCGGAAGGTTAATTGATGGGGTTAGCTAACGCGAAGCTCTTGATCGAAGCCCCGGTAAACGGCGGCCGTAACTATAACGGTCCTAAGGTAGCGAAATTCCTTGTCGGGTAAGTTCCGACCTGCACGAATGGCGTAACGATGGCGGCGCTGTCTCCACCCGAGACTCAGTGAAATTGAAATCGCTGTGAAGATGCAGTGTATCCGCGGCTAGACGGAAAGACCCCGTGAACCTTTACTATAGCTTTGCACTGGACTTTGAATTTGCTTGTGTAGGATAGGTGGGAGGCTTTGAAGCGTGGACGCCAGTTCGCGTGGAGCCAACCTTGAAATACCACCCTGGCAACTTTGAGGTTCTAACTCAGGTCCGTTATCCGGATCGAGGACAGTGTATGGTGGGTAGTTTGACTGGGGCGGTCTCCTCCTAAAGAGTAACGGAGGAGTACGAAGGTGCGCTCAGACCGGTCGGAAATCGGTCGTAGAGTATAAAGGCAAAAGCGCGCTTGACTGCGAGACAGACACGTCGAGCAGGTACGAAAGTAGGTCTTAGTGATCCGGTGGTTCTGTATGGAAGGGCCATCGCTCAACGGATAAAAGGTACTCCGGGGATAACAGGCTGATACCGCCCAAGAGTTCATATCGACGGCGGTGTTTGGCACCTCGATGTCGGCTCATCACATCCTGGGGCTGAAGCCGGTCCCAAGGGTATGGCTGTTCGCCATTTAAAGTGGTACGCGAGCTGGGTTTAGAACGTCGTGAGACAGTTCGGTCCCTATCTGCCGTGGACGTTTGAGATTTGAGAGGGGCTGCTCCTAGTACGAGAGGACCGGAGTGGACGAACCTCTGGTGTTCCGGTTGTCACGCCAGTGGCATTGCCGGGTAGCTATGTTCGGAATAGATAACCGCTGAAAGCATCTAAGCGGGAAACTAGCCTCAAGATGAGATCTCACTGGGACCTTGAGTCCCCTGAAGGGCCGTCGAAGACTACGACGTTGATAGGTTGGGTGTGTAAGCGCTGTGAGGCGTTGAGCTAACCAATACTAATTGCCCGTGAGGCTTGACCATATAACACCCAAGCAATTTGCTGACCTGAAGAGGCACCAGATTGCGGTGTGTGAAGACGACACAAGTCGAAAATTCGCAACGCAACACACAAATCTATCACCTGCCCATTCGCTGGAGCGTGATCCGCAAGGAGAACGACCTGGCTACCGAATTTCTTGACGACCATAGAGCATTGGAACCACCTGATCCCATCCCGAACTCAGCAGTGAAACGATGCATCGCCGATGGTAGTGTGGGGTTTCCCCATGTGAGAGTAGGTCATCGTCAAGATTAAATTCCGAAACCCCTATCTGCGTATGCAGGTAGGGGTTTTGTTTTGTCCGCAGGAAAACTGACCTGTAGGGTTTCTATGCAATGGCGCGGGGCATGGCTATCATGCGGGCCTCATTGTGAGGCGAGACTTGCATGCTGACATTGTTAAAGCTTCTTAAAGATGGCCGATTCCATTCGGGTCAGGCCTTGGGTGTCGCCTTGGGTGTCAGTCGTAGTGCCGTTTGGAAGCAGCTTCAGCATTTAGAGGCTGAGCTGGGATTATCCATTCATAAGGTGCGGGGGCGCGGCTATCAACTGGCTGCGCCATTGACGCTGCTTGATCCCGTCGAGATAAGAGAGCTGGCGCCTTCTTGTGATTGGCCTATCCTGGTTTTCGATTCAATTGACTCCACTAATGCCGAGGCCTTGCGCGCCATAGAGCGGGGGCAGGCGGCACCCTTTCTGGTGCTTGCCGAACGGCAAACTGCAGGGCGCGGGCGGCGTGGACGTAAATGGGCGAGTCCATTCGCGGAAAACATCTACTACAGCCTCGTGTTGCGTATTGAAGGTGGGATGCGTCAGCTGGAAGGCTTGAGCCTTGTTGTTGGGCTCGCCGTCATGCAGGCCCTGCGTGAGCTCGGTATTTCGGGGGCTGGATTGAAATGGCCCAACGATGTTCTGGTTGGTCAGAAGAAGATTGCCGGGATATTGCTCGAGCTGGTGGGAGATCCTGCTGACGTGTGTCACGTTGTGCTGGGTGTGGGAATTAATGTGAACATGCAGATTACCGATGAGGTAGATCAGCAGTGGACGTCCATGCGGCTAGAGTCGGGCAAGGTGTTTGATCGAAATCACTTGGTCGGGGATTTGGGCGCGATGCTCCAGGCATATCTGTCTCGTCATCAAGTCGACGGATTTTCAGCTATCCATGCAGAGTGGGAGCAAAATCATCTCTGGCAGGGGCGGGCCGTGTCGTTGATCGCAGGTGTTAACCATATAGATGGCGAAGTGCTGGGTATTGATAGTCAGGGTGCTCTGCGCTTGAAGGTGGGTGGTGTGGAAAAAGTCTTTAGTGGTGGTGAGCTCAGTCTGAGGTTGCGTGATGATTCTTGAGCTCGACTGCGGAAACAGTTTTATCAAGTGGCGTGTGCTCGACGCGAATGTTCGGCGGGTGGTTGGCGAGGGTGTCGTTGATTCGGATCTCGCTTTGTTGGAGAGCTTGAAAACGCTCAAGGGGCTCGCTCTCAAGTTTTGTCGGTTGGTCAGTGTCAGGACCGCCGAAGAAACCAGTGCGCTGATTTCTCTGCTGAGAGAAGCTTTTGGTGTGTCGGCGGTATGTGCAGCGCCGTCCCGCGAAATGTCCGGGGTTCGTAATGGTTATGAGGAGTTCGAGCGGTTAGGGCTCGACCGTTGGCTGGCGATGCTTGGGGGATTCCAGCTGGCTTCGGGTGCGTGCCTTGTGCTTGATTTTGGTACGGCTGTTACCGCGGACTTTATCTCTAGGGATGGAGAGCACCTCGGAGGATTTATATGCCCGGGAATGCCTCTGATGCGAAACCAATTGCGTACCCACACCCGTAGAATTCGTTATGGCGATCTAGCAGCCGAGCGCGCTCTGGAAAGCCTTGTTCCTGGTCGGACAACTGTCGAAGCGGTCGAGCGGGGATGCTCGTTGATGCTGAGAGGCTTTGTCCTGACGCAGTTAGAGTTGGCGCGTAGCTATTGGGGAGATGATTTTGCTGTGTTCCTCACTGGAGGAGATGCAGACCTGGTTTCCGAGATCGTGCCTGAGGCCAGGGTGGTTCCTGATCTGGTGTTTGTAGGTTTGGCTATGGCGTGTCCCTTGTCCTGAGGTTTTTATGCGTTGGTTGTTTCTGCTGCTGCTTGTTCTCAATGTGTTCTATTACATCTGGCACCAGCAAGAGGCTCCTCTGCGTGCGAAGGATGTAACTCCTTTGAATTTGTATAGGGGATCGCAGCAGGATATTCGCTTGTTGAGTGAAACGACTGAAGCGGCTCGTGATAAAGGAAAACCTGCCCGGTCAGACGAAGGGTGCCTCTATCTTGGCGGTTTTGCTCGTCAGGAAGCGGCTCAGGCGGTTGAGCGGCGATTGAGTGGCATGGAAATCAAGTTCGAGTCCTTGCTGAGGGCCCCCGCTGAGTCTGATGGTTACTGGGTGCGCGTGGCACCAGAAAGCCGGCGTTGGCTGGATGACTCGCAGCTGAAAAACCTTTCTAGAGAATTCAATGAGTTAAAACATAAAATAATGCCGTGCGAGGGGGTTGCACCCGCCGAATAGTTTGCATAGAATGGCGCCCGCTTCGCAGTGAAGACCTTTAATGGTTAACACCGCAAAGTAATGTCAATGCAGCTAACCTCAGGTTTTTAATGAGAAAATGCTTGACAGAAGGCTGGCATGATATAGAATGCCGGCTCGCTTAGGAGGGGTTCCCGAGCGGCCAAAGGGATCAGACTGTAAATCTGACGTCTACGACTTCGAAGGTTCGAATCCTTCCCCCTCCACCATTTTTAGCGAGAGCTGCAAGCTCGCGGGTATAGTTTAGTGGTAGAACCTCAGCCTTCCAAGCTGATGATGCGGGTTCGATTCCCGCTACCCGCTCCAAGTTTGCAGATCCTGCATAGCGTTACGCTCTTGTAGCTCAGTTGGTAGAGCACACCCTTGGTAAGGGTGAGGTCAGCGGTTCAAATCCGCTCAAGAGCTCCATATAACAAGGCAGATATGAAAATATCTGCCTTTGTTTTAATGGCTTGTTTGACCTGCTCAATTCTTCTCCTAGGGGTGATTTTGATGGCTAAGGAAAAGTTCGAACGTAATAAGCCGCACGTCAACGTTGGTACCATTGGTCACGTCGATCACGGTAAAACTACTCTGACTGCTGCTTTGACCCGCGTCTGCTCCGAGGTTTTCGGTTCGGCAAAGGTTGACTTCGACAAGATCGATAGCGCCCCTGAAGAAAAAGCTCGTGGTATTACCATCAACACCGCTCACGTTGAGTACGATTCGGCCGTGCGTCACTACGCACATGTTGACTGTCCAGGTCACGCTGACTACGTAAAAAACATGATTACCGGTGCTGCTCAGATGGATGGCGCGATTCTGGTTTGCTCGGCCGCTGATGGCCCGATGCCGCAAACCCGTGAGCACATCCTTCTGTCTCGCCAGGTTGGCGTTCCGTACATCGTTGTCTTCCTGAACAAGGCTGACATGGTCGATGATGCTGAGCTGCTGGAGCTGGTTGAGATGGAAGTGCGCGACCTGCTGAGCGCTTACGATTTCCCAGGTGATGACACTCCGATCATCATTGGTTCAGCGCTGATGGCGCTGAATGGTCAAGACGACAACGAGATGGGCACTACTGCCGTCAAGAAGTTGGTCGAGACTCTGGATAGTTACATTCCGCAGCCTGAGCGTGCTATTGATAAGCCGTTCCTGATGCCGATCGAGGATGTTTTCTCGATCTCCGGTCGCGGTACTGTTGTGACTGGTCGTGTTGAGCGTGGCATTGTCCGCATTCAGGAAGAGGTTGAGATTGTTGGTCTTCGTGACACTGTCAAAACTACTTGCACTGGTGTTGAGATGTTCCGCAAGCTGCTCGATGAGGGGCGTGCTGGCGAGAACTGCGGCGTATTGCTGCGCGGTACCAAGCGTGATGATGTTGAGCGTGGCCAAGTTCTGGTCAAGCCGGGCACTGTCAAGCCGCATACCAAGTTCACCGCTGAAGTTTACGTTTTGAGCAAGGAGGAGGGTGGTCGTCATACGCCATTCTTCAAAGGCTACCGTCCACAGTTCTACTTCCGGACCACCGACGTGACCGGTAACTGCGAACTGCCGGAAGGCGTTGAAATGGTGATGCCAGGTGATAACGTCCAAATGACGGTCACTCTGATCAAAACCATCGCAATGGAAGATGGTCTGCGTTTCGCCATTCGTGAAGGCGGTCGTACCGTCGGCGCTGGTGTGGTTGCTAAGGTTATCGAGTAAATTGTTGTAATGTCTTTTTCGGGCCGGCATAATGGTCGGCCTGATTTTGTTTTAGGTCAGTAGCTCAATTGGCAGAGCGACGGTCTCCAAAACCGTAGGTTGGGGGTTCGATTCCCTCCTGACCTGCCAGATTCACTTGGTGTGTCTGGCTTTCTTTTCACAGGATCTTCATAGATGACTCCTAAAGCTGAAGCTCAAGGCTCTCGCTTCGATCTGCTCAAGTGGCTAGTAGTAGTTGCTTTGGTGGTTGTTGGCGTTGTTGGCAATCAGTATTACTCTGCTTCGCCGATCCTGTACCGCGTACTTGCTTTGCTCGCCATTGCTGCTGTAGCTGCCTTTGTAGGCCTGCAGACGGTCAAGGGCAAGTCTTTCTTTGTACTGGTTAAGGAAGCTCGCACCGAGATTCGTAAAGTCGTATGGCCAACTCGCCAAGAAACCACGCAGACCACGTTGATTGTTGTGGCTGTTGTTCTGGTTATGGCGTTGCTGTTGTGGGGGCTTGATTCCCTGCTCGGCTGGCTTGTTTCCTTGATTGTCGGCTAAGGGTGTCCCGTGGCTAAGCGTTGGTACGTTGTGCATGCTTACTCCGGTTACGAGAAGCATGTCATGCGCTCGTTGGTAGAGCGCGTAAAGCTGGCTGGCATGGAAGATGGCTTCGGCGAAATTCTGGTTCCCACTGAAGAAGTGGTTGAAATGCGTAATGGCCAGAAACGCAAAAGCGAGCGCAAGTTCTTCCCAGGTTATGTGCTGGTTCAGATGGACATGAATGAGGGTACTTGGCACTTGGTCAAGGATACTCCTCGGGTGATGGGTTTTATCGGCGGTACTGCTGATAAGCCTGCACCTATCACAGATAAAGAGGCAGAAGCGATTCTGCGTCGCGTCGCTGATGGTAGTGACAAGCCGAAGCCGAAGACGTTGTTCGAGCCAGGTGAGTCGGTACGTGTCAATGACGGTCCGTTTGCCGACTTTACCGGTACGGTCGAAGAAGTTAACTACGAGAAGAGCCGGATCCAAGTGGCAGTGCTCATTTTCGGTCGCTCTACTCCGGTAGAGCTAGAGTTCAGCCAGGTCGAAAAGGTCTAGCTGAGCAAGCATCCCAACCCCGCAGCCCTAGGCTGTGGGGTTTTGTCGTCACTGGGATAAACGCGCAAGTAACCGGGGAGCCTTTCGAGGCGTTCGAACCCGTAATTGGAGTGCCTCATGGCCAAGAAGATTACCGCTTACATCAAGCTGCAAGTGAAAGCCGCTCAGGCTAACCCAAGCCCACCTGTTGGTCCTGCTCTGGGTCAGCACGGCGTGAACATCATGGAATTCTGCAAGGCTTTCAACGCCCGTACTCAGGGTATTGAACCAGGTCTGCCGACTCCAGTGATCATCACTGTCTATAGCGACCGTAGCTTTACTTTTGAAACCAAGTCTACCCCTGCTTCGGTTCTGCTGAAGAAGGCTGCTGGTCTGACTAGCGGTTCCGCTCGTCCGAACACCGTTAAGGTTGGCACTGTGACCCGTGCTCAGCTGGAAGAAATCGCGAAAACCAAAAACGCGGATCTGACTGCAGCTGATATGGACGCAGCCGTGCGTACTATCGCCGGTTCTGCTCGTAGCATGGGCCTTAACGTGGAGGGTGTGTAATGGCTAAGTTGACCAAGCGTCAAAAGGCTATCGCCGGCAAAATCGAAGCAGGCAAGTCCTACAACTTTGTAGACGCTGCTGCTCTGCTGGCTGAGCTGTCGACTGTCAAGTTCAGCGAGTCGTTCGACGTTGCTGTAAACCTGGGTGTTGACCCGCGTAAATCCGACCAGGTTGTTCGTAGCGCTACTGTGCTGCCACACGGCACTGGCAAGACTGTTCGCGTTGCTGTGTTCACCCAGGGTCCAGCTGCTGAGGCCGCTCTGGCTGCCGGCGCTGACCGTGTAGGTATGGACGATCTGGCTGCCGAAATGAAAGGCGGCGACCTGAACTATGACGTAGTTATCGCATCCCCGGATGCAATGCGCGTTGTGGGTCAGCTGGGTCAGATCCTCGGCCCACGTGGCCTGATGCCTAACCCTAAAGTCGGCACCGTAACTCCAGACGTAGCTACCGCGGTTAAAAACGCCAAGGCTGGTCAGGTTCGTTATCGCACCGACAAAAACGGCATCATTCACACCTCCGTTGGCAAAGTCGGCTTTGATGCCGTCAAGCTGAAGGAAAACGTTGAAGCCCTGATCTCTGATCTGAAGCGTATCAAGCCGGCTTCCTCGAAAGGCATTTATGTCAAGCGCATCACCCTGAGCACCACCATGGGCCCGGGCCTGGTCATCGACCAAGGTTCGCTGGAAGCGTAAGACAAAAATTGGCGCAAGCGATTGCGCCAATTGAAAGATTGGGGTCCCTGCCTGGCGGGGGCTATCCAAGACCGTAGGCGACGCAAGTCTTAAACCTCAAGCCTACGCAGATGGTGCTCCCGGTTCCTTACCGAATCAGACACCAAAACGACATCTGACCTCGGTTGGATGAAACGGTAACAAGCAGGAGTTTTTCCCGTGGCAATTAAACTTGAAGACAAGAAGGCCATCGTCGCTGAAGTCAACAAGGCTGCCCAAGTTGCTCTGTCCGCTGTCGTGGCTGATGCCCGTGGCGTAACAGTAGGCGCTATGACCGGACTCCGTAAAGAGGCTCGTGAAGCTGGCGTATACGTACGTGTTGTGCGTAACACCCTGCTCAAGCGCGCCGTTGCTGGCACTCAATATGACGTGCTCAACGACGTGTTCACCGGCCCGACCTTGATTGCATTCTCCAAAGATCATCCGGGCGCTGCTGCCCGTATCTTCAAAGAGTTCGCAAAAGGTCAGGACAAGTTCGAGATCAAGGCAGCTGCGTTCGAGGGCAAGTTCCTCGCGGCTAATCAGATCGACGTACTGGCAAGCCTGCCGACCCGTGACGAAGCAATTTCCCAGCTGATGAGCGTGATTCAAGGCGCAACCAGCAAATTGGCTCGTACTCTGGCGGCTCTTCGCGACCAGAAAGAAGCTGCCGCAGCCTAAGGCTGAGCGACTCCTTTCAGCGTTTATTGTTTATTTCGATGGCCGCGTAGGCTGTCACCCCAATACAGGAATTTATAGTCATGTCTCTGACTAACGACCAAATCATCGAAGCAATCGGCGAAAAATCCGTTCTGGAAATCGTTGAGCTGATCAAGGCCATGGAAGAGAAGTTCGGCGTTTCCGCTGCCGCTGCTTCCGCTGGTCCAGCTGCTGTCGCTGCCGTTGTTGAAGAACAAACTGAATTCAACGTCATGCTGCTGGAAGCTGGCGAGAAGAAAGTTAACGTGATCAAGGCAGTACGTGAACTGACCGGTCTGGGCTTGAAAGAAGCCAAGGCTGTAGTTGACGGCGCTCCTGGCATGGTTCTGGAAGCTGTTTCGAAAGACGCAGCTGACAAAGCCAAAGCCACTCTGGAAGAAGCAGGCGCTAAAGTCGAGCTGAAGTAAGCATCGACTTTGCGTCTCCAGCCCGAGCGTTAAGCGAAAGGCTGATGGCTGGTGGCTCTTGCCACCGGCCTTTTTCCGTTATTGGCAGCCGACTGGGTCGGTGTTGATAACGAGCTGTAACCACCCGATGCGGTGGCGCAAACCATGGGGTTTGCACGATTTTCTGGCTGCTCCCGTCGGGAGGGGCCAAACAAGCAGGTGACCAAGCTGGGGAACGCTGATGGCTTACTCATATACTGAGAAAAAACGTATCCGCAAGGACTTTAGCAAGTTGCCGGACGTCATGGATGTGCCGTACCTCCTGGCCATCCAGCTGGATTCGTATCGTGAATTCTTGCAAGCGGGAGCGACTAAAGATCAGTTCCGCGACGTGGGCCTGCATGCGGCCTTCAAATCCGTTTTCCCGATCATCAGCTACTCCGGCAATGCTGCGCTGGAGTACGTCGGTTATCGCCTGGGCGAACCGGCATTTGATGTCAAAGAATGCGTATTGCGCGGTGTAACTTACGCCGTACCTTTGCGGGTAAAAGTGCGCCTGATCATTTTCGACAAAGAATCGTCGAACAAAGCGATCAAGGACATCAAAGAGCAAGAAGTCTACATGGGTGAAATCCCCCTGATGACTGAGAACGGTACCTTTGTAATCAACGGTACCGAGCGTGTAATCGTTTCCCAGCTGCACCGTTCCCCGGGCGTGTTCTTCGACCACGACCGTGGCAAGACGCACAGCTCCGGCAAACTGCTGTACTCCGCGCGCATCATTCCTTACCGCGGTTCGTGGCTGGACT
This sequence comes from Pseudomonas svalbardensis, assembly GCF_030053115.1. Classification (NCBI taxonomy): domain Bacteria; kingdom Pseudomonadati; phylum Pseudomonadota; class Gammaproteobacteria; order Pseudomonadales; family Pseudomonadaceae; genus Pseudomonas; species Pseudomonas svalbardensis. The sequence goes on along the minus strand of NZ_CP125619.1, from coordinate 5,650,641 downwards.
TCGAGTTCGACCCGAAAGACTGCGTATTCGTGCGTATCGACCGTCGTCGCAAGCTGCCTGCATCGGTACTGCTGCGCGCGCTCGGCTATACCACTGAAGAAGTGCTCGACGCGTTCTACACCACCAACGTATTCCATGTGCAGGGCGAAAGTATCAGCCTGGAATTGGTGCCTCAGCGCCTGCGTGGTGAAATCGCTGTTATCGATATTCTCGATGACAAGGGCAAGGTTATTGTCGAGCAGGGTCGTCGTATCACCGCTCGTCACATTAACCAGCTGGAAAAAGCCGGGATCAAAGAGTTGGTTATGCCTCTGGACTACGTCCTGGGCCGCACCACCGCCAAGGTCATCGTGCATCCGGCAACCGGCGAAATCCTGGCAGAGTGCAACACCGAGCTGAACACCGAGATCCTGGCAAAAATCGCCAAATCCCAGGTTGTTCGCATTGAAACTCTGTACACCAACGATATCGACTGCGGTCCGTTCGTCTCCGACACTCTGAAGATCGACTCCACCAGCAACCAATTGGAAGCGCTGGTCGAGATCTATCGCATGATGCGTCCAGGCGAGCCGCCAACCAAAGACGCTGCCGAGACTCTGTTCAACAACCTGTTCTTCAGCCCTGAGCGCTATGATCTGTCTGCGGTCGGCCGGATGAAGTTCAACCGTCGTATCGGTCGTACCGAGATCGAAGGTTCGGGCGTGTTGTGCAAAGAAGACATCGTCGCGGTTTTGAAGACTCTGGTCGACATCCGTAACGGTAAAGGCATCGTCGATGACATCGACCACCTGGGTAACCGTCGTGTTCGCTGCGTAGGCGAAATGGCCGAGAACCAGTTCCGCGTTGGCCTGGTACGTGTTGAGCGTGCGGTCAAAGAGCGTCTGTCGATGGCTGAAAGCGAAGGCCTGATGCCGCAAGACTTGATCAACGCCAAGCCAGTGGCTGCGGCAGTGAAAGAGTTCTTCGGTTCCAGCCAGCTTTCCCAGTTCATGGACCAGAACAACCCGCTGTCCGAGATCACCCACAAGCGTCGTGTGTCTGCACTCGGCCCTGGCGGTTTGACTCGTGAACGTGCTGGCTTTGAAGTTCGTGACGTACACCCGACTCACTACGGTCGTGTATGCCCGATTGAAACGCCGGAAGGTCCGAACATCGGTCTGATCAACTCCTTGGCCGCTTATGCGCGCACCAACCAGTACGGCTTCCTCGAAAGCCCGTACCGTGTGGTGAAAGACGCTCTGGTCACCGACGAGATCGTGTTCCTGTCCGCCATCGAAGAAGCTGATCACGTGATCGCTCAGGCTTCGGCCACGATGAACGACAAGAAAATGCTGATCGACGAGCTGGTAGCTGTTCGTCACTTGAACGAGTTCACTGTCAAGGCGCCGGAAGACGTCACCTTGATGGACGTTTCTCCGAAGCAGGTAGTTTCGGTTGCAGCGTCGCTGATCCCGTTCCTCGAGCACGATGACGCCAACCGTGCGTTGATGGGTTCGAACATGCAGCGTCAAGCTGTACCAACCCTGCGCGCTGACAAGCCGCTGGTCGGTACTGGCATGGAGCGTAACGTTGCTCGTGACTCCGGCGTTTGCGTCGTGGCTCGTCGTGGTGGCGTTATTGATTCCGTCGACGCCAGCCGTATCGTGGTTCGTGTTGCTGATGATGAAGTTGAAACCGGCGAAGCTGGTGTCGACATCTACAACCTGACCAAATACACCCGCTCCAACCAGAACACCTGCATCAACCAGCGTCCGCTGGTGCGTAAAGGTGATCGGGTTCAGCGCAGCGACATCATGGCTGACGGCCCGTCCACCGACATGGGTGAGCTGGCGCTGGGTCAGAACATGCGCATCGCGTTCATGGCCTGGAACGGTTACAACTTCGAAGACTCCATCTGCCTGTCGGAACGAGTTGTTCAAGAAGACCGCTTTACCACGATCCACATTCAGGAACTGACCTGTGTGGCACGTGACACCAAGCTTGGGCCAGAGGAAATCACTGCAGACATCCCTAACGTGGGTGAAGCTGCACTGAACAAGCTGGACGAAGCCGGTATCGTTTACGTAGGTGCTGAAGTTGGCGCAGGCGACATCCTGGTTGGTAAGGTCACTCCCAAAGGCGAGACTCAACTGACTCCGGAAGAAAAACTGCTGCGTGCCATCTTCGGTGAAAAAGCCAGCGACGTTAAAGACACCTCCCTGCGCGTGCCTACCGGCACCAAGGGTACCGTCATCGACGTACAGGTCTTCACCCGCGACGGCGTTGAGCGTGATGCTCGTGCACTGTCGATCGAGAAGACTCAACTCGACGAGATCCGCAAGGACCTGAACGAAGAGTTCCGTATCGTTGAAGGCGCAACTTTCGAACGTCTGCGTTCCGCCCTGGTCGGCCACAAAGCCGAAGGCGGCGCCGGTCTGAAGAAAGGTCAGGAAATCACCGACGAAGTTCTCGACGGTCTTGAGCATGGTCAGTGGTTCAAACTGCGCATGGCTGAAGATGCTCTGAACGAGCAGCTCGAGAAGGCTCAGGCCTACATCGTTGATCGCCGCCGTCTGCTGGACGACAAGTTCGAAGACAAGAAGCGCAAACTGCAGCAGGGCGATGACCTGGCTCCGGGCGTGCTGAAAATCGTCAAGGTTTACTTGGCAATCCGTCGCCGCATCCAGCCGGGCGACAAGATGGCCGGTCGTCACGGTAACAAAGGTGTGGTCTCCGTGATCATGCCGGTTGAAGACATGCCGCACGATGCCAATGGCACCCCGGTCGACGTCGTCCTCAACCCGTTGGGCGTACCTTCGCGTATGAACGTTGGTCAGATCCTTGAAACCCACTTGGGCCTCGCGGCTAAAGGCTTGGGCGAGAAGATCAACCGGATGATCGAAGAGCAGCGCAAAGTCGCTGAGCTTCGTAAATTCCTCGACGAGATCTACAACCAGATCGGCGGTCGTAACGAAGATCTGGACAGCTTCTCCGACCAGGAAATCCTGGATCTGGCGAAGAACCTGCGTGGCGGCGTTCCAATGGCCACTCCAGTGTTCGACGGTGCCAAGGAAAGCGAAATCAAGGCCATGCTGAAACTGGCAGACCTGCCAGAAAGCGGCCAGATGCAGCTGACCGACGGCCGTACCGGCAACAAGTTCGAGCGCCCGGTTACTGTTGGTTACATGTACATGCTGAAGCTGAACCACTTGGTAGACGACAAGATGCACGCTCGTTCTACCGGTTCGTACAGCCTGGTTACTCAGCAGCCGCTGGGTGGTAAGGCGCAGTTCGGTGGTCAGCGTTTCGGGGAGATGGAGGTCTGGGCACTGGAAGCATACGGTGCTGCTTACACTCTGCAAGAAATGCTCACAGTGAAGTCGGACGATGTGAACGGCCGTACCAAGATGTACAAAAACATCGTGGATGGCGATCACCGTATGGAGCCGGGCATGCCCGAGTCCTTCAACGTGTTGATCAAGGAAATTCGTTCCCTCGGCATCGATATCGATCTGGAAACCGAATAACACGTGACGCGAATCGAGAGCGGGGCAGGATTGCCCGCTCTCTGCTCCGCCAGGAGGAAAGGCCTTGAAAGACCTACTGAATTTGCTGAAAAACCAGGGTCAAGTCGAAGAGTTCGACGCCATCCGTATTGGATTGGCATCGCCTGAGATGATCCGTTCGTGGTCGTTCGGTGAAGTTAAAAAGCCGGAAACCATTAACTACCGTACGTTCAAACCTGAACGTGACGGCCTGTTCTGCGCCAAGATCTTTGGCCCGGTAAAGGATTACGAGTGCCTGTGCGGTAAGTACAAGCGCTTGAAGCACCGTGGTGTGATCTGCGAGAAGTGCGGCGTTGAAGTCGCGCTGGCCAAAGTTCGTCGCGAGCGCATGGCGCACATCGAGCTGGCCTCGCCAGTTGCCCACATCTGGTTCCTGAAGTCGCTGCCGTCGCGTATCGGCTTGCTGATGGACATGACCCTGCGTGATATCGAACGCGTTCTCTACTTCGAGAGCTATGTCGTTATCGATCCAGGCATGACCACCCTTGAAAAAGGTCAGCTGCTCAACGACGAGCAGTACTTCGAAGCGCTGGAAGAGTTTGGCGACGATTTCGATGCTCGCATGGGTGCCGAAGCGGTCCGCGAACTGCTGCACGCTATCGATCTGGAGCACGAGATTGGCCGTCTGCGTGAAGAAATTCCGCAAACCAACTCCGAAACCAAAATCAAGAAGCTGTCCAAGCGTCTGAAGTTGATGGAAGCCTTCCAGGGTTCCGGCAACCTTCCAGAATGGATGGTGCTGACCGTTCTGCCGGTTCTGCCGCCAGATCTGCGTCCACTGGTCCCGCTGGATGGCGGTCGCTTCGCGACTTCCGACCTCAACGATCTGTATCGTCGAGTGATCAACCGTAACAACCGCTTGAAGCGCCTGCTTGATCTGTCCGCTCCGGACATCATCGTGCGCAACGAAAAGCGTATGTTGCAGGAAGCTGTCGACGCACTGCTCGATAACGGTCGTCGTGGCCGCGCTATCACTGGTTCCAACAAGCGTCCTCTGAAATCCCTGGCTGACATGATCAAGGGTAAACAAGGTCGTTTCCGTCAGAACTTGCTCGGTAAGCGTGTTGACTACTCCGGTCGTTCGGTAATTACCGTAGGTCCGACCCTGCGTCTGCACCAGTGCGGTCTGCCGAAGAAAATGGCTCTCGAGCTGTTCAAGCCGTTCATTTTCGGCAAGCTGGAAATGCGTGGTCTCGCTACCACCATCAAAGCTGCCAAGAAGATGGTCGAGCGCGAGCTGCCGGAAGTTTGGGACGTTCTCGCTGAAGTGATCCGTGAACACCCGGTTCTCCTCAACCGTGCGCCGACCCTTCACCGTCTGGGTATCCAGGCGTTTGAACCGGTACTGATCGAAGGTAAGGCTATCCAGCTGCACCCTCTGGTCTGTGCTGCGTACAACGCCGACTTCGACGGCGACCAAATGGCCGTGCACGTACCGCTGACACTGGAAGCCCAGTTGGAAGCGCGTGCGTTGATGATGTCGACCAACAACATTCTGTCGCCAGCCAACGGTGAGCCAATCATCGTTCCGTCGCAGGACGTTGTATTGGGTCTGTACTACATGACTCGTGAAGCGATCAACGCCAAGGGCGAAGGTCGTGTGTTCGCGGATCTGCAAGAAGTTGACCGTGTGTTCCGTGCTGGCGAAGCCGCACTGCACGCTAAAGTCAAAGTGCGGATCAACGAAACCGTCAACGATCGTGATGGCGGCAGCGTCAAGAACACCCGTATCGTCGACACCACTGTCGGCCGTGCGCTGCTGTTCCAGGTTGTTCCACCTGGCCTGTCGTACGACGTCGTCAACCAGCCGATGAAGAAAAAGGCGATCTCCAAGCTGATCAACCAATGCTACCGCGTGGTTGGTTTGAAAGAGACCGTGATCTTCGCTGACCAGTTGATGTACACCGGTTTTGCCTATTCGACCATTTCCGGCGTTTCCATCGGTGTTAACGACTTCGTTATCCCGGATGAAAAAGCCCGCATCATCAATGCTGCTACTGATGAAGTGAAAGAGATCGAAAGTCAGTACGCCTCCGGCCTGGTAACCCAGGGCGAGAAGTACAACAAAGTGATCGACCTTTGGTCCAAGGCGAACGACGAAGTTTCCAAGGCAATGATGGCCAACCTCTCGAAAGAGAAAGTCATCGACCGCCATGGCGTCGAAGTCGACCAAGAGTCTTTCAACTCGATGTACATGATGGCCGACTCGGGCGCACGGGGTTCTGCTGCGCAGATCCGTCAGCTCGCCGGTATGCGTGGCCTGATGGCCAAGCCGGACGGTTCCATCATCGAAACGCCGATTACTGCGAACTTCCGTGAAGGTTTGAGCGTACTTCAGTACTTCATCTCCACTCACGGTGCTCGTAAAGGTTTGGCGGATACCGCATTGAAAACTGCGAACTCCGGTTACCTGACTCGTCGTCTGGTAGACGTGGCGCAGGATCTGGTTGTGACCGAGATCGATTGCGGCACCGAGCATGGCCTGGTAATGACTCCGCACATTGAAGGCGGTGACGTTGTTGAGCCGCTGGGTGAGCGCGTATTGGGTCGTGTTATTGCTCGTGACGTGTTCAAGCCAGGTACCGAAGAAATCATCGTTCCTGCCGGCACACTGGTAGACGAGAAGTGGGTTGAGTTCATCGAGCTGAACAGCATCGATGAAGTGATCGTGCGTTCGCCGATCAGCTGCGAAACCCGCTACGGCATTTGCGCCAAGTGCTACGGCCGTGACCTGGCTCGTGGTCACCAGGTGAACATCGGTGAAGCGGTCGGCGTTATTGCTGCCCAGTCCATCGGTGAGCCGGGTACCCAGCTGACCATGCGTACGTTCCACATCGGTGGTGCGGCAAGCCGGACCTCCGCTGCGGACAGCGTTCAGGTGAAGAATGGCGGTACCGTCCGTCTGCACAACCTGAAGCACGTTGAGCGAGTGGATGGTTGCCTGGTTGCTGTGTCCCGTTCGGGTGAGCTGGCAATCGCTGATGACTTCGGTCGTGAGCGCGAGCGTTACAAGCTGCCGTACGGTGCTGTGATTTCGGTTAAAGAAGGTGACAAGGTCGACGCTGGCGCAATCGTGGCCAAGTGGGATCCGCACACTCACCCAATCGTTACCGAAATGAAAGGTACCGTGACCTACGTGGGCATGGAAGAAGGCATCACGATCAAGCGTCAGACTGACGAATTGACCGGTATGACCAACATTGAAGTACTCGACGCCAAAGACCGTCCGGCTGCCGGTAAAGATATCCGTCCTGCTGTGAAGATGGTTGATGACAACGGCAAGGATCTCTTGCTGCCGGGTACTGACGTAATTGCTCAGTACTTCCTGCCTGCTAACGCCCTGGTTGGTGTAGCGGATGGTGCGAAGATTGCGATCGGTGATGTTATCGCTCGTATCCCGCAAGAGACTTCGAAGACCCGTGACATCACCGGTGGTCTGCCGCGTGTTGCCGACTTGTTCGAAGCACGTCGTCCGAAAGAAGCCTCGATTCTGGCTGAAGTCAGCGGCACCATCGCGTTCGGTAAAGAGACCAAAGGCAAACGCCGTCTGGTTATCACTCCGAACGACGGCACCGATCCGTACGAAGAGCTGATTCCGAAGTGGCGTCACCTGAACGTCTTCGAAGGCGAACAGGTAAACCGCGGCGAAGTTATCTCCGACGGCCCGAGCGATCCACACGACATCCTGCGTCTGCTGGGTGTGAGTGCGCTGGCCAAGTACATCGTGAACGAGATCCAGGACGTTTATCGTCTGCAAGGCGTGAAGATCAACGACAAGCACATCGAGACCATCCTGCGTCAGATGTTGCGTAAGGTTGAAATCGCTGAATCCGGCGACTCGACTTTCATCAAGGGCGACCAGATGGAGTTGACTCACGTTCTGGTAGAGAACGAGCGTCTGGCGGGGGACGAGAAATTCGTTTCCAAGTTCACTCGCGTGCTGTTGGGTATCACCAAGGCGTCGTTGTCCACCGAATCGTTCATCTCGGCGGCTTCCTTCCAGGAAACCACTCGCGTACTGACCGAAGCGGCGGTTACCGGCAAGCGCGATTACCTGCGCGGCCTGAAAGAAAACGTGGTCGTGGGTCGTCTGATCCCGGCGGGTACCGGTCTGGCTTATCACAGCGAGCGCAAGCGCCGCCGTGATGCTGACAAACCGTTGCGCGTAAGCGCCAGTGAAGTGGAAGCGGCACTGACCGAAGCACTGAACTCGAGCGGTAACTGAGTTCGGAAGTAAATGAGCGAGAGGCCCTGATCGTTCCGTTCATCGAATCGAGACAATTTGTCGAGGTTGGATGAGTGGGGAGGTCAGGGCCTTTCCTTGACTGGGGGCAAGATCCTCTTTAGACTCTTGTACCCCTAAATTTGGCGGGAATTCGTTCCTGCCATTTTGCTTTTCTTGCAAGACAATAGCGTCGCAAGACAACAGTGGAGCTAGTAGATGGCAACTATCAACCAGCTGGTACGTCAGCCGCGTAAGCGTATCGTCGAGAAATCCGACGTGCCTGCGCTGCAGAACTGCCCGCAACGTCGTGGCGTATGCACCCGTGTGTATACCACCACGCCGAAAAAACCTAACTCGGCACTGCGTAAAGTATGCCGTGTGCGTCTGACCAACGGTTTCGAGGTTTCCTCGTACATCGGCGGTGAAGGCCACAACCTGCAAGAGCACAGCGTGGTACTGATCCGCGGCGGTCGTGTAAAAGACTTGCCAGGTGTTCGTTACCACACCGTGCGCGGTTCTTTGGATACTTCCGGTGTTAAAGGTCGTAACCAGGGTCGTTCGAAGTACGGTACCAAGAAGCCTAAGTAGTAGCGGCTTTTTGTAAAAACTGATTTTCTATTTTTCTGAGTCGATAAGAGTAAGGTCGGAGGCGTCCCGTAAGGGCACCGATTCCGAGCGAACCTGAAGACCGTTTGAGGGCTTATCCATGCCAAGAAGACGCGTAGCAGCCAAGCGCGAAGTGCTTGACGATCCAAAATACGGAAGCCAAATCCTGGCCAAGTTCATGAACCACGTAATGGAAAGCGGCAAGAAAGCCGTTGCCGAGCGTATCGTTTATGGCGCGCTGGACAAGGTTAAAGAACGCAAGAACAGCGATCCCCTGGAAATCTTCGAGAAAGCTCTCGACGCCATCGCTCCGCTGGTCGAAGTAAAGTCGCGCCGTGTAGGCGGTGCTACTTACCAGGTTCCGGTCGAAGTTCGCCCGTCCCGTCGTAACGCCCTGGCAATGCGCTGGTTGGTAGACTTCGCCCGCAAGCGCGGCGAGAAGTCTATGGCTCTGCGTTTGGCTGGCGAACTGTTGGACGCCGCTGAAGGTAAAGGTGCTGCAGTTAAGAAGCGTGAAGACGTGCACCGTATGGCTGAAGCTAACAAAGCTTTCTCGCACTACCGCTTCTAATTTTAGCGTCACTAATTTTGCGAGGGCTTTATGGCTCGTACAACACCGATTAATCGCTACCGTAACATTGGTATCGTTGCTCACGTGGATGCTGGTAAAACCACCACCACCGAGCGCGTCCTTTTTTACACTGGCAAAAGTCACAAGATGGGCGAGGTGCATGACGGCGCCGCGACCACAGACTGGATGGTTCAGGAGCAGGAGCGTGGTATTACCATTACTTCTGCTGCTATTACCGCCTTCTGGCAGGGTTCCGAGAAGCAGCACAAAGACCAATACCGCTTCAACGTCATTGACACCCCGGGCCACGTTGACTTCACCATTGAAGTTGAGCGTTCCCTGCGTGTTCTCGACGGCGCGGTCGTTGTGTTTTGTGGTACCTCGGGCGTTGAGCCTCAGTCGGAAACCGTATGGCGTCAAGCCAACAAGTACGGCGTTCCACGTCTTGTTTACGTAAACAAGATGGACCGTGCTGGTGCGAACTTCCTGCGCGTGATCGGTCAGATCAAGCAGCGTCTGGGTCACACCCCGGTGCCAATCCAGTTGGCTATCGGTTCCGAAGACAACTTTCAGGGTCAGATCGATCTGATGGCCATGGAAGCTGTTTACTGGAATGATGCTGACAAAGGCATGGTTCCAGTTCGCAAGCCTATCCCTGCTGAACTGCAGGAATTGGCTGACGAGTGGCGCGGCAACATGGTTGAGGCTGCGGCCGAAGCCAGCGAAGAGCTGATGAACAAGTACCTCGAAGGTGAGGAACTCACCAACGCGGAAATCAAGGCCGCTCTGCGTCAGCGTACTATCGCTGGTGAGATCGTTCTGGCTGTTTGTGGTTCTTCCTTCAAGAACAAGGGCGTTCCCCTGGTTCTCGACGCCGTTATCGATTACCTGCCTGCACCAGTTGATATTCCTGCCATCAAGGGTACTGACCCGGATGACGAGACTATCGACCTGGAGCGTCACGCAGATGACAGCGAGCCGTTCTCGGCTCTGGCTTTCAAAATCGCTACCGACCCATTCGTGGGTACCTTGACGTTCGTCCGCGTTTACTCGGGCGTGTTGGCCTCCGGCGACGGCGTGATCAACTCGGTCAAGGGCAAGAAAGAGCGCGTGGGTCGTATGGTGCAAATGCACGCAAACGCCCGTGAAGAAATCAAGGAAGTGCGTGCTGGTGACATCGCGGCCTTGATCGGCATGAAGGACGTCACCACTGGTGAAACTTTGTGCGACGCTGCCAAGCCAATTATCCTGGTTCGCATGGACTTCCCGGAGCCGGTTATTTCGGTTGCCGTAGAGCCTAAGACCAAGGACGACCAGGAAAAAATGGGTGTCGCTCTGGGCAAGCTCGCTCAGGAAGATCCATCTTTCCGCGTCAAGACTGATGAAGAGACTGGTCAAACGATCATCTCTGGCATGGGCGAGTTGCACCTGGACATCCTGGTTGACCGGATGCGCCGTGAGTTCAACGTCGAAGCCAACATCGGCAAGCCTCAGGTTTCCTATCGTGAGCGCATCACGAAGAACTGTGAAATCGAAGGTAAGTTCGTTCGTCAATCCGGCGGTCGTGGCCAGTTTGGTCACTGCTGGATTCGTTTTGCGCCTGCTGACGAAGGTCAGGAAGGTCTGCAATTCGTGAACGAAGTAGTGGGTGGTGTGGTTCCTAAGGAATACATCCCGGCTATCCAGAAGGGTATCGAAGAGCAGATGAAGAACGGCGTTGTCGCCGGCTATCCGCTGATCGGCCTGAAGGCTACCGTGTTTGATGGTTCCTACCACGACGTCGACTCCAACGAGATGGCGTTTAAGGTGGCTGCTTCCATGGCGACCAAGCAGCTGGCCCAGAAGGGCGGTGGTGAGTTGCTTGAGCCGATCATGGCGGTAGAGGTTGTTACACCTGAAGACTATATGGGTGACGTGATGGGCGACCTTAACCGTCGTCGCGGCATGATCCTGGGTATGGAAGACACGGTTTCCGGCAAAGTGATTCGTGCCGAAGTTCCGTTGGGTGAAATGTTCGGTTATGCGACCGACGTTCGTTCCATGTCCCAAGGTCGCGCAAGCTACTCTATGGAATTCAAAAAATACAATACAGCTCCGTCGCATATCGTCGAAACTGTTACCAAAAAACAAGGCTGATTCAGCCCCTTTAGGCTAGGAGTTAATTGTCGTGGCTAAAGAAAAATTTGTACGTGACCTCCCGCACGTCAACGTTGGCACCATCGGTCACGTTGACCATGGTAAAACCACGCTGACCGCTGCTCTGACTCGCGTCTGCTCCGAAGTTTTCGGTTCGGCCGCTGTTGCTTTCGACAAGATCGACAGCGCTCCGGAAGAAAAGGCTCGTGGTATCACCATCAACACCGCGCACGTTGAATACAACTCGCTGATCCGTCACTACGCTCACGTTGACTGCCCAGGTCACGCTGACTATGTGAAGAACATGATCACCGGTGCTGCTCAAATGGATGGCGCTATCCTGGTTTGCTCGGCCGCTGATGGTCCGATGCCACAAACCCGTGAGCACATCCTGCTGTCCCGTCAGGTTGGCGTTCCGTACATCGTTGTCTTCCTGAACAAGGCTGACATGGTTGACGACGCTGAACTGCTGGAACTGGTTGAGATGGAAGTGCGCGATCTGTTGAGCACTTACGACTTCCCAGGTGATGACACTCCGATCATCATCGGTTCGGCTCTGATGGCTCTGAACGGCCAAGACGACAACGAAATGGGCACCACTGCCGTTCGTAAACTGGTTGAGACTCTGGACAGCTACATCCCAGATCCAGTTCGTGTTATCGACAAGCCGTTCCTGATGCCTATCGAAGACGTATTCTCGATCTCCGGTCGCGGTACTGTTGTAACTGGTCGTATCGAGCGCGGTATCGTCAAGGTTCAGGATTCGCTGGAAATTGTTGGTCTGCGTGACACCGTTGTCACCACCTGCACTGGCGTTGAAATGTTCCGTAAGCTGCTCGACGAAGGTCGTGCTGGCGAGAACTGCGGCGTGCTGCTGCGCGGCACCAAGCGTGACGACGTTGAGCGTGGCCAGGTTCTGGTCAAGCCAGGTTCGGTTAAGCCGCACACTACCTTCGAAGCTGAAGTGTACGTGTTGAGCAAAGAAGAAGGCGGTCGCCACACTCCGTTCTTCAAAGGCTACCGTCCACAGTTCTACTTCCGGACCACTGACGTGACCGGTAACTGCGAACTGCCGGAAGGCGTTGAAATGGTAATGCCGGGCGACAACATCAAAATGGTTGTCACCCTGATCAAAACCATCGCAATGGAAGACGGTCTGCGTTTCGCTATTCGTGAAGGCGGTCGTACCGTCGGCGCTGGCGTCGTAGCCAAAATCATCGCTTAATAAGTGATGACTTGAAAAAGCCCCCGCCTAGCGGGGGCTTTTTTATTGGGTTGACACTGTAGTAGCCCGTCTATAGAATTGCGCCTCCTTTTAACGGGCGTATTGCGCTCGCTGGGAATAGCAGCCGGAGTCTGAAATCCAATGCAAAATCAGCAAATCCGTATCAGGTTGAAGGCTTTTGACCATCGCCTGATCGACCAATCCACCCAGGAAATCGTGGAAACCGCGAAACGTACTGGTGCTCAAGTGCGTGGTCCGATTCCACTGCCTACCCGTAAAGAGCGGTTCACCGTTCTGGTCTCCCCGCACGTCAACAAAGACGCGCGTGACCAGTATGAGATCCGTACTCATAAGCGCGTTCTGGACATCGTCCAGCCAACGGATAAAACCGTTGATGCGCTTATGAAGCTTGATCTTGCGGCCGGTGTGGAAGTGCAGATCAGCCTCGGCTAAGACTCGGTCTTAGTCGTGTAACGCTCTGAAATGGGCGGCCATAGCGGGTGAAAGCCCCGTACACTCATGAGGTTTACAACATGACTATTGGTGTAGTCGGTCGTAAATGCGGTATGACCCGTATTTTCACCGAAGAAGGTGTCTCCATTCCGGTCACGGTCATTGAGATCGAACCGAATCGCGTCACCCAGTTCAAAACTGAAGAGACCGATGGCTATCGTGCAGTGCAAGTCACTGTAGGCGAGCGTCGTGCTTCGCGTGTTACAGCTGCTCAAGCTGGCCACTTCGCTAAAGCGAACGTTGCCGCTGGTCGTACCGTAATGGAATTCCGTCTTGAAGAAGGCGAGTACCAGGCCGGCGATCTGATCAACGCTGAAATCTTCGCCGCTGGTCAACTGGTTGATGTAACCGGTCAGTCCAAAGGTAAAGGCTTCCAGGGTACGATCAAGCGTTGGAATTTCCGCGGGCAAGATAATACCCACGGTAACTCCGTGTCCCACCGCGTTCCAGGCTCTATCGGCCAGTGCCAGACTCCTGGTCGTGTATTCAAGGGCAAAAAAATGTCCGGTCATATGGGCGCTGAGCGCGTGACCGTGCAGTCCCTCGAAGTAGTGCGCGTGGACGCTGAACGCAATCTGTTGTTGGTCAAGGGCGCTGTTCCTGGCGCTACTGGCGGCAACTTGGTTGTACGTCCAGCAGCCAAGGCTCGCGGTTAAGGGGAAGCTGACATGCAATTAAATGTAAATGACGCTCAAGCGATCGAAGTTTCCGAACTGACATTTGGCGGCGAATTCAACGAGACGCTGGTTCACCAAGCAGTCGTGGCCTACATGGCCGGCGGCCGTCAAGGTAGCAAGCAGCAAAAGACCCGTTCCGACGTTCGTGGTGGCGGTAAGCGCCCATGGCGTCAGAAAGGTACTGGCCGTGCTCGTGCCGGTACTATCCGTAGCCCAATCTGGCGTGGCGGCGGTACCACTTTCGCAGCTCGTCCTCAGGATCACACTCAGAAGCTGAACAAGAAGATGTATCGCGCAGCAATGCGTTCCATCCTTGCTGAGCTGGTGCGTACTGATCGTCTGGTTGTGGTTCAGGACTTCGCTGTTGATGCACCGAAGACCAAAGATCTGCTGAACAAACTGACCGGCATGGGCCTGACTGACGTCTTGATCGTGTCTGAAGTGGTTGATCAGAACCTGTACCTGGCTGCTCGTAACCTGCCACACGTTGATGTACGTGACGTGCAAGGTTCCGATCCAGTTAGTCTGATCGCATACGACAAGGTGTTGATCACCGTGTCGGCCGTGAAGAAATTCGAGGAGCTGCTGGGATGAACCAGGAACGCGTATTTAAAGTTCTGCTTGGCCCGCACGTTTCCGAGAAGGCTACGGTTCTGGCTGACAAGAAAGGCCAGTTCGTTTTCAAGGTTGCAACTGACGCAACCAAGCTGGAAATCAAGAAGGCCGTCGAAAGCCTGTTCAGCGTGAAAGTAGAGCGTGTTACTACCCTGAATGTTCTGGGTAAGAGCAAGCGCACTGCTCGCGGTCTGGGCAAGCGTAATGACTGGAAGAAGGCAGTTATCTCCCTTCAGCCAGGCCAAGATCTCGATTTCAGCAGCAGTGCTGAGTAAGGAAGGGGTGCATCATGGCAATCGTTAAATGCAAACCGACTTCCCCTGGCCGCCGTTTTGTGGTCAAGGTGGTCAACCAGGAGCTGCATAAAGGCGCTCCTCACGCACCGCTGCTCGAGAAAAAATCGAAGACTGGTGGTCGTAACAACAATGGTCGTATTACCACTCGTCACATCGGTGGTGGCCATAAGCAGCATTATCGTCTGGTCGATTTCCGTCGCAACGACAAAGATGGCATCTCTGCCACTGTCGAGCGTATTGAATACGATCCAAACCGTACTGCTCACATCGCTCTGCTGCTGTACGCAGATGGCGAGCGTCGCTACATCATCGCCCCTAAAGGCGTGAGTGCTGGCGACCAGCTGATCGCAGGTGCTCTGGCACCGATCAAGCCGGGCAACGCTCTGCAACTGCGTAACATTCCAGTTGGTAGCACCGTACACGGCATCGAATTGAAGCCAGGTAAAGGCGCGCAAATCGCTCGTTCCGCTGGTGCTTCGGCTCAGCTGATCGCTCGTGAAGGTGTCTACGTGACCCTGCGTCTGCGTTCTGGTGAGATGCGTAAAGTGCTGGCTGAATGCCGCGCGACCCTGGGTGAAGTCTCGAACTCCGAGCACAGCCTGCGTTCGCTGGGTAAAGCTGGTGCCAAACGCTGGCGTGGCGTTCGCCCAACCGTTCGTGGTGTTGCCATGAACCCGGTTGACCACCCACATGGTGGTGGTGAAGGTCGTACCTCTGGTGGTCGTCATCCGGTATCGCCATGGGGCTTCCCGACTAAGGGCGCGAAGACTCGTGGTAATAAGCGTACCGACAAAATGATCGTCCGTCGTCGCAAGTAAATAGAGGGATACGACAGTGCCACGTTCTCTGAAAAAAGGTCCTTTTATTGATCTTCACCTACTGAAGAAGATCGAAGTGGCGGCGGAAAAGAACGATCGCAAACCAGTTAAAACCTGGTCGCGCCGTTCCATGATCCTGCCACAAATGGTCGGTTTGACCATTGCAGTGCATAACGGTCGTCAACATGTCCCAGTTCTCGTGAACGAAGACATGGTCGGCCACAAACTGGGCGAGTTTGCCGGTACCCGCACATATCGTGGGCACGTGGCAGACAAGAAAGCCAAGCGTTAAGGGGTAAGGAACGATGGAAGTAGCCGCTAAGTTGTCGGGCGCTCGAATCTCCGCCCAGAAAGCCCGCTTGGTCGCCGACCAGATCCGCGGGAAGAAGGTGGGCGAAGCGCTCAACCTGTTGGCTTTCAGCAGTAAGAAAGCCGCCGAGATCATGAAGAAAGTGCTGGAGTCGGCCGTAGCCAACGCCGAGCATAACGAAGGCGCAGACGTTGATGACCTTAAAGTCAGCACCGTTTTCGTCAACGAAGGGCGTTCGCTGAAGCGAATCATGCCACGTGCCAAAGGCCGTGCTGATCGCATCGTCAAGCGGTCTTGCCATATCACTGTCAAGGTTGCTGACAAGTAACGGAGTCGAAGAGATGGGTCAGAAAGTACATCCCATTGGCATTCGCCTGGGAATCGTCAAGGAGCACACCTCCGTCTGGTACGCAGACGGTCGGACTTATGCGGACTATTTGTTCGCTGATCTGAAGGTGCGCGAGTATCTCCAAGACAAACTAAAAAGCGCGTCCGTAAGCCGTATCGATATCCATCGTCCGGCTCAGACTGCACGTATCACCATCCACACCGCTCGTCCAGGTATCGTTATCGGGAAGAAAGGTGAAGATGTTGAGAAACTGCGTCAGGACCTGACCAAGCAAATGGGTGTGCCTGTGCACATCAATATCGAAGAGATCCGCAAGCCGGAACTCGACGGTATGCTGGTTGCGCAGAGCGTAGCTCAGCAGCTGGAGCGTCGCGTAATGTTCCGTCGCGCTATGAAGCGCGCTGTTCAGAACGCCATGCGCATTGGTGCCAAAGGCATCAAAATCCAAGTGAGCGGTCGTCTCGGCGGTGCTGAAATCGCACGTACTGAATGGTATCGCGAAGGTCGTGTGCCACTGCACACCCTGCGTGCCGACATCGACTATGCCAACTACGAAGCTCACACCACTTACGGTGTG
Source organism: Pseudomonas svalbardensis (assembly GCF_030053115.1). Classification (NCBI taxonomy): domain Bacteria; kingdom Pseudomonadati; phylum Pseudomonadota; class Gammaproteobacteria; order Pseudomonadales; family Pseudomonadaceae; genus Pseudomonas; species Pseudomonas svalbardensis. The sequence continues at coordinate 5,634,178 of NZ_CP125619.1, read as the reverse complement.
ATCGGTGTAAAGGTTTGGATCTTCAAAGGCGAAGTAATTGGTGGTCGCCAAGAAGAACTGAAACCACAAGCACCAGCGCCTCGTAAAAAAGCTGCTAAGTAAGGGGTACGCCAAATGTTGCAACCAAAGCGTACGAAGTTCCGCAAGCAGATGACAGGCCACAACCGTGGTCTGGCACAGCGCGGTAGCAAAGTCAGCTTCGGCGAGTTCGCGCTGAAGTCTGTAGCTCGTGGTCGTCTCACCGCTCGTCAGATCGAGTCAGCGCGTCGTGCTCTGACCCGTCACGTTAAACGTGGCGGCAAGATCTGGATCCGTGTATTCCCGGACAAGCCTATTTCCAAAAAGCCACTCGAAGTTCGGATGGGTAAAGGTAAGGGTAGTGTGGAGTACTGGGTTGCCCAGATTCAGCCAGGCAAAGTCCTGTATGAAATCGAGGGTGTTACTGAAGAGCTGGCGCGTGAGGCTTTTGCCCTGGCTGCTGCAAAGCTGCCGCTCGCCACCGCCTTTGTTAAACGGACGGTGATGTGATGAAAGCGAATGAACTTCGTGAAAAATCCGCACAGCAGCTGAACGAGCAACTGCTCGGCCTGCTGCGCGACCAGTTCAATCTGCGTATGCAGAAAGCAACTGGCCAGTTGGGGCAGTCTCATCTGCTCTCGCAAGTTAAACGTGACATCGCTCGCGTGAAGACTGTGCTTAACCAGCAGGCAGGTAAGTAATCATGGCTGAAGCCGAAAAAACTGTCCGTACGCTGACTGGCCGTGTTGTCAGCGACAAGATGGACAAAACCATCACCGTTCTGATCGAGCGTCGCGTTAAGCACCCGATCTACGGTAAATACGTTAAGCGTTCGACTAAGCTGCACGCGCACGACGAAACCAATCAGTGCCACATCGGCGACAAAGTCACTATTCGTGAAATTCGTCCGCTGGCCAAGACCAAGTCTTGGGCATTGGTTGATGTTCTCGAACGCGCTGTGGAAGTCTAAGGACTAGGGGTCGGAGAAATTATATGATTCAGACTCAATCCATGCTCGATGTGGCCGATAACAGCGGCGCTCGCCGTGTTATGTGCATCAAGGTGCTGGGTGGCTCCCATCGTCGTTACGCTGGTATCGGTGACATCATCAAAGTTACCGTGAAGGAAGCAATTCCTCGCGGTAAAGTGAAAAAAGGCCAAGTGATGACTGCTGTTGTAGTCCGCACTCGTCACGGCGTACGTCGTGCTGATGGCTCCATTATCCGCTTTGATGGCAACGCTGCTGTTCTTCTGAACAACAAGCAAGAGCCGATCGGCACCCGTATCTTTGGGCCAGTGACCCGTGAACTTCGTACTGAGAAGTTCATGAAGATCGTCTCGCTCGCCCCAGAAGTGCTGTAAGGAGATCCGACATGCAAAAGATTCGTCGTGACGACGAGATCATCGTGATCGCCGGCAAAGACAAAGGTAAGCGCGGTAAGGTGCTTAAGGTTCTCGCTAATAACCGTCTGGTTATTGGTGGTCTGAACCTGGTTAAGCGTCATACCAAGCCTAACCCGGCGTCGGGCGTACAAGGCGGTATCGTCGAAAAAGAAGCTCCACTGGACGCTTCTAACGTCGCCATTTTCAACGGCGAAACCAACAAGGCTGACCGCGTTGGTTTCAAAGTAGAAGACGGCAAGAAAATTCGTGTCTTCAAGTCGACCCAAAAAGCGGTTGATGCTTGAACACTGCTAGGTAGAAGACCATGGCACGACTAAAAGAGATTTACTGGAAGGAAATCGCACCGAAGCTTAAGGAAGAACTTAAGCTTTCGAACGTGATGGAAGTTCCACGCGTTACAAAAATCACCCTGAACATGGGTCTGGGCGAAGCGGTCGGTGACAAAAAAGTCATCGAGCACGCTGTTGCCGACCTGGAAAAGATCACCGGCCAGAAAGTCGTTGTGACCTACGCTCGGAAATCCATCGCTGGCTTTAAAGTCCGTGAAGGTTGGCCGATCGGCGTCAAAGTGACCCTGCGTCGTGAGCGTATGTACGAGTTCCTGGATCGTCTGCTGTCGATCTCCCTGCCTCGGGTTCGCGACTTCCGCGGCCTGAATGCCAAGTCCTTCGATGGTCGTGGTAACTACAGCATGGGCGTTAAAGAGCAGATCATCTTCCCGGAAATCGACTACGACAAGATCGATGCTCTCCGCGGTCTGGACATTACCCTGACCACCACTGCCAAGAACGATGATGAAGGTCGCGCCCTGTTGCGTGCTTTCAAATTCCCGTTCCGCAACTGATTGGAGTAGGAAAATGGCCAAGATGAGCATGAAAAACCGCGAGCTGAAGCGTCAGCTCACGGTTGCCAAGTACGCCAAAAAGCGTGCAGCACTGAAAGCTATCATCGTTGATCTGAACGCAAGTCCAGAAGCACGTTGGGAAGCTACAGTAGCTCTGCAGAAGCAGCCACGTGACGCAAGCGCCTCGCGCATGCGTAACCGCTGCCGCCTGACCGGTCGTCCACACGGCGTTTACCGCAAGTTCGGCCTTGGCCGTAACAAACTGCGTGAAGCTGCAATGCGTGGTGACGTACCTGGTCTGGTTAAAGCCAGCTGGTAAGCACTATCAAAGTCTCGGTGTTCGGGGTCGCAAGATCCTGACCGCCGGTGACCTTGAACTTGAATCAAGCCCCTTTTGGGGCTTGATTCATTTGTGGGGTGTGTCTAGAATACCCGGCTCGCCTGAGCCCGTGCTTTTTCCGCATGGATGAGCTCGGCGACAAGTAGTAGCCGCAAGGCTAATTTTTTTGTATTAGGAGCGTCTAGCCCATGAGTATGCAGGACCCGTTAGCGGACATGCTAACTCGAATCCGTAATGCCCAGATGGCTGAAAAGTCCGTCGTAAGCATGCCATCTTCTACTTTGAAGGTAGCTGTTGCCAAAGTCCTGAAGGACGAAGGTTACATTGCGGGTTATCAGATCAGCAGCGAAATCAAACCACTGCTGTCCATCGAGCTGAAGTACTTCGAAGGCCGTCCGGTCATCGAAGAAGTGAAGCGCGTTAGCCGTCCAGGCCTGCGTCAGTACAAGTCCGTCGATGATCTGCCAAAAGTTCGTGGCGGTCTCGGTGTGTCTATCGTCTCCACCAACAAAGGTGTGATGACGGATCGTGCTGCGCGCGCTGCCGGTGTCGGCGGCGAAGTTCTTTGCACTGTGTTCTAAGGGGGGATAAGCATGTCACGCGTCGCTAAGAACCCCGTTAAGCTGCCAGCCGGTGTCGAAGTCAAATTCGCAGGTCAACAGCTTTCGGTGAAGGGTGCCAAGGGCACTCTCGAACTGAACATCCATTCGTCCGTTGAGATCGTTGAAGAAGCTGGTGAGCTGCGTTTCGCTGCTCGCAATGGCGATCAACAAACTCGCGCAATGGCTGGTACCACTCGTGCGTTGGTAAACAACATGGTCCAAGGCGTAAGCCAAGGCTTCGAGCGCAAGCTCCAGCTGGTCGGTGTTGGTTACAAAGCGCAAGCAAAAGGCACAGTGCTGAACCTGGCTCTTGGCTTCTCGCACCCAGTGGATTATGAACTGCCGGAAGGCATCACCGCTGAGACTCCTAGCCAGACCGATATCCTGATCAAGGGCATCGATAAGCAGCTGGTAGGTCAAGTGGCCGCCGAGATCCGCGACTTCCGTCCACCAGAGCCGTACAAAGGCAAAGGTGTGCGCTACGCGGACGAAGTCGTCCGTCGTAAAGAAGCCAAGAAGAAGTAGGGCATAGCAAATGACCGACAAAAAAGTTACTCGACTGCGTCGCGCTCGCAAAGCACGCCTGAAAATGCACGAACTCGAAGTCGTGCGTCTCTGCGTGTTCCGCTCGTCGCAGCACATCTACGCCCAGGTCATTTCGGCCGACGGCAACAAAGTCCTGGCAAGTGCCTCGACTTTGGATAAAGAACTGCGTGATGGCGCCACTGGCAACATCGACGCGGCCACTAAGGTTGGCCAGCTGGTCGCTACGCGTGCTAAAGCCGCTGGCGTCTCGCAGGTGGCTTTCGACCGCTCTGGCTTCAAGTATCACGGCCGCGTCAAGGCGCTGGCTGATGCTGCTCGTGAAGCTGGGCTGGAGTTCTAAGTTATGTCAAATAACGACCAAAAGCGCGACGAAGGCTACATCGAGAAGCTGGTTCAAGTTAACCGCGTAGCCAAAACCGTTAAAGGCGGCCGTATCTTCACTTTCACCGCGTTGACCGTGGTTGGTGATGGTAAAGGGCGTGTTGGCTTCGGCCGTGGCAAGTCGCGTGAAGTGCCTGCTGCGATCCAGAAGGCAATGGAAGCTGCTCGCCGCAACATGATCCAAGTTGACCTGAACGGCACCACTCTGCAGTACGCGATGAAGTCCGCTCACGGCGCTTCGAAGGTGTACATGCAGCCTGCTTCTGAAGGTACCGGTATCATCGCTGGCGGCGCTATGCGTGCTGTCCTCGAAGTTGCTGGTGTTCAGAACGTTCTGGCCAAGTGCTACGGCTCGACTAACCCGGTAAACGTGGTTCACGCCACTTTCAAAGGTTTGAAAGCTATGCAGTCTCCTGAATCCATTGCCGCCAAGCGTGGAAAAAGCGTCAAGGAGATCTTCTGATCATGGCTACCGTTAAAGTTACGCTGATCAAAAGCATGACCGGCCGCATCCCTAACCACAAACTGTGCGTTAAGGGTCTGGGTCTGCGTCGCATCGGTCACACTGTAGAAGTACTTGATACTCCCGAGAATCGCGGGATGATCAACAAGGCTTACTACATGCTGCGTGTCGAGGGTTAATCGATGAAACTCAATGATCTGAGTCCAGCGCCGGGTTCCCGTCGCGAAAAGCATCGTCCGGGCCGTGGTATCGGTAGTGGTTTGGGCAAGACCGGTGGCCGTGGCCACAAAGGTCAGTCCTCCCGCTCCGGTGGCACCATTGCTCCAGGCTTTGAAGGCGGTCAACAGCCGCTGCATCGTCGCCTGCCGAAGTTCGGTTTCGTTTCCCTGAAAGCCATGGATCGCGCAGAAGTGCGTTTGTCCGAGCTGGCTAAAGTGGAAGGCGACATCGTCACCGTGCAGTCCCTGAAAGATGCCAACGTGATCAACGTCAACGTACAGCGTGTGAAAATCATGCTGTCCGGCGAAGTTACTCGCGCTGTCACCATCGGAAAGGGAATCGGCGCCACCAAAGGTGCGCGTGCGGCTATCGAAGCAGCTGGCGGCAAGTTCGAGGAATAAATGGCTAAGCAAGGTGCTCTCTCTGCGCTCGGCAAAGGCGGTATGTCTGAACTCTGGGCTCGTCTGCGTTTTCTGTTCCTGGCGATTATCGTCTACCGAATAGGCGCACACATCCCGGTTCCAGGTATCAACCCGGACCGACTCGCGGACCTGTTTCGACAGAATGAGGGGACCATTCTTAGCTTGTTCAACATGTTTTCCGGCGGCGCGCTGGAGCGGATGAGTATCTTTGCACTGGGAATCATGCCGTACATTTCGGCATCGATCATCATGCAGCTGATGACCGCCGTCAGCCCGCAGCTGGAACAGTTGAAGAAGGAAGGTGAAGCTGGGCGTCGCAAGATCGCTCAGTACACCCGCTACGGCACTGTCGTCCTCGCTCTCGTTCAGGCAATTGGCATGTCCATTGGTCTGGCAGGGCAGGGCGTTGCGTTCACTGGTGACTTTGGCTTCCATTTCGTCGCGGTATCCACGTTTGTGGCTGGTGCGATGTTCATGATGTGGCTGGGTGAGCAGATTACTGAGCGTGGTGTTGGCAACGGTATCTCGATGTTGATTTTCGCAGGTATCGTCGCCGGTCTTCCGAGAGCGATCGGGCAGTCTTTCGAGTCTGCGCGTCAGGGTGATATCAACATTTTTGCCTTGGTTGCCATCGGTTTGCTGGCAGTAGCGATTATCGGTTTCGTGGTGTTCATTGAGCGTGGTCAGCGTCGTATTGCTGTTCATTACGCCAAGCGTCAGCAGGGTCGTAAGGTCTTTGCTGCGCAGACTAGCCACTTGCCGTTGAAGGTGAACATGGCCGGTGTTATACCAGCCATTTTCGCGAGCAGCATTTTGCTGTTCCCGGCTTCGTTGGGTACCTGGTTTGGTCAGTCTGAAGGTATGGGCTGGCTGCAGGACATCTCGCAGTCGATCGCTCCTGGTCAGCCGTTGAATATTCTGCTGTTTAGTGCAGGGATTATTTTCTTCTGCTTCTTCTATACGGCGTTGATGTTCAATCCGAAAGACGTAGCGGAAAACCTGAAGAAGTCCGGTGCCTTTATTCCGGGCATCCGTCCAGGTGAGCAGTCTGCGCGCTACATTGATGGCGTTCTGACTCGTTTGACCCTGTTCGGTGCTCTATATATGACGGCCGTGTGCCTGTTGCCCCAGTTCCTGGTGGTTGCAGCAAACGTTCCGTTCTACCTTGGCGGGACCTCGTTGCTGATCGTGGTCGTGGTTGTGATGGACTTCATGTCTCAAGTACAATCGCACCTCGTTTCGCACCAGTACGAATCCCTGATGAAGAAAGCCAACCTGAAGGGTTACGGCAGCGGCATGTTGCGCTGAGTACCCATAAGGTTCGAGGAGTTGGTGATGAAAGTTCGTGCATCGGTGAAAAAGCTGTGCCGTAACTGCAAAATTATTCGCCGCGAAGGTGTTGTTCGAGTAATTTGCAGCGCGGAACCGCGTCACAAACAGCGCCAAGGCTGAGTGTGATTGTGCTTCAAGCCCGGCAGCTAGTGCGCTGCCGGGTTGATTATTTGTTATTACAGCGATATTATCTCGCGCCCTATTTCTTGGCTTCCGGGGCGTAGGTAGCTGTCAATTGGAGTCCCACTGAATGGCCCGTATTGCAGGCGTTAACATTCCAGATAACAAGCATACTGTTATCTCGCTGACCTACATCTATGGTGTTGGTCGCACTACTGCACAGAAGATCTGTGCAGTGACTGGGGTAAACCCAGCCGCAAAGATCAAAGATCTGAGCGACGAGCAGATTGAACAGCTGCGTGGCGAAGTGGCGAAGTTCACCACTGAAGGTGACCTGCGTCGCGAAATCAACATGAAAATCAAGCGTTTGATGGACCTCGGTTGCTATCGCGGTCTGCGTCATCGTCGTGGTCTTCCAGTGCGCGGTCAGCGTACCAAGACTAACGCGCGTACCCGTAAAGGTCCGCGTAAGCCGATCCGCAAGTAATCGCCCCAGCGAATCGACAGGAAATTAATCATGGCTAAACCTGCTGCTCGTCCTCGTAAAAAAGTTAAAAAGACAGTGGTTGATGGCATCGCCCACATCCATGCATCTTTTAACAACACAATCGTGACCATCACCGACCGTCAAGGCAACGCTCTTTCCTGGGCTACCTCCGGTGGTTCGGGTTTCCGCGGTTCCCGCAAGTCCACGCCGTTTGCTGCTCAAGTAGCTGCTGAACGTGCTGGTCAAGCTGCGCTGGAATACGGCCTGAAAAACCTCGACGTTAACGTCAAAGGTCCAGGTCCAGGTCGTGAATCTGCAGTCCGCGCTTTGAACGGCTGTGGCTACAAGATCGCCAGCATCACCGACGTGACGCCAATCCCGCACAACGGGTGCCGTCCGCCGAAGAAGCGCCGCGTGTAATCCAGGAGATTGTAAAGAATGGCTCGTTACATTGGTCCAAAATGCAAACTCGCTCGTCGCGAAGGCACCGATCTCTTCTTGAAGAGCGGCGTGCGCGCGATCGAATCGAAGTGCAACATTGAAGCAGCACCTGGTATCCACGGCCAACGCCGCGGTCGCCAGTCCGATTACGGCACCCAACTGCGTGAAAAGCAGAAGGTTCGTCGTATCTACGGCGTTCTCGAGCGTCAATTCAGCGGCTACTACAAAGAAGCTGCTGGCAAGAAAGGCGCAACTGGCGAAAACCTGTTGCAACTGCTCGAATGCCGTCTGGACAACGTTGTATACCGTATGGGTTTTGGCTCTACTCGTGCCGAATCCCGTCAGCTGGTATCGCACAAATCCGTAAGCGTTAACGGTCAGACCGTAAACGTGCCGTCGTACCAAGTTCGTGCTGGTGACGTGGTCGCGATTCGCGAGAAAGCAAAGAACCAACTTCGCATTGTCCAAGCTCTCGATCTGTGTGCCCAACGTGGCCGCGTAGAATGGGTAGAAGTAGACACTGAGAAGAAGTCGGGCGTTTTCAAGAACGTTCCTGCTCGCAGTGATCTGTCCGCCGACATCAACGAAAGCCTGATTGTCGAGCTCTACTCCAAGTAAGGGCTAGAAAATAGGTGCATCCATGCAGATTTCGGTAAATGAGTTCCTGACACCCCGCCATATTGATGTGCAGGTTGTCAGTCCAACCCGCGCCAAGATCACTCTCGAGCCTCTCGAGCGTGGTTTTGGCCACACCCTGGGCAACGCGCTGCGCCGCATCCTGTTGTCCTCAATGCCCGGCTGCGCAGTAGTCGAGGCCGAGATTGACGGTGTGCTCCATGAGTACAGCGCCATCGAAGGTGTACAGGAAGACGTAATTGAAATCCTGTTGAACCTTAAAGGTCTGGCTATCAAGCTGCACGGCCGTGACGAAGTTACGCTGACCTTGTCGAAGAAGGGTTCGGGGGTGGTTACCGCTGCCGATATTCAGCTGGATCATGATGTCGAGATCGTTAACCCCGATCACGTAATCGCTAACCTGGCGTCTAACGGCGCCCTGAACATGAAGCTCACCGTAGCTCGTGGTCGTGGTTATGAACCGGCAGACTCGCGTCAGAGCGATGAAGACGAAAGCCGCAGCATCGGTCGCTTGCAGCTTGACTCTTCGTTCAGCCCGGTTCGCCGTATCGCATACGTGGTGGAAAACGCCCGTGTCGAACAGCGTACTAACCTGGACAAGCTGGTTATTGATCTGGAAACCAACGGTACTCTGGATCCTGAAGAGGCAATTCGCCGCGCTGCAACCATTCTGCAACAGCAGTTGGCTGCGTTCGTCGACCTCAAAGGTGACAGTGAGCCAGTGGTTGTCGAGCAGGAAGACGAGATCGATCCGATCCTGCTTCGCCCGGTTGACGATCTGGAACTGACTGTACGTTCGGCTAACTGCCTTAAGGCGGAAAACATCTACTACATCGGTGACCTGATTCAGCGTACCGAAGTAGAGCTGTTGAAGACTCCGAACCTTGGCAAGAAATCCTTGACTGAAATCAAGGACGTTCTGGCCTCCCGCGGTCTGTCCCTCGGCATGCGCCTCGACAACTGGCCGCCTGCAAGTCTTAAGAAGGACGACAAGGCGACTGCCTGATCGTCGTAATCACCGAACGTTGTGTTTGGTAAGGAATGAACCATGCGTCATCGTAAAAGTGGTCGTCACCTGAGCCGCACTAGCTCGCACCGCAAGGCCATGTTTCAAAACATGGCAGTGTCGCTGTTCGAGCACGAGCTGATCAAAACTACACTGCCGAAAGCTAAAGAACTGCGTCGCGTTGCTGAGCCGCTGATCACTTTGGCCAAGACAGACAGCCTGGCTAACCGCCGTCTGGCTTTCGACCGCACTCGTTCGAAAGCTATCGTTGGTAAGCTCTTCAACGACCTGGGCAAGCGTTACGCTACCCGTGAGGGTGGCTACCTGCGCATCCTCAAGTGCGGTTTCCGCACTGGCGACAACGCGCCTATGGCGTACGTCGAGTTGGTTGATCGTCCTGCCGGTGGTGAAGCTGTATCCGCTGAGTAAGACGTCAGTCTGAAACGAAGAGCCGGGCCTAGTGCCCGGTTTTTTGTGCGCGCTCGAAAAGTATCGAAAAGCCTAAGCGATAAAGCCTCATTAGTATTTATCTATCGATTCTCACAATTTAATGAATTTGATGGTGCCATGTTGATGGTCAATACTCCCTCTCAGCCGATTAGCCGGCAGTAGGAAAGACTGACAGAGGAAGACATTGCATGAGCCAAAATAAAACACTTACCACCGCCAGTGGCGCTCCTGTCGCTGATAACCAGAACTCCCGTTCCGCCGGCCCTCGTGGCCCGCTGCTGCTCGACGACTTTCACCTGATCGAGAAGCTTGCCCACTTCAACCGTGAAAACATCCCGGAGCGCCGTGTACACGCCAAAGGTTCGGGTGCTTACGGTACGTTCACCGTAACTCGGGACATCACCGAGTACACCAGCGCCAAACTGTTTGAATCTGTCGGCAAGCAAACCCCAACCTTCCTGCGGTTTTCCACCGTGGGCGGCGAGCGCGGTTCTGCTGATACTGAGCGTGATCCACGTGGTTTCGCCCTGAAGTTCTATACCGAAGAAGGTAACTGGGACATCGTCGGCAACAACACGCCAGTGTTCTTCATCCGCGATCCTTTGAAATTTCCGGACTTTATTCACACCCAGAAACGTCTGCCGCAAAGCAACCTGAAAAGCGCGCAAATGATGTGGGACTTCTGGTCGCACTCACCTGAGGCGCTGCATCAGGTCACCATTCTGTTCTCGGACCGTGGCATCCCCGATGGCTACCGTCACATGCACGGCTTCGGCAGTCACACCTACAGCCTGATCAACGCCAATGGCGAGCGTCACTGGGTGAAGTGGCACTACAAAACCAAGCAAGGGATTAAAAACCTGGCGCCAGCAGAAGCAGCACGCCTGGCCGGTACCGATCCGGATTACGCACAGCGTGATCTGTTCGGCGCGATTGAGCGCGGTGATTTCCCGAAATGGCGCGTGTGCATCCAGATCATGACGGAGGCACAGGCCGCGGCGCACTACGAGAACCCGTTTGACGTGACCAAAACCTGGTCGCAGAAAGAGTTTCCGCTGATCGAAGTTGGCGAACTGGAGCTTAACCGCAACCCACAGAACTATTTTGCTGAAGTCGAGCAAGCGGCGTTCGGGCCGAGCAACATGGTCCCGGGTGTCGGTTTGTCGCCTGACCGCATGCTGCAAGGTAGAGTGTTCGCTTACGCAGATGCTCACCGCTACCGCATTGGCACCAACCACCAGCAATTGCCGGTGAACGCGCCTCGCGGCCCGGTAAACAGCTATCAGCGCGACGGTTCGATGGCGTTTGGCAGCAATGGCGGTGCAACACCTAACTACGAGCCGAACAGCTACATCGAATCGCCGAAACAAGCGCCTCGCTATGCAGAGCCCGCGCTGGTTCTAAGCGGGGCGGCTGATCGTTACGATCATCGCGAAGATACCGACTATTACAGCCACGCCGGTGCGCTGTTCCGTCTGATGAGTGATGAGCAGAAAGCCCTGCTGGTCAACAACATTGCCGGCGCCATGGGCGGCGTCTCCGGCGACGTGATTGATCGTCAATTACAGCATTTCTTCAGGGCCGACTCGGCGTACGGAGAAGCAATCGCAGCGGCGTTGGGCGTACAGCTTAACGAAGTCTAAACGAGAAGCAGAACCGCCCTCATTTGGGCGGTTTTTGCGTTATTTAAACCACTTTTCTCAGAATATCTTCGCTTTTATCGCGCAAGCAGAGTGACCAAACAGTCTGCTTGGTTCAAACTACAGACTTTCAAGCAGGGAGATGTAGGGCGATGCAAGGCCACCCAGACGTAATCGATTACCTCAACACGTTGCTGACCGGCGAACTGGCGGCGCGTGATCAATATTTCGTCCATTCGCGGATGTATGAGGACTGGGGTTTCACCAAGCTCTACGAACGTATCAACCACGAGATGGAAGAAGAAGCCGGGCACGCTGATGCCCTGATGCGCCGAATTCTGATGCTCGAAGGTACGCCGCGCATGCGCCCGGACGACCTTGATGTCGGCACTACCGTGCCGGACATGCTTGCCGCTGACCTGCGACTTGAATACAAAGTCCGCGCCGCGCTCTGCAAGGGTATAAAGCTCTGCGAACAGCACAAGGACTATGTCAGTCGCGAGATGCTGCGGGTTCAATTGCATGACACCGAAGAAGACCACACCTACTGGCTTGAAAAGCAGATGGGTCTGATCAAGTTGATCGGTCTCGAGAACTACCTGCAATCTCACGCCTGATTGCACCGATACAAAAAGCCCCTGTCGCTGAGCAAGTGACAGGGGCTTTTTTGTGCGCTGGATTCAGGCCCGATCGCGCTCCAGCAGCGGTTTGAGGTAGAAGCCGGTATGAGACTGTTTCATCTCCGACACTTCTTCCGGCGTACCGACGGCAATGATCTGACCGCCCTTTGAACCGCCTTCCGGCCCCAGGTCCACCAGCCAGTCGGCTGTTTTGATTACATCAAGGTTGTGTTCGATCACCACCACAGTGTTGCCGTGGTCGCGCAATCGATGCAATACGTCGAGCAACTGCTGAATATCAGCGAAGTGCAGGCCAGTTGTCGGCTCATCGAGGATATACAGCGTCTTGCCGGTATCGCGCTTGGACAGTTCGCGGGACAGCTTCACCCGCTGGGCTTCACCACCCGACAGCGTGGTCGCTGACTGCCCAAGCTTGATGTACGACAGGCCGACATCCATCAACGTCTGAAGCTTGCGCGCCAGGGCCGGAACCGCATCGAAGAACACTCGCGCCTCCTCGATCGTCATCTCGAGGGTTTCGTGGATGTTCTTGCCCTTGTACTTGATCTCCAGAGTCTCGCGGTTGTAGCGCTTGCTCTTGCAGACGTCGCACGGGACATAGATATCCGGCAGGAAGTGCATTTCTACCTTGATCAGGCCATCGCCCTGACAAGCTTCGCAACGTCCGCCCTTTACGTTGAAGGAGAAGCGTCCAGGACCATAACCGCGGGAGCGGGACTCCGGCACACCGGCGAACAGTTCGCGAATCGGTGTGAACAGTCCGGTGTACGTCGCCGGGTTTGAGCGTGGCGTGCGTCCGATCGGACTCTGATCGATGTCGACAACCTTATCCAGATGCTCCAGACCTTTAATGCTGTCGTGAGCAGCCGCTTCAAGCGTCGTTGCACCATTGAGTGCCGTGGCGCTCAAAGGAAACAGCGTGTTGTTGATCAGTGTCGACTTGCCCGAGCCAGACACGCCGGTGACGCAAGTCAGCAGGCCGATTGGAATGTCCAGGTCGACATTGCGCAAGTTGTTGCCGCGAGCGCCCTTGAGGGACAGCGACAGCTTCTTGTTCCTCGGTGTGCGTTTGGCCGGGACTGCAATTTTTACCCGGCCCGACAAGTACTTGCCGGTCAACGAGTCTGGATGAGCCATGACCTCGGCCGGCGTACCTTCGGCGACAATGTGTCCGCCGTGTACACCTGCGCCCGGACCGATATCCACCACGTAGTCAGCCAGGCGAATCGCATCTTCATCGTGCTCGACCACGATCACCGTGTTGCCGATATCCCGCAAGTGCTTGAGCGTACCGAGCAACCGATCGTTGTCTCGCTGGTGCAGGCCAATCGATGGTTCGTCGAGAATGTACAGAACGCCAACCAGGCCTGCGCCAATCTGGCTGGCCAGACGGATACGCTGCGCTTCACCACCGGACAACGTGTCCGCACTGCGATCCAGTGACAAATAGTCTAGGCCAACGTTGACCAGGAACTGCAGTCGCTCGCGAATTTCCTTGAGAATCTTGTCGGCAATTTCACCGCGACGGCCAGTAAGTTTCAGAACACCGAAGTACTCACAGGCATCGCCAATCGGCAGATTGGTCACCGCCGGCAGCGTCTTCTCGCCCACCCAAACATGCCGCGCCTCACGACGCAGGCGAGTACCACGGCAATCCGGGCAAGGTTGTGTGCTGAGGAACTTGGCCAGCTCTTCACGCACCGAGGCGGACTCGGTTTCACGGTAGCGACGTTCCAGATTAGGCACGATGCCTTCGAACGGGTGCGAACGTTTGACGATGTCGCCACGGTCGTTCAGGTATTTGAAGTCGACGTTCTGCGAACCGCTGCCGTGCAGGATGAACTTCTGCTGATCGGCCGGCAGTTCGTTGAACGGCACTTCCAGGCTGAACTTGTAGTGCGAAGCCAACGACCCGAGCATCTGGAAGTAATAGACGTTGCGCCGGTCCCAGCCACGAATCGCGCCTTCCGCGAGCGTCAGTTCGCCATTGACCAATCGCTTGATGTCGAAGAACTGCTTAACACCCAGACCATCGCAAGTCGGGCAAGCGCCGGCCGGGTTGTTGAAGGAGAACAGCTTGGGTTCCAGCTCGCTGATGGCATGACCGCAGATCGGGCAGGCGAAGCGCGCGGAGAAGATGATTTCTTCGCCGGGCTCGTCGTCCATCGGCGCGACCAGGGCAATGCCGTCCGCGAGCTTCAAAGCGGTCTCGAACGACTCGGCCAGGCGCTGTTGCAGGTCGGCGCGCACCTTGAAGCGGTCGACCACCACATCGATCGAGTGCTTCTTCTGCTTATCCAGCTTCGGCAATTCGTCCAGCTCGCAGAGCCGTCCGTTGACCCGAGCCCGCACAAAGCCTTGGGCGCGCAGTTCTTCGAAGACCGAAAGGTGTTCGCCTTTACGCTCGCGGATCACCGGCGCTAACAGCATAAGCTTGCTGCCCTCCGGTTGGGCGAGCACAAGGTCGACCATCTGGCTGACGGTCTGGGCTTCCAGCGGAATGTCGTGATCCGGGCAACGCGGAATACCCACGCGGGCGTAAAGCAGGCGCAGATAGTCGTAGATTTCGGTGATGGTGCCGACCGTCGAACGCGGGTTGTGCGAGGTCGATTTCTGCTCGATGGAAATGGCTGGCGACAAACCTTCAATAGTGTCGACGTCAGGCTTTTCCATCATCGACAAAAATTGCCGCGCATAGGCCGACAGCGATTCGACGTAGCGGCGCTGGCCTTCGGCGTACAGCGTGTCGAATGCCAGGGATGATTTTCCGGAGCCGGACAGGCCGGTGATGACGATCAGTTTGTCCCGTGGCAGGGTCAGGTCGATGTTCTTCAGGTTGTGGGTTCGGGCCCCACGAATCAGGATCTTGTCCAAAGTGGCCTCGCTCGGCGGGCGTCGAAAACGTAGGAGTATACGGCCAAATACTGGATGGATGCACACTATCGAATGAGCGGGTTGCAGCCTTACATGAAGAGTCTGTCAGCAGAGCGCGTCAAAGCGTCGCGATATACCCCGTCAATCGATGGGACTGGTAGAATCGCCGCCGGTTCACATGAGGTTTTTCCATGCACGATCCCCACAGCGAACGCATGAGTGGCAGTGAGACCCGCGCAGCAAGCGGTCTGGCCCTGGTGTTCGCCTTCCGTATGCTTGGCATGTTCATGGTGTTGCCGGTACTGGCGACCTATGGGATGGATCTGGCAGGAGCGACCCCGGCCCTTATCGGGCTGGCGATTGGCGCTTACGGCCTGACCCAGGCGATCTTTCAAATTCCTTTCGGCTTCATTTCCGACCGCATCGGTCGCCGTCCGGTGATTTACCTGGGGCTGATCGTCTTTGCCCTCGGTAGCGTGCTGGCGGCCAATGCCGACTCGATCTGGGGCGTGATCGCCGGACGAATCCTGCAAGGCGCCGGGGCGATTTCCGCGGCGGTGATGGCGTTGCTGTCAGACCTGACCCGCGAACAGCATCGGACCAAAGCCATGGCCATGATCGGCATGACGATCGGTCTGTCGTTCGCTGTCGCGATGGTTGTAGGACCGTTGTTGACCCGCGCCTTTGGTCTGTCCGGGTTGTTCCTCGCCACGGGCGGCATGGCGCTGTTCGGCATCGTAATCGTGATGTTCATGGTGCCGCGCTCGACCGGGCCGTTGCAGCACCGAGAATCCGGCGTTGCGCGCCAGGCACTGATACCGACGCTCAAGCATCCAGACTTACTGCGTCTGGACCTGGGCATTTTTGTGTTGCACGCGATGTTGATGTCGAGCTTCGTTGCATTGCCGCTGGCGCTGGTCGAAAAAGCCGGGCTGCCCAAAGAGCAGCACTGGTGGGTGTACCTGATCGCGCTGCTGATTTCCTTCTTCGCCATGATCCCGTTCATTATCTACGGCGAGAAGAAACGCAAAATGAAACGAGTTTTACTCGGCGCCGTCGCGACGCTGATGCTCACTGAGCTATTCTTCTGGCAGTTCGGCGATAGCTTGCGAGCTCTGGTGATCGGGACGGTGGTGTTCTTTACCGCGTTCAACTTGCTGGAAGCTTCGTTGCCATCGCTGATCAGCAAGGTTTCACCGGCAGGCGGCAAGGGCACGGCGATGGGGGTTTATTCCACCAGCCAGTTCCTCGGTTCGGCACTGGGCGGCATCCTCGGCGGCTGGCTGTTTCAGCATGGCGGTCTGTCGGTTGTGTTCCTTGGATGCGCCGGTCTGGCTGCCCTCTGGCTGGCCTTTGCTGTTACCATGCGCGAACCTCCCTACGTGACGAGCCTGCGCTTGCCGTTGTCGCCCGAGGCGATCCGCGAAGCGGGTCTGGTCGAGCGCCTGAAGGCCGTCGTAGGGGTAACAGATGCAGTGATCGTCGAAGATGAAGCGGCGATTTACATCAAATTGGACACAGAACTATTGGATCGCACCACCCTTGAACGCCTGGTGAACAACCCGGCCGGGGCAGCGTGCGTAGCCTAGGAGAACGTTATGGCCCGTGGGGTTAACAAAGTCATACTGGTCGGCACTTGCGGCCAGGATCCCGAAGTTCGCTACTTGCCTAACGGTAACGCCGTGACCAACCTGAGTCTGGCGACCAGCGAACAGTGGACCGACAAGCAAACCGGTCAGAAAGTCGAGAAGACCGAATGGCACCGTGTGTCGATGTTCGGCAAGGTTGCCGAAATCGCCGGCGAGTACCTGCGTAAAGGTTCGCAGGTCTACATCGAAGGCAAGCTGCAGACCCGCGAGTGGGAAAAAGACGGTATCAAGCGTTACACCACTGAAATCGTGGTCGACATGCAAGGCACCATGCAACTGCTGGGCGGCCGTCCACAGCAGGGCGACCAACAAGACGGGGGCAACAACTACCAGCAGTCCGCCCCGGCCCCACGCCAACAGGCCCCGCGTCCGCAGCAGTCGGCACCGCAACAGTCGCGCCAGGCACCAGCTCCACAGCAGGCCGCTCCGCAGCCGGCTCCGGATTTCGACAGCTTTGATGACGATATCCCGTTCTAACCTACATAAGAGCAAAACGTAAAGGTGATTGATTAGCTCAGCGGTTTAAATCATAGCCTTACGTGAGTAAACAAAAGCCCTCTTTGCTGTAAAGCTGGGAGGGTTTTTTTTCGCCACGTGTAAAGCTGACCTACAATTTGCTCCACAATCAAAGAATGTAAAAATAAATGCTCGTTTGGCGCTTGATCAAGCCTTAGCGCAAGAACAGATATTGGATGGAGCTGAGGATTCGCCCTTTTTGCAAGTTATGAACATCCACAAGGCGAAGGGAAAGCAATTCGATGGCGTAATTTTGGTTCGGGAGGCAAGGAGAAGCGGCGCCGTTGCGGAGTCATCGTTCATTTGGCGAGGCGGCGCGAAGCAGGGAGCTGTTTGTCACCACTACACGTGCTGTTTCCTTCGGTGGGGCGAGTGGTGATCGATGGCGATGCATTTCGCTGGGTGGCGGCGTTCTGGGATTACTGATGTCGAAGAGCGGGTTGTGGTGAGCCCGCTCACCACAACCACCGACAATAAATCTCGCCCCTGTGCAGCTGACGAGAATACGGCGTTATACCACCGCGGCAGCCGTGGCGGGTTCACCGTCGACCACTACGTTGTACGGTGCCTGTTCGCGATCACGCAGGCCGTAATCACGAATCACCGATGTCACGCGCACGCGATAGTCATCGAAGATTTTGTCGCGCCCGGCACGCTGGGCCGACAGGTGGGCTGTCACGTTGCGCCACTGCACCACGGCTTCCTCATCGCGCCAGGTGGTGACCGACATCACCTTCTTGGGGTTCAGCGTGCTTTGAAAGCACTCGACGGAGATAAACCCGTTCATGGGTTCAAGAAGCGGGGTCAGCTTGTTGACCAGGTCAACATAGGTCTCGCCCTGGCCTGGCAGTGCCTGCAACTCAAACAAAACTACGATCATTTTTGACTCCTCATCCTTGACGGTATTTTTCAGGTGGTTTTACACGGTGTAAATGCGGTGGGAGGTTGCCCGACCGCCTTTAGTGTTTTATCGGGGTGCCCAGGTTGTTCAGCCAGGCCCGCATGACGTGGCCCGCAGCGCGGCTCAGGCGGTCGCCGAGGTTAATGGCCTCGCTCCGCAACGCAACAGGATCGATGCCGGTTTGAGCCAGTTCGCTTGCATGGCCAACCAGCCATTGCTCGATGTTGGCGGTATCGGCTTCGAGGTGAAATTGCAGGCCGAGAATCGTGTTGCCCACGGCAAACGCCTGATGAGCACCCACCTGGGTACTGGCCAGCAGCACAGCGCCTTCCGGCACATCGAACTGGTCGCCGTGCCAGTGCAGCACGGGGGTGTCCATCAGCGCGGCGAGCGGCGAGTCTTGACCGGCCGCGGTCAGGGTCAGCGGTGAAAAACCGATCTCCTTGACCCCCATCGGGTAGACGTCGGCATGCATGGCCCGGGCGATCAATTGCGCACCGAGGCAGATGCCCAGCAAGGGATTACCGGACGCAACGCGCTGGCGCACCAGCTTCAATTCGTCGTGCAAAAACGGATACAGCTGCTCGTCATGGGCCCCGATAGGGCCGCCGAGTACGATCAGCAAGTCGGCCTGCAACACCTGCTCGCTGTAAATGGCGTCGACCGTGGGGTCCAGGTAAATCAGCGTATAGCCTTCTTCGGCCAGAACGGCATCCAGGGTGCCTACGTCTTCGAAGTGAATGTGGCGCAATGCAATGGCAGTTTTCATGGAAAAACCCAGTTGTTGAAGTAAGCACGGTAATGGTTCATGCCGTGGTGGTGAGGTCGACCTTGATCGTCCCGGATTGGGGGAAGGTGCAGCAGGCGAGGGCGTAGCCTTCGTCCTTGTCCTTGTCCGTCAGGCAAAAGTCGGGCTCAAGGGTGTAGTGACCCTCCGACACCTTCAGCCGGCAGTGACCGCAGATGCCGGCGCGGCAAAGGCTGCGCACCGTAATACCGCTGGTTTCGAGCATATCCAGCAAACTCTTGCCGGCGGGTGGCTCCAGCACCTGATCGTTGTGGTTCAAGTACAGGCGCAGCGTCGCGTCGGTCTGAGCCTCGGTCTGTGCGGCGGTGACCGGCGCGGCCGGTGGCGTGAATGACTCGATCAGCAAGCGGCTGGCGGGGAACATGGCCAGCGTGTGTTCGCGCATGCCCTGGGCGAAGCCATGGCTCCCGCAGATAACCACACTCTCGGGGTTACCCAGCCGGCGCAGGTCCTGGCCTTGGGGACGACCGGCACTGAAGTGCCCGTTGTTGTTGACCGCTTCGCGGGTGACGAACACCTGCAAGGAGAACCACGATGTGGTCAGCTCAAGCTCCAGCAACTCATGTAGAAACGGAATCTCGGCGATGGTCGGCACACACAGCAGCAGGCTCACATCGGGCACCGCCAGTCCGCGTCGCGCGCGCTCGACCAGGCCGCGCAGCAACGCAATCGGTAAGGTGATGCCGATGCCGCCGGCGAGCATGCCGACTTGTCGGCAACCCAGAACCGACTCCAGCGAAATATCACCCGCCACAAACTGCACCGAGGTGGTCGAGCCGGCTTGCAGCGTAGCGTGCAACTGGTCCGAAACCCCGCCATGGCCTTCGCGCTTGACTGCAATGTCGAACCGGTCGGCGCCGCGCTTGCGCGTGATCGAATACAACCGCTGGTGATGGGTGCCCGCCATGTCAGCGGCGTGCAGGGCCACGTGTTTTCCTGCTTCCAGGCTGTCGAGGAGTTCGGCGGTTGCGTCCACCGCGCGCAGGGTGAAGACTTTTACGTTGGCCGTTTCAATGGTCACGTGTTCGCACAGGGCCTGGAGGGACGTCATGGCGTTCATGCGCGGGCCTTCTCGCCTAAGGTTTCAATGGCATGCTCGGCACTGCTGAGGCCGTTGCCGGTCAAACCGATCCGGTCTATCAGGGCTTCGAGCGAGTCGGTGTAGACGCTGATTTCGTTGTTGTCGCCCACGTCATGCAGGATCTCGCCGGCATGGGGGAAATCCAGCATCGAAAACACGGTGGACCATGCGCCCATTTCGTTATTGGCGAACATCTGCACCGTGCGCAGGATGATCAAGCGCAGGTACTCGCGTTCCTTGCGGCTCAGGCCATTGACGATGTCGGAAGCGACGAAGCTGAAGACGCTGGAATGGCTCCACTCGTCCATAGCATGGGTGCGCGTGACCTCATGGCACACCGCCTGAATGCTGGCGTCCTCGGCCATGGTCTTGAGGTAGTCGGTGATCAGTGTTTCGCTGGCGCACGCGACGCCGAAGCGGGTCAGGCGTCGCTCCCATTCGGCGGTGCAGTTTGCCAGAAGGGCCTCGCGCCAGGTCACCAGGTTGAAGGCGCTGAAATCCAGCGGGGTGAGTTTGCGCATGTCATAGATATAGTTGCAGGCCATGATGGACATGCGGGTGTGCAGGGCTTCGTCGAGCAGTGCCTGAGACATCACGTCCTGCAGCAGGGCGCGGTTGTTGCTCGGCGGCGGGGTCTTGATAATGTCCTCGCAGGCAGGCACGACCACATTGCATTCGATGTAGATGGTCTTGAGGTTGTAGATGCCCCACGCGTAGGACAGGCATTTGGATTGCAAGTCCTGGGGGGCTTCGAGCCAGGCCTGGTGATAACGAAACGGCAGCAGCGACAGACTGAAGTCGTGCTTGTCGGCATCAAAGGCGAGGCCCCAGTAGTTCGGTTGCGGGTTGTTGACGGCGGCGCGGGTTTTCCAGAGCGTGGATAGTTTGGCCAGCATGTTTTTTACCACGTCATCGGTACCACAATTCAAACGTTCCATGTTTTAACTCCAAGGAAATCGACTATTGGTGTTCGGGTTTACCGTGCAGTCCTTGCAAAAATAACGGGTCCGCACAAGCGGGGGGGGGGCAGCGCAATCAATGCGGGACGTTGCCCTCCAAGTCTGCGGCAAAAACACACTGGGGCTATTGATCCAGGTCACTTGAATGCCACTTGCAGTGCCATCATTTTTCGGGTCCTGGCCAAGGACCGCTCCTGCATCAGGGTCAGTACAACGGTCAGGCCCATGAAGGCGGCGCTGGCCCAGAAAATTGCGTCGGGGTGGCCTTGGTCGAGCAGCCAGCCGAACCCGACGGGACCGATGGCGCCACCGATATTGAAACCTGTAGAGACGATGCCGAAGGTTTTGCCTTCGGCATCCTTCGGGGCGGCCGCACGTACCAGCATGTCGCGGGACGGTGCGATCACCCCGGTCAGGAAACCCGCTGTCCCCAGCACGACCAGCAGCGCCGGCTCGCTCAAGCGTGCCGTGGCGACCAGCAGCATCAGCACGGTGGCCAAGGCAAACGCGCTGGCTGCCACTACGCCATGGCGGCGGGTCCGGTCGGCCAAGGCTCCCCCTGCCAGCACGCCGAAGGCGCTGGCAAAGAGGAAGGCGGTCAACGCCGAGTTGGCCCAGGTCAAGGCCACGCCCTGGCCTTGCATCAGGGCGGCGACCGAGAACTTCTCAATAGCGCCGGTGCTCAGGTTCAGCAGCACGAACAACAGGGTCAGGCTTAGCACCATAGGCGAGAGCAGTGACAGGCGACGGGCGCCGAGGGGTGTCGGGTCGGCGGCGGGATGCACGCGACTGACCCGGGCCAGTGCGGAGCCAGGGATCAACAACAGCGCCAGCGCGAAAAAACCCACCAGTGCCGCCGCCGCGAAGGCCATGGCCGGGTTGCTCGACACCGCGATACCCAGCAAAAACACAGGGGCCACGGCCGCGCCAAGGAAACCGGCAAAGGTATGCACGGAGAACGCCTTGCCGATGTGGGCGGGGTCAATGTGTCGGGACAGCAGGGCGTAGTCGGCCGGGTGATAAATGGCGTTGGCGACGCCGGCCAGCGCCATGCCGATCAACAAACAGGTGTAGCCGGGCAGGAGTGCAATCAGCAGGAAACTGCTGCTGCCCAGTGCCAGCGCGACCAACAGCAAGCGCTTGGCACCGTGGCGGTCCACGGCAAACCCCATGGGCGCCTGTACCAGCGCCGTGACGATATTGAACAGGCTGAAAGCCAGGCCCAGCTCGACATAATCCACGTTGAAAAAAGCCGGAAGCAGGGGGAACAGCGCCGCCAGCACCATGATGTGCAAATGACTGACAAAGTGCGCTGCGGCGACCTGAGGCAACAACCCGATACGAATCGTCATGGCGAAACCTATGTGATGAGCATGGCAAAACCGGCGCAGAGCTTAATGAGGCGATGGTCTTGCGCGATAGTCCATTACCGATGAGTCCATCAGACCACTTTGAATGGCTGCGATTTCGCGACGCCTGCCCCTGCGTAGACGTGTGGCAGCGGCATTGAGCGCGGTGGTCTGCAACGTCGGCACGAACTGGTATGGCTGGCCGGTCCGTGGGCGGCTAGGGTAATGCGGCGTGTTATCGGACGTTTACACAGGGAGTGACCATGCCGCATTTCGCTTATCGGGAGGGCCACGCGCTGCCAGGGGTCAGTGGCATTGCGCTGCCCCAGGTGGACGGGGAGGTGTGGCGCGCCATCGACGCCGAGCGTCAGCGCCAGGTGCAGTCAATCGAGCTGATCGCCGCCGAAAACGTGGTCAGTCGTGCGGTGCTCGAGGCCCAAGGGTCGGTGCTGACCAACAAATATGCCGAGGGCTACCCAGGGCGTCGCTATTACGCCGGTTGCTGCAATGTCGATGCAATTGAAGAACTCGCCATCGATCGGGCCAGGCAGCTGTTCAGCTGTGCCTATGCCAACCTGCAACCCCATTCGGGCAGCCAAGCCAACCAGGCTGTGTTTCTGGCTCTGCTGGCGCCGGGGGACAAGATCCTGGGCCTGGACCTCAAGTCCGGTGGGCACCTGTCCCATGGTGCTGCGTTCAACTTGTCCGGGCGCTGGTTTCAGGCCCTCAGCTATGGGGTGCACTCGGTGACCCATAGGGTCGACATGGATCAGGTCGAGCAGATCGCCCGACAAGAACGCCCACGCCTGATCATCGCAGGGGCCTCGGCGTATTCACGGGCGCTGGATTTCGCCCGGTTTCGTGAGATTGCCGACGAGGTGGGGGCGTTCCTGATGGCCGACATCGCCCACGTCGCCGGGCTGGTCGCGGGTGGTGCGTATCCGTCTCCAGTGCCGTTCGCCCACGTCACCACCCTCAGCACCCACGCCACGTTGCGCGGTCCGCGTGGCGGGATGATCCTGTGCAATGAGCAGGCCATTGCGCAGAAGATCAATGCGGCTGTATTCCCCGGCCTACAGGGCGCGGCACTGATGCACACCGTAGCGGCCAAGGCCGTGGCGCTGGGTGAGGCATTGCAACCGGCCTTCGGCGCTTATGCCCACGCCGTGGTCGCCAATGCCCAGGCCTTGTGCGGCCGATTGGCTGAAGGTGGGCTGTTGGTCGTGTCGGGCGGCACCGACTGTCACTTGGGGGTGATTGACCTGCGGCCCTGGGGCTTGGTGGGGAATGTCGCCGAGCGTGCGTTGGAGGCAATCGGCATTACCGTGAACAAAAATGTCGTGCCCGGCGATGAGGTCAAGCCCACCGTGACGTCCGGCATTCGTCTCGGCAGTGCGGCGTGCACTTCGCGTGGCATGGGGGTCGATGAATTCAGGGAGATCGGCGACATGATTCTGGCCATGCTCGGTGGCTTGCGCAGCGGTGCCCTCGACGGCCGCACTGAACGCTCGATTCGTGAAGGCATCAGCGACCTGACCAAGCGTTTCAGGTTGCCGTATTAAACCGCCTGCGCTTTTTTGAAAAGGAATTCCAAATGCCCGGCATCATCCCCACCGGCCGTCTAGCGGCCACCCGCACGTCACGGTTCAGATTGTTCACCACCGCCAAGCCTCAACCCGTCATCGCGGTTGAATGCCCCAAGCTGCCCAGGTGTGCGCGGATGGCCGCCCAGGCCCAGCAGCTGCTGATGAACTATGCGCTGGGCCATTAGATTTTCAGGGCGTTGGCCAGGCGCAACATGGCGGCTTCGATTTCATACGCGGTCAGGGAGGAGTAGCCCAGCAGCCAGCCCTGTTGCTTCGGGTCGCCCGCGTACAAGCCGCTGAGGCCGGACAGTTGCACGCCGGCAGTGGCGGCCTGGCGGATGGTTTTTTCCTCGGACCATCCGGCTTTCAGCAAGCAGGGGATTTGCAACCCGCCCGGCGGCAGTTCGGCGGTGACCACCGTGCTCAAGTACTTGCCGATGGCATCGTGCATGATCGACCGGCGTCCGGCATACAGCTTGCGCATGGCCCGGACATGCGCGTTGTAATGGCCGTCTTCCATAAAACGCGCAAGCGTCAGTTGCAGCGTTTGCGGAGTGTGGCCGTCCATCATGCTGCGCGCATAGGCAAAGGGCTTGACCAGCTCGGAGGGCAGCACCATATACCCCATGCGCAGGCCGGGGTAGAGGGTCTTGCTGAACGTGCCGATGTAGAGCGTGCGCTGATACTTGTCCAGGCCCTGCACGCACGCCGTGGGTTGCCCGTCGTAATGGAACTCGCTGTCGTAGTCATCTTCGATGATCCACTTGCCTTTTTGCGCCGCCCAATTGATCAACTCAAGACGCCGCTCCAGCGGCAACGTCGCGCCGGTGGGGTATTGGTGCGAGGGCGTGACATACACGCAATTGGCGCCGCTGCGGTCGGCGTGCAGCAGGTCGGTGCGGATGCCCCGTTCATCGACATCAATGGGCAGCACCTTGGTTTCGGCGATTTCGAAGGCCTTGCGGGCGCCGTAATAGCCGGGGTTTTCCAGCAGAATCGGCTTGCCGGCGTCCACCAGCAACTGTGCGCACAGATACAACGCCTGACGCGTACTGCTCAATACCAGCACCTGGTCGGGGGAGCATTTGGCGCCGCGTTCGAGGTTCAGGTAGGTGGCAATCGCTTTGCGCAGGGGCTCGGCCCCTTGTGGATCGCCATGCAGCAGCACGTTCGCGCGATAGTCCTTCATGACCTGGCGCTGCAAACGCTCCCAGACATCCGTCGGGAAGCTGCGGGTTTCCGGCAGGCCGGTGGCGAATGCCTTGATGACTTGCTGATCGCGCACGCCGCCGGTGTCGAAGATCATCCGCCCGCGTTGGCTAAGTTCGGCGCCCGGTGCGGCGACGCTGCTCCTGACTTCCTGAGCCTTGAGGCGTCGGCGGCCGGCACCGCGCAATTCGACGCCCACCGTGTCGCAGACGTAACTGCCGGCGCCTTCGCGGCGCACGATAAACCCGTCCCGATGCAACTGCACATAGGCGTTCTCAACGGTGTCGCGGGCGCAGCCCAGTGACTTGGACAGCACCCGCGTGGCGGGCAGTTTCAAGCCGGGGCGGAGAGCGCCGTCGAGTATCAGCGCACGCAACGCACGCTGGATCCGCTGGTGCAAATCCAGCAGCTGAAACTCAGCGTCGTTGAGGCGCATCTTCAGGGTTTCCAGCTCGAAGGTCTTTGCCATGTGGTCTGCTCTCTTTCTATGAACTGGCAGGTAAAGGCAGGCCAGTTTATCCGTAGACTCTGGCCCTCGCCACCCCAGGCTTTACCTCGGTGATTACGCACAGGGCAAGCGTTCTTGAACAGGAGTTACTCAACCATGGCTCGGTCACACAACTTCAGCGCAGGCCCCACCGCGGTGCCGTTGGACGTCCTCACTCAGGCGCACGAGGAGTTTTTCGATTTTGCCAGCACCGGCATGTCCGTGATGGAAATCAGCCATCGTTCGCAGGTGTTCATGACGGTGGCCCGCGAGGCCGAACGGGACCTGCGCGATATCCTCGGGGTGCCGCCCGCCTACAAAGTGCTGTTCCTGCAAGGGGGCGCCTCGTTGCAGTTCGCTCAAGTGCCGATGAACCTGATAGGCGATAAAGGCACAGCGGATTACCTGCACACCGGCCTCTGGTCGGGCAAGGCGATCGAGGCTGCACGGCGCTACTGCGATGTGCGCGTGGTTGCCAGTACCCACGCGTCCGGTTTCGACCGCGTCCCCCACGCCTCGGAGTGGCGCCTTAACGCCGACGCCGCCTACTTGCACTACACCGAGAATGAGACGGTGCACGGCGTGCAGTTCATCGACACGCCCGCGAGCGACGCGCCGCTGGTGTGCGATGCATGTTCAAGCCTGCTGTCCAAGCCGATCGACATCGCCAGGCATGGGCTGGTGTATGCCGCCGCGCAGAAAAACATGGGCGTGGCCGGGTTGACGGTGGTCATCGTGGACCCGGCGTTGCTGGAGCGTTCCCATGCCTTTACCCCGGACATTCTCAACTACGCGCGCATCAGCGACGCGCAGTCGATGCTCAATACCCCGGCGACCTTCCCCTGGTACCTCACCGGCTTGACGCTCAAGTGGATCAAGCACAGCGGCGGTCTGCAGGCCCTGCATCAGCGCAACCAGACTAAGGCGGGAATGCTGTACCGCGCGATCGATGGGAGTGACGGGTTTTATCGCAACCCTGTGCAGTTACCGTATCGCTCCATCAACAACGTGCCCTTCCGGCTGGCCGAGGCGGTTCTGGAGAAGGCCTTTTTGCGGAGCGCCGAGCAGGCCGGCCTCAATGGCCTCAAAGGCCACGCCAGCGTCGGCGGCCTGCGCGCCAGCCTCTACAACGCCGTTTCAGTGCCGGCGGTCGAGGCGCTGTGCGATTTCATGAACGTGTTTGCGCGCGAGCATGGCTGAGCCGACCGCGCAAAGTGGTCTGGTCTGCTGCGTTAAAGCGTAGGGGTAAAACCTGCCATTCAACGGCTATAAATGACCGCTTACCAGCGACCGGATACATCGTCCAGCAAGGAGCCAAGACCTATGTCATCTACTCAATCCCTCTCGTCCCTGGGTCTGCGGGACCTGCTGCACCCGGTGGTTGCCGGGCTGATTTCGGTGATCGTCAATTACGGCGGCACCTTCATCCTGGTGTTTCAGGCCGCCAAGGTCGCAGGGCTCAGCCCTGAGTTGACGGCGTCGTGGGTTTGGTCGGTGTCGATCGGGGTAGGGGTGACCGGGCTGTTCCTCAGTTGGGTGAGCCGCGAACCGATCATCACCGCCTGGTCGACCCCGGCGGCGGCTTTTTTGATCGTCGCCTTGGCTACCACACCCTACGCCGAGGCCATCGGGGCGTACATGATTTCGGCTGCAGCGTTCGTGCTGCTGGGCGTGTCCGGCTACTTTGAAAAAGCCGTTCGCCTGACCCCGCCCGGTGTGGCTGCGGGCTTGTTGGGCGGCATCCTGCTGCAGTTCGGCATCGGTGCGTTCGCCAGCATGAGCGTCGACCCGTTATTGGTCGGGGTGTTGATCGGCGCCTACATCGTGTTCAAGCGCTTGAGTGCGCGCTATGCGGTGGTCGGCATTCTGGTGCTGGGGCTTGGCTTTCTGCTGATGCAGGGGCGCGTGGATTTCATGGGGCTGGCGCTGGAGTTTGCGACACCGGTGTTCACACGGCCTGAGTTCTCGGTCAATGCGTTGTTGAGCGTGGCGTTGCCGCTGTTTCTGATCACCCTCACGGGGCAGTATATGCCGGGCATGCTGGTGCTGCGCAATGACGGGTTCAACACCAGTGCCAACCCGATCCTCAGCGTGACCGGGCTGGGTTCTTTGCTGATGGCGCCGTTCGGTTCCCATGCCTTCAATATCGCGGCCATCACGGCCGCCATCTGCACTGGCAAGGAAGCGTCTGAAGATCCGTCCAAGCGCTGGATCGCAGGCGTGGCCGCGGGCATCTTCTACATCTTGGTGGGGATTTTCGGCGTGACCCTGGCGGCGGTGTTCATGGCCTTCCCGGCGACCTTCATTACCACCCTGGCCGGGCTGGCCCTGTTGGGCACCCTCGGCGCGAGCCTGGCCAATGCCATGGCAGACGTGAAATCGCGGGAAGCGTCGCTGATCACCTTTCTGGCCTGCGCGGCCAATATCACCCTGCTGGGCATCGGCGGCGCGTTCTGGGGCCTGGTCATCGGCCTAGCGGCCTACGCCGTGCTCAATGGGCAGTTGCCGCGTCGTGAAAAGGCTGCTGTCCCACAGGCCGAACCGGTTGCAGTGCCCACCAAAGGAGCGGCCAACTGATGCCTGATCAAACCGAAGACCTCAACATCCTGCATGCGCGCCATGGTCGTTACCCACAGGCCGACAGTGTCGAAGATTTTCGCCGCAACCTGGCCGCCGTGCAGCAACGCATTGTCGAGGCGTGCCGTCGGGTAGGGCGGGACCCGGCCGGTGTGCGCTTGCTGCCGGTCAGCAAAACCTTTGATGAAGCTCATCTGCGTCTGGCCTATGCCGCCGGTTGCCGCCTGCTGGGCGAGAACAAGGTGCAGGAAGCACAGCGCAAGTGGGAAGCCATGACCGACCTGCAAGACCTGCAATGGTCGGTGATCGGCCATTTACAGACCAACAAGGCCAAGCAGGTCGCACGCTTCGCCAGCGAGTTCCAGGCCCTGGACAGCCTGCGGGTGGCCGAGGCGCTGGACCGTCGCCTGCGCATTGAAGGTCGGCAGATGGACGTGTTCGTCCAGGTCAATACCTCCGGCGAAGCCAGCAAGTACGGGCTGGCGCCCGATGACGTGGCGGCTTTCCTGGAGGCTATGCCAGCGTTCCCGACACTGCGGGTTCGCGGGTTGATGACGCTGGCGCTGTTCTCGGCTGACGCGGTGCGGGTGCGCCCATGCTTCGTCCGGCTGCGTGAATTGCGCGACCGCTTGCGTCATTGCGCCCCTGATGGGGTGTCGCTGCAAGAGCTGTCGATGGGCATGTCGGGTGACTTTGAAATCGCCATTGAAGAGGGCGCGACCGTGGTGCGCGTCGGACAGGCGATCTTCGGTGCCCGAGCCATGCCGGATGCGTACTACTGGCCGACCGCCGATGCCCGCCCCCTCAGTGAAGACACGTTGTTGTCGATCACTCCCAGCCGTTGATCCCCCTCTACAGGAAGGCCCGCAATGTCCGCTGCACCCGCTTACCTCATGCACACCTCAGCCCGACAACCGGTTTCGTTCAGCCGAGGCCAGGGCGCCTCGTTGTGGGACACCGAGGGTGTTGAATACCTGGATGCCATCGCCGGTGTGGCGGTGGCGAGCCTGGGGCATGCCAACCCCGAAATTGCCGCGGCCATCGCCGAACAGGCCACGGTGTTACTGCACACGACCAACCTGTTCCGTATCCCATGGCAGGAGCAATTGGGCGAACGACTGTGCCTGCTCTCGGGCATGCAACGGGCGTTTTTCTGCAACTCCGGAGCGGAGGCCAACGAAGCGGCGCTCAAACTGGCCCGCCTGCACGCCAACGCTCGGCAGGTGACCCAGCCGCAAGTGTTGGTGATGGATAACAGTTTTCACGGGCGCACCCTGGCCACCCTCGCCGCTACCGGCAACCCCGCCGTGCATCGCGGCTTCGAGCCCCTGATGCCGGGCTTTGTGCGAGTGCCTTACGACAACATCGAGGCGATTCGCCAGGTCGCGGCGCAGTCACCCGATATCGTTGCGGTGCTCGTCGAGCCGGTGCAGGGTGAGGGAGGCGTGCACGCCGCCTCTGCCGGCTACCTGCAGGCCCTGCGCCAACTGTGTGATGAACACGACTGGCTGATGATGATCGATGAAGTGCAGACCGGGCTGGGCCGCACCGGTACCTGGTTTGGCTTTGAGCATGCGGGCATCGAGCCGGACGTCATTACCCTGGCCAAAGCGCTGGGCAACGGTTTCCCCATCGGCGCGTGCCTGGCGCGGGGCAAGGCCGCCGAGCTGTTTTCCCCCGGCCACCATGCGTCCACGTTCGGCGGTAACCCGTTGGCGTGCCGCGTGGGCTGCACAGTGCTCGACATCATGCAGCGCGATCACATCCCGCAACGGGCTGCCGCCTCGGGCCGCCGCTTGTTGGCGGCCTTGAAGCTGGCGCTGGGCAACCATCCTGAGGTGGTGTCCGTTCGCGGCATCGGCTTGATGATCGGCATTGAACTCAATGGCCCGTGCGCCGAACTGGTCGGCCGGGCCCGTGAAGAACAACGTCTGCTGATCACCGTCACACGGGGCACCACCGTGCGCCTGTTGCCGCCGCTGATCTGCGATGACGCACAGATCGACGACATCGCCGCGCGCATCACGCGCCTGCTGTCACCCGCCGCTTGAATTCTTGACCAAGGACACTTTGCACATGTACGACTCGACGCTGACCCTCAACGCTTTCGACCCTGAGCTGTATGAATCGATTCACAACGAAGAGCATCGCCAGGAAGATCATATCGAGCTGATCGCCTCGGAAAACTATGCCAGCCCGCTGGTGATGAAAACCCAGAGCACGGTGCTCACCAACAAGTACGCCGAAGGCTACCCTGGCAAGCGCTATTACAGCGGCTGCGAATACGTCGATGTGGCCGAGCGGCTGGCCATCAAGCGGGTCAAGGCCCTGTTCGACTGCGACTACGCTAACGTGCAACCCCATGCGGGCGCCCAGGCCAACGCGGCGGTCTTTCTGGCACTGATCAACCCCGGCGATACGGTGATGGGCATGAACCTGGCCCAGGGCGGTCACCTGACCCACGGCAACCCGGCCAACTTTTCGGGGCGTCACTACACCATCGTGCCTTACGGACTGGACCCGAAAACCGGCTTTCTTGACTATGATGAGATGGAGCGAATCGCACTGCAGACACGCCCCAAAATGTTGATCGGTGGTTTTTCCGCGTATTCGCGGCACAAGGACTGGGCACGCATGCGCAGCATTGCCGACAAGGTAGGGGCTATCTTCTGGGTCGATATGGCCCACGTTGCCGGGCTGGTCGCCGCGGGCGAATACCCGGACCCGCTTCCCCATGCGCATGTGGTCACCAGCACCACGCACAAAACCCTGCGCGGGCCACGCGGCGGTTTGATTTTGTCCAAGGGACAGGATGAAGCCTTCTACAAAAAGCTCGATTCCGCTGTGTTTCCCGGCGTGCAGGGCGGGCCGCTGATGCACCAGATCGCGGCCAAGGCCGTGGCGTTCAAGGAAGCGCTTGCGCCGGAGTTCAGCATCTACCAGACCCAAGTGGTCATCAACGCCCGGGCCATGGCCGGGGTGTTGCAAAAGCGCGGGTACAAGATCGTCTCGGGCGGCACCGACAACCATATGATGCTGATCGACCTGTCCGACAAGCCCTACACCGGCAAGGAGGCCGACGCAGCCCTGAGCAGTGCCTATATCACAGCCAACAAAAACTCGGTGCCGAATGACCCGCGCTCACCGTTTGTGACATCCGGCCTTCGTATCGGTACCCCGGCGGTGACCACCCGCGGGTTTGGTTTGGAGGCCTGCGAGCAAGTGGCCGGCTGGTTGTGCGACGTACTGGACGCCCTGGAAAACGGAGGCAGCGAAAAGGTCGGGCACCACGTGCGCGAACAGGTTGTCGCGCTGTGCCGTCGTTTTCCGGTCTATCGCTGAGTCTGGCCCGGCCATTGCCTGATCGGGTGGTGGCCGGGTGTTCAACTGTTTTATCAGGCGATCCCCTTGGTCACACCCACGCGCCATTGATCAGGTAATTGCCCACAATCCGCGACTTGTACACTCGCGGATTGTGGTTCGCCAGCGTGCGCGCATTACGCCATAACCGATTTACCTCGCCGATTTCTACAGCCTGATTGGGCGTCCGTCGATTGATCCTGAGTTGATGATCCGCATGCTGATCGTCGGCTACTGCTATGGCATCCGCTCCGAACGGCGGTTGTGCGAAGATGCCCATCTGAACCTGGCCTATCGCTGGTTCTGCCGGTTGAGCCTTGAAGATAAAGTCCCCAATCACTCGACGTTTTCTAAAAATCGACACGGCCGTTAAGCCGCTATCCAGTAAGTAATAAAAAAAGCGAAGCCAGTGATCTGGCTTCGCTTTTTTGTGGGCGCTGTTAACTGAGTAAAGTGGTCACATTGGCCCGTGCCGAGTGCAGTTTCTTGTAGCTATCGATCAACCGCAGGTGTCTATCGAGCCCTTCCAGTTTGATGCTGGTCGGCGTCAAACCATGGAAGCGCACGCTGCCATCGACCGAGCCGATCACTGCATCCATTCGTTCGTTGCCAAACATCCGGCGGAAATTGGCCTCGTAGTCTTCCAGTGCCAGGTCTTCGTCCAGCTTCATCTCCAGCACCGCGTTGACGGCTTGGTAGAACAAGCCGCGCTCAACCGTGTTGTCGTTGTACTGCAGGAACATCTCCACTGCCTCTTTCGCCTCTTCAAATTGCTGCAAGGCGAGATAAATCAGCAGCTTCAACTCCAGGATCGTCAGCTGACCCCAGGCCGTATTGTCGTCAAATTCGATGCCGATCAGGGAGGTGATGTCGGTGTAGTCATCCAGCTCACTTTCCACCAGGCGCTCAACCAGCGCTTGCAGTTCGTCGTCGTCCAGGCGATGCAGGTTCAGGATATCGGCGCGGAAGAAAAGCGCTTTGTTGGTGTTATCCCAGATCAGGTCGTCCACGGGATAGATTTCCGAATAGTCCGGCACCAGGATGCGGCATGCCGTCGCGCCGATATGCTCGTAGACCGCCATGTACACTTCCTTGCCCATGCCTTCGAGAATGCCGAACAAGGTCGCGGCTTCTTCGGCATTCGAGTTTTCACCCTGGCCGGAGAAGTCCCACTCCACGAATTCGTAATCCGACTTGGCACTGAAGAAGCGCCACGACACCACGCCGCTGGAATCGATGAAGTGCTCGACGAAGTTATTCGGCTCGGTCACCGCATGGCCTTCAAACGTCGGCTGGGGCAAGTCGTTGAGGCCTTCGAAGCTGCGGCCCTGGAGCAGTTCGGTCAGGCTGCGCTCCAGCGCCACTTCCAGGCTCGGGTGCGCGCCGAACGAGGCGAACACACCGCCGGTACGCGGGTTCATCAACGTGACGCACATCACCGGGAATTCACCGCCCAGGGATGCATCCTTCACCAACACGGGGAACCCTTGCTCTTCCAGCGCCTGAATACCGGCCAGTATCCCGGGGTACTTCGCCAGCACATCGGCCGGCACATCCGGCAATGCAAATTCACCTTCGATGATTTCGCGTTTTACCGCGCGCTCGAAGATCTCCGACAGGCACTGCACCTGGGCTTCGGCCAGCGTGTTACCGGCACTCATGCCGTTGCTCAGGAAAAGGTTTTCAATCAGGTTGGACGGGAAATACACCACCTCGCCGTCCGACTGGCGCACGTACGGCAGCGAGCAGATGCCGCGCTCTTCATTGCCCGAGTTGGTATCGATCAGATGGGAACCACGTAACTCGCCGTCGCGGTTGTAAATCTTCAGGCAGTACTCGTCGAGAATTTCAGTTGGCAGCTCATCTTTACGGCCAGGCTTGAACCAGCGTTCGTCCGGGTAGTGTACGAACGGCGCGTTGGCGATCTCTTCGCCCCAGAACTGATCGTTGTAGAAGAAGTTGCAGTTGAGTCGCTCGATAAACTCGCCCAACGCCGACGCCAGCGCGCCTTCCTTGGTTGCGCCCTTGCCGTTGGTAAAACACATCGGCGAGTGCGCATCGCGGATATGCAGCGACCACACGTTGGGAACGATATTGCGCCACGAGGCGATTTCAATCTTCATGCCCAGGTCCGCCAGAATGGCCGACATATTGGCGATGGTCTGCTCCAGCGGCAGATCCTTGCCCGCAATATACGTGCTCGCCTCTGAGGTAGAAGCAGGCATCAGCAACGCTTGGGCATCGGCGTCGAGGTTTTCCACCTCTTCGATCACAAACTCAGGCCCGGCCTGGACCACTTTTTTCACGGTACACCGGTCGATGGAACGCAGGATGCCCTGGCGGTCCTTGTCGGAAATATCCGCCGGCAACTCGACC
Source organism: Pseudomonas svalbardensis (assembly GCF_030053115.1). NCBI lineage: Bacteria > Pseudomonadati > Pseudomonadota > Gammaproteobacteria > Pseudomonadales > Pseudomonadaceae > Pseudomonas > Pseudomonas svalbardensis. Next base: position 5,600,454 of record NZ_CP125619.1, on the reverse strand, counting down.
TGGATCTTGAAAATCTGGTTGTAGCGGTTTTCCGGATCAACAATGTTGTTTTGCGAAAGGCGGATGTTTTCGGTGGGAATACTGCGAGTGTCGCAGTACAGCTTCACGAAATAAGCCGCACACAACGCCGACGAAGCCAGGAAGTAGTCGAACGGACCCGGTGCCGAGCCATCGCCCTTGTAGCGGATAGGTTGATCGGCCACCACCGTGAAGTCGTCGAACTTGGCTTCAAGTCGAAGGTTGTCGAGAAAGTTGACCTTGATTTCCATGGGGGATTACCAGAATAACGGCTAGACGATTTGGCCGCCATTATCCGGCATTTCAGCTATAAGTCTTGCGGGCATCGTACTTATGTCCACACCGGCGATGGATGGATCAGTCGAGGATCAGATGTGGCAGAAACCGGCTCGAATCCTTGGTGATCAAACTGTTGTCTTCCCGCACGCCAATGCCGGCCGCTTGGTCGCCAATCACCCACGAGCCCACCAGCGTGTAGCTGTCGCCAAACTGCGGCAACGGTGCGAATTCCTGAAGGATAAACGGCGCGTCGGTGTAGGGGCCGTCCTCTTTTACGATCAGGCCCTCAGCGGTTTGCAACTCGATGTTGGCGCCTTCCCGCGAGAAGAACGGTTTGCGCACCCAGCCCTTGGGCACCGCTGTGTTCGGATTGGTATCCAGGTGGGCGGCGAGCAGGTTCGGGTGTCCTTTGTTGGAGTCCCATAGCAGCGGCAGGATGCCTTTGTTGGAAATGATGGATTTCCACGCGGGCTCGAAAAACTGCGTATCACTCTGGGCAATCGCTGCACCGAAGGGCTCGTGGAAGATGAACTCCCACGCATGCAGTTTGAACAGGTGAGGAATCCAGCGATCTTCCAGATCGACGAAACGTCCGTCAGCGGTGAGGCCGATGTCTTCGATGTCGATGTGGCGTGATTCTATTCCGACTTTTTCGGCGATCAGGCGCAGGTAATCGGTGGTGCCCTTGTCCTCGACTGAGTCTTTCATCGAGGCGAAATAGAAAGGCTGTTTAAGCTGTAGCTGGGCGAAGGCCTGATGCAGTTTGGTGTCAATGCTGTTGAACTGGTCGGCATGCTTGGGCAATAAGCCGCGTTCGATGCATTGCTCCAGCCAGCCCCACTGAAACGCTGCCGCTTCATAGAGGCTGGTCGGCGTGTCGTAGTTGAGTTCCAGCAATTTTGCCGGTCCGGTGCCGTTATACGAGAAGTCCATGCGCCCATAGAGGTGCGGGTGGCCTTCGAGCCATGAAGTCCGAATCATATCGAAGAACGGCGCAGGAATGCTCAGGCGCTCCAGCAACTCTTCGCTCTGAACCACCCGGGCTACCAGGTCCATGCACATCTCATGAATTTCGGTGGTCGGGTCTTCGAGATCGTTTTCGATCTGCTTGAGCGTGAACTGGTAATACGCGCTCTCGTCCCAATAGGGTTCGTCGTCGATGGTATGGAACAGAAAGCCGAGGCTTTCGGCGGTCTGTTTCCAGTCATGACGTTCTGCGCAGAGAATCTTTTTCATGGCCCGGTTTCCTTAACTGCTCGAACCGCCGCCGCCCCAGCCACTGCGTGCGCTGGCCTTGCTGCCGAAACCGCCACGGGAGGTGGACGAGGCAACCGACACCGGCTTGCTGGCGGAACGAATCGAATCGGCGTAGTTGCTGCTGCCGTACCTCGCCTGATTGGACTTGGTAAAGGTCGAGCCCTTGGCAATCCGCTGGCTGAGCGTGGAAGACGAGTAACCGCCGCGGTCATCGCGGTAGCGATACACCGGTTGCGAGAAAAAGCTGTTGCGGTTGTTGCTCAGCATGTTGCCGATCAGCAAACCGGTCAGCAGGCTGGTGCCGGAGAATCCGGAGCCTCCACTGTTCGCTTCCGAGGCGGGCAGTTGGGCCTTGGCCGCGTCCACTTGGGACTGCGTCACTTCGCCATCGGCGGTCAGTTCGAAACCGCCCAGTTTCGGGATGAACTTGCCGGTGGAATCTTGCTGGCACCAGTCTGCGACAAAGTCCGCGTCGCAATCGGCCTGATTGTCGTAGACCGGCGCAATGCGCCGATGCTCCGTCATGGCAGCCATGTAGGCGTCAGAGCAGACGTCTACCGGGAGTTTTTCATCGGCACATTGCTGGACGGACTGGAAGTTGTACTTCTTCTGCACCGGGTAGGTTTTTTCCGTCGGCCCGCAGCCGGATATCGCCATGGCGACCGAGGCGGCCAGCGACAGTTGAACGTACTTGCTTCGTTTCATCGGGAGCTCCCTGCGCGATCAGTTCGGGGTAGGGGTCATGCAGGCGGCGTTCAACATGCCGACGCTGATGGCCACGGCCGCGACATAGACACCCGCCGCGATTTCACCTTTCTTGATGCGTTCCGACGTGCCTTTCAAGACCAGGCTAGTCACCAGGAACGCCAGCAGTTGCACGACGGCGGCGATCAGCGACCAGACGACAAAGTCGAGCAGGCTGATCGAGTAGGCAATCACATTGCTGGCCGGTATCGCGAAACCGATGAGCGCACCGCCCAAAGCGATTGCGGCCGCGACGTTGCCCGAACGGATCAGTTCAAACTCCTTGTGCGGAGTGATTCGGGTGTAGATGAACTGGAACAGCGCGAACAGCACAGCGGCGCCGAGGATGTACGCAACAAACCCGAACACGGCGGCTTTGTTCAGGGAGATGGAGAGCGCTTCTAGCATGGAATTCTTCCTTATTTAAAAAGTGTTCAGGTCGGTGGTGTACAGCGAAATGCCCCGCGACGTGCTCAGGCTGATGGCACCTTCGGCATCTTCTTCGACGGAAAACAGCAGGAATTCACGGCGATCGGTCAGGCCGGTTTCGCGCGCGTACAGCATCGAACGGTGTTCAATGCTGTAGGACTCATCCGTGTTTTTCAGGTATTCGCTCAACGCTACCAGTTCTGTCTGGCCATCCTCGGTGCCCCATTCGCGGGTGTATTCGACGCCGTTGTGGGTGTAGGTCGGCAGACCGATAAGGCTTTGCGGGCCGGCCAACCGACTCAACTCCGCCTCGCTGCTGATGGTCACGTAACTGAGGTAGTTGAACAGGATCACCGACTCGACCTGCCCGGCGATGGCGCCGGTGGTGTGCACTTGCAGCCAGTAATCTTCGTCGTTCATGTAATAGCGTGACAGCCAGGTCGACTGCCCGAGATCAACAGTGCCAGCGCTCCAGATCTGTTGGGCGCCAGGGATCACCACTGTGGTGTTACCGTCGAGCAACAACTTCAGGGTGGTGTCGAACATCACCTCTTTACCCAATGCCAGGCCCAGCGGACCGATGGCGGGCAGGGTTTCGTTGGTTGTCCATTTCGATTCCGTATTCGCTTTCGGGGCCTCAAGCCCCATCAACTGTTTAAACCATCCCATTGGAGATTTCCTTGAGGCGAGTGGAGGCGATGTAGAAGAGTTCACCGCCCTCAACGCGAGTGGCGCCGGGCGGGTTGATCGAAGGGTGTCGGGCGCCTTTGGCGCGGTACCCTATAAGGGTCGCGTTGTGATGCTCTTTCATCTGTGCATACAGATCGCCGAATGTTGCTTCAAAAGCCTCGGGCAGTTTCATCAGGTACTGGGTGGCGCCTTGACCCACGCACAGCAATTCATTGATGACTACTGACGAGCCCGGATCCTGAGAGGCGCGCACCAACATCTCGATGGCCATGCTTGAGGTGCACTCCAGGCTGGGCGCGTAGGCGCTGGCGAGCGCGGCGATTTCACTGTCATTGAAGTGGGCGACCACATGCCCGACAGGGCTCAGTTGATTGATCGCCAGCACGGTGGCCAGGGACAGATCGTCTGAATGGGTTCGCACCAGGACGCGCTCGGCACCGGGAACGCCGGCACGCAGCAAAAGTGCGGCAGAGGACAGACTTTCGCCTTTGATAAAGTCTGCTTTGCCCGGCATGGGGTTTTCTTCGAGGTCGCTATCGCAAATGACGATCAAGTTGTCATTGGACGTTTCGTCCTGCAGCAGTAATTCAATGACTCGCTCGCTGGACGCACCTTCCCAGCCGATGAGAACGGTGTGACCGACCTTGCCGGTGAAATCACCTTTGCCCTTCATGCTTTTTCTCCATACATCAATGACGCTGCTGGTGGTTTTGCCGATGGCTGCCGTCAGCAGCGCAATGCCCCCGAGCATGACCCAGGTAGCCACGAAAACCCGTCCCGCCGAGGTTTGGGGAGCAAGATCGCCGTAACCTACCGTCAGCGTGGTGGTGAGGTAGAAATAGGTAAACGTGGCGGGGGCGGTGAGGTGTTGTTCGCCCAGAAGCACCAGGCCGAGCCAGGCCGTGCTCAGGTGGATGCCCAAGGCAATCGCCAGTCCCGCCCAGCCGAAACGGTGGAAGAAGGACGAGGCATACACGCGTAATAAAAGAAAAATAGACATGACGTCCCTGACTCCGTGGGATGACTCGTTCCTGGCAATGCGCAGGCCCGAACTCCTGAACGTTCAATTGCCTTTACCGGGCGGCATTAAACCTGTTGCCGGGCGTCGAGAGAAGTACCTTGGCCGCAATAAATCCGGCGAATGCCCCAGCGATATGGCCTTCGAAGGAAACCCCCTGGCGTGGAAGGAAGCCAAACACCAAGCCGCCATACAGTAGGGCGACGACCGCGGCCGTGATCAGGTTACCCCAACTGTGCTGGAACCAGGCGCGCGACAGAATGTACGCCCACAGCCCGAACACCCATCCGCTGGCACCGATGTGCATCCCGGAAAACCCGAACAGCCAGACCAGCAAGCCGCCCAGGCCAATGATGATCGCGCTCACGGCGATGAAGCGATTGAGCCCATCGACAATGACCAACGTGCCGAGGATCAAAAAGGGAATCAGGTTGGCGCTCAGGTGCGCAAAGGACGCGTGCAGAAAAGGCGAGGTAATGATGCCGAGCAGACCGTGCAATGTCCTTGGGGCCAGGCCAAATGCAACAAGGCTGTAGCCGGTCGCGGTGTTGAGTACTTGCAGCGCGACCATGAGGATTGCCAGGCCGGCAATTGTCTTGAAACCCTTCAGGGCATCCATCCTTGACCTCTACTCGACAAAAAAAGGAAGGGCAATGAATGCCCTTCCTGTTCAGCTTGCGCCCGGCCCGGTTACTCGGCTGATTTTTTCTTCAGCCGATCCAGGATTGCGTTGGCGCTGCCCGAATCCGGGGTAATGCCGGCTTCGCGCAGTTTGCGTTCCAGATCAGTACCGGTCGATGCATCGGCCAGTTGATCCTGGGCTTCCAGTTCAGCGGCGCGTTGCTGCTGCTTGGCCTGCAGGCGGTTCAGTGTACCGACGGCGGTTTCCAGCTTGCCGTTGGCGCCGCCACTGGCGATCGAAGCGCTGACCTGGGCTTTCTGTACGCTTTCGCGGGCCTTGGCCATGTCCACTTGCTGGCGCAGGCTTTTGATGCGGCTTTCGGCCTTGGTAATGTCTTTGCGCATGTTGTCCGCGTAACCGCCGAATTCGGTGGCCTGCTTTTGCTCGACATCAAGCTCATTGGTCAGGGTCGAAATGGCTTCGGCCACTTCCAACGCCAGGTCTTCGCGGTTGGCCTGGATCGCGGCCATGGCCTTGGATTCGAGGTCCTTGATCTTGGCGTTGTGCTCGGCCACACGATCAGCCGACAGCTTGTGCTTGGCCATGATGGTGACCAACTCACGCTTGGCATTGGCCAGGGCGCTGTCAGCATCGCGGATTTCCTGGTCGAGGATGCGCAGGGCCTGTTGATCGACGATTGATTCGCCGACTTCATTGGCACCGCCACGCAGCGCGGTGAACAATTTGCTCCAGATGGACTGAGTCATTGGATATTTCCTGTTCCCGAAAAATTAGATGAAGAAACGTTCAAAGGCTTCGCTGGCGCGCTGGACGTTGTCGACAAGGGTTTTGACCTCGGTCACGACGTTGGTCAGGCTGGAGTCGGAGCTCAGTGCGCCGAACATGTTGTAAACGATCTGCCCGTTGGGCATGGACTCGATACCGATCGAGGACAGCGGGAACATTTCCCGGCTGCGCAGAACGGCATCGTTGAATGCCGGTACGTCGTTGATGGACTCGACATCAACCAGAACGGTATCCACGATGACCTGATCGCCAACCACGGCGATGTAAATCGGCAAGCCACCGAAATCGTTCATTTCCAGCTTGATGCTGGAATCGGAGCCTTGAACGAGGGAGAGGGTGATGTCGTTCGAAACCACTTCGTCGAGGGCCTGAAGGGCACTGTAGAGGCGATCGATGTTCCAGTTGTTACCTGCGCTCATGTAATTCTCCGACATGAATGAGCCAGCCAGGATCGGTTGGCGTAGCTGTTTCTCCATCTGCTTGAGCAGGCTTCGGTTTTCGGGAAGCACCCAAGTCTCGTGTTTCACATAACCGGCGGCACCCAGGCCCGCGCGCATCTGCTTCATGTAGAAGCTCGACGGTTTTTTCGCGGACGGTTTCGAGCGCTCTCCCTTGCTGCTCGCGGTATCGGTATCAGGCTCGGCAGGCGGACCTGATGGAGAGCGGCTTTTCATACTGGTGACTCCGTTGTGAAATCTCACGCGTGAGAAACACTACAGTGATTTTTTACACCTCTCAATAGCTCACGCGTGAGATTTTTAGCGACCGGAAACGCAAAGGCCCACAACGCGAAAGCGCGGCGGGCCTTTTGTTTATCGAGTTGTTTCAGGGGGCGTTAGCGACTGGCCGCGAGAAATTCGTCGGTGGACACCACGCTGGCGTAGGCAAAACCCAGGGCCGACATGAAGGCGGCATGAACGTGGGCTGCCGGAACGGTGACGCCGTTGAACTCCAGATCACGGGAGGCACAGGCGTCGTGGATCACCGTGACGGTATAGCCCATATCGGCAGCCGCGCGAGTGATGCCGTCGACACACATGTGGCTCATGCTGCCGACGACGACCAGTTCCTTGATGCCTTGCTCGTCGAGGATTGACTGTAGTTCGGTTTTGCGGAACGAGTTGACGAAGTGTTTGAGCACGACCGGTTCGTCGGCGCGGTTGAGGACTTTAGGGTGCAGCTTCGCGCCCTCGGAGCCTGGAGTGAAAAAGGGCGCTTCGTCGGAGGTGAATTCGTGGCGGATGTGCACCACCGAATCACCGGCATCGCGGAAAGCTTTGAGCAGACGAACGGCGTTGCCCGCGGCGGCGTCGGCGCCGACCAGCGGCCACTTGCCTTGGGGGAAGTAGTCGTTTTGGATATCGACTACGATGAGTGCGTGCTTGGCCATGACTGTTTCCTCGAAATGCTTGTTGGTGTGGAATGAAGTATTGGGTCTGGCAGGCCGTCCGAGGATTGGCCGCACCGACAATAGAAGGGGGAAAACTGACAATGGACGCAGAAAGGGCAATCGCCGAGTTGGGCGTGCTGATCTATCCCGGTGCGCAGATGGCGGCGGTGCATGGATTGACGGACTTGTTCGGGGTGGCGAACCGGATTGCCGCCGAGCATCAGGCGGCGCAGTTGCCGTTGCTGCGGGTCAGCCATTGGCAGGTTGATGGCGATCAGGCGCCCAAGCGGGTTTACGACAGTCATCCCGCTCCGGACGGCGCGTTGGTGGCGGTGTTGATCCCGCCGTCGATTGCCGGTTTTTCCGAAGGTCTGGCACCGCAGGGGCTCATTCGCTGGCTGCGTCAGCAACATGCCAATGGCGCGACACTCGGCGGGGTTTGTGTGGGGTCGATTCTGTTGGCCGAGAGCGGCCTGCTCGACGGCCGTAGCGCCACTACTCACTGGACCTCGGCCAAAGCCTTCGCCGAGCGTTATCCGGCGATCAAGCTCAAGGCTGACACTCCCATCGTTGACGACGGCGACCTGATCACGACCGCCGGGCTGATGGCCTGGTCCGAACTGGGCTTGCGCCTGGTCAACCGTCTGCTGGGGCCAAGCATCGCCATTGGTACCGCGCGGTTTTTGGTGGTGGAACACAGCGACAGCGCAAGTGAATGCGGCAGCAATTTTTCGCCCATTCTTAGCCATGGAGATGCTTCGATTCTCAAGGTCCAGCATTGGCTGCAGAGCACCGGAGCGACCGATGTGTCGGTGGCGACGATGGCCGAGCGGGCCGGGCTGGAAGAGCGCACGTTCCTGCGTCGATTTCGTGTGGCAACCGGACTCAAATCCACTGAGTACTGCCAGCACCTGCGAGTCGGCAAGGCCCGGGAAATGCTCGAGTTCACCAACGGCACCATCGATCACATTGCCTGGACGGTGGGTTATCAGGATCCGAGTGCCTTTCGGGCGACGTTCAAGAAGATTACCGGGTTGGCGCCAAGTGAATACCGGACACGGTTTGGGGTGGGAGCTAGTCAGGGATGAGCGTCAGTCGTGCAAAATGCCAGAGTTGTATCCCTTGTCGTGCAGAATCAAGCAGGCACGGTGCCATCACGTTTTTCGCAACTGGCTGATTTGAAAAACGTTTGTCTTCGGCCCTCCTTGGCCTGATCTCTGCACCCCTTTAACTACATTCAACAAGCGCAGATTGAAGGGGGACGCATGACCCCAGCAAATCGCAAGAAACTGGTGGTGGCCCATTCCGTGCGCCCCGAGGCTCCGTTGCACGAAGTGGAAACCAATCGTGCGCTGGCCCGTTGGCTGGCACAGATCCTGGGGCTTAATTACGGCGGCAGTTACGACCCGGAGCTGCACAACGGTCGAGACCTTTATCTGTTGCCGACCCAGACGCTTGTTGGCGTCGCTGCCGCCCGGCAATTGTGCGTCAAGGGGCCGGAGGATTTGTGGGGCGGTTATGTCGACCATGATTTCATCTGCACCAAAGCCATCAGTCACGGGTTGCGCAACAAAAATGCTCACGCTCCGGAAGGCTGGTCACCGTTGTTTTCCGAACGTGTGCGCAGTGTGGTGCTCGACGGCCTCAGTGTTTTTTCCATGGACGATGCGCGTCCTGCGGCGGAGCATTTGCTCTACAGCGGGCCGATCCGCATCAAGCCGATTCATGCCTGCGCCGGACGCGGTCAGGAAGTGATCAAAAGCCTCGACCAGTTCGATGCCATCCTCGCCAGACCCGATGCCAAAGCGCTGTTCACTGAAGGCGTGGTGCTGGAGCAGGACCTGGACCAAGTGATCACCCACAGCGTCGGTCAGAGTTTTATCGGCGACACGGTGCTGAGTTATTGCGGTGATCAATACTTGACCGAAGACGGTCAGGGGGAGCAGGTTTATGGAGGGTCTAACCTGCTGGTAGTGCGGGGGCAATACGACGATTTGCTCGAATTGGAACTGCCGGACGATGTGCGGCTGGCGATCCGTCAGGCGCAAGTGTTCGACCGTGCCGCGGATGAGGCTTATCCCGGTTTCTACGCCTCGCGGCGCAACTACGACATCGCCCAAGGTGTGGACAGTAATGGCAAACAGCGCAGCGGCGTGCTCGAGCAGTCCTGGCGGATGGGCGGTGCCAGCAGTGCCGAAGTCGCCGCCTTGCAAAGCTTCGTCAACGACCCCGGGATGCGTGCTATTCGCGTGTCTTCGGTCGAGACCTACATCGACCAGCCGCTGCCGGCGGACGCCATCGAGGTGTATCGCGGGCCAGCGCAAAGCAGTGACTTTCTCCTCAAGTACGTAACGGTTAAATCCTATGACGGCTAGAAGCGAAACCATTCAAATCGACATCGACGATGAACAGATGATCGGGACCTTTCTCAGTCCCAAATCGAAAGTGCCCGGCGTGCTCTTTGTGCACGGTTGGGGCGGCAGTCAGGAGCGAGACCTGGAGCGGGCGAAAGGCATCGCCGGTTTGGGTTGCGTGTGCCTGACATTCGACTTGCGCGGGCATACCGGCGGGGCCGGTATTGCGCTGAGTCGAGTGACTCGCGAAGACAACCTGCGCGACCTGCTGGCGGCGTATGACCGCTTGCTCGCGCACCCGGCGCTCGATACATCGGCGATTGCCGTAGTCGGCACCAGTTATGGCGGTTATCTGGCCTCGATCCTGACGTCATTGCGTCCGGTGCGCTGGCTGGCGCTGCGGGTGCCGGCGCTGTATCGCGATGATCAATGGCACACGCCCAAACGTGACCTGGACAAGCTCGATTTACGTGATTACCGCCGCACGTTAGTCCGCGCCGACAGCAATCGTGCGCTGCATGCCTGTTCGCAATTCACCGGGGATGTGCTGCTGGTCGAATCGGAGACAGACGACCATGTGCCCCACGCAACCATCATGAGCTACCGCGCTGCCTGTCAGCAGACCCACTCGCTGACCCACCGGATTATCGACGGCGCTGATCACGCCTTGAGTGAGCCCGTTTCGCAACAGGCGTACACCTCGATCCTGGTGGGCTGGATCACCGAAATGGTGGTGGGCGAGCGGTTGAGCATTATTCAGTCATCGTAAAATTTTGGCTGTTAATGCCTCGGTTTCTTCTCGATCCGCATCGACTTGGCCTTGGCTTCCACAATCAAGTACATCACCAGGGTAATCAGTAGCGGCAAGATGAAATAAATCGCCCGATAGGCCAGCAATCCGGCCACCAGGCTGCCTCGGGACGCTTCATGTTGCAGCAGCGCCACGAACACCGCTTCAAGCACGCCAAGCCCGGCAGGAATGTGCGTGATGACGCCGGCAATCGCGCTGATCAGCAACACCCCGAGCACCAGCGGGTAATCCAGCTTGCTCGGCAGCAAGGTGAAAATCACTGCCGCCATCAGCGACCAGTTCAGCGCCCCGAGGGCCAGTTGCAGTACCGCCATGCGCAGGGACGGCAGGTTGATTTCCACCCCGCGTATCGCCCACTCCCGTCGCTTGGAAAATTGACACGCTGCCAGGTACCCCGCACCCACCAGCAGCAACAACACGCCCACACCTTGCAACGCACCCGTGCTCAGCTTCCAGCCTGGCGGCATTCGCACCAGCCCGCTGCTGAACACCGCACCGGCAATCACCATGTAACCGAACCAGTTGGTCGCGAGGCTCAACCCGAGAATTTTCGCGATGTTGCCCTTGCTCACCCCGAGTCGCGAATACAGCCGATAACGCATGGCAATACCGCCGACCCAAGCGCTCAGATTGAGGTTGAAGGCATAGCTGATAATCCCCACCGGCAGGATCTGCTTCCACGTCAGGTCCTGGCGAATGTAGGTACGGCCGATCAGGTCGAAGCAGGCGTAAACCAGAAAACTCACCAAGGTCAGACCAGACGCGATGATCAGCGTGCGCACCTTGAAATCTGCGAGGTTGTCGAACACTTCATCCCATTCAATGCGCTGGGCAAGCATCGTGAACAGCACGATCAGCGCCAGGAAAAACAGCATTGTCAGCGGCCGTTTCCAGCGGCTCCAGCGGGATTTGGTCGGGGTGTCGGCGTGGGGCACCGGTTGTGTATCAGAGTGGCTCATCAGGTGTCACTCCCGGCGGAATGGGAAAAAGGTTTCAGGCGCGGTTTATGCGCCGGCAGCCAACCGGCCCATGCCGGGAAGTGCCGCAGAAAGTGAAACACCAGAAAGCCGACGGTCATGTGCCAGACCCGCCCGCGCGGGGACTTGTCTGCGGACATGACCTTGCAATGGTTGTTACTCAGGTCTTCGAGGCGCTTGAACAGGTCGCGGTTGAAGGCGCGATCGCGGATCAACACATTGGCTTCCAGGTTCAAGGACAGGCTCAACGGGTCGAGGTTACTCGAACCGACCGTGCTCCAATCCTCATCCACCAGCGCGACTTTGCCGTGCAGCGGACGGTCGCAATATTCGTAAATCTGCACGCCGGATTTGAGCAAGTAGTCATAGGTCATGCGCGCGGCAAGTTTGGCCACCAGCATATCGGGCTGACCTTGCAGGATCAGCCGCACATCAACGCCACGGCGCGCCGCGTCGCGGATCTCGCGCAGCAGGCGATAGCCCGGAAAGAAGTAGGCGTTGGCGATCACGACTCGGCGCTGGGCACTGCGCAGCACCTGTCGGTAAACCTCTTCGATGTCGGTCGGATGTTCGCCGTTGTCGCGGTGCACCAGGCGAACCTGGCCGTCATGATCGGTGAACGCCAGTTCCGAGCGCCGTTGCCTGCGGCGTTGCCACCAGTATTTGGCGCGAGCCGGGCGACCGCTTTGCAGCAAGGCGAAGTGATGGATATCGGCCACCGCCGGGCCTTGTACTTCCACGGAATAATCCTGCTTGGCCTCAGGGCCGAAGTCAGCCAAATGGTCGGCCGAAAAGTTGATGCCGCCGATGAACGCAATCGTGCCATCGACCACCACGATCTTGCGGTGCAGGCGGCGGAACCAGTTGGTGCGGATGCCCAGATGTTTGGGCGCCGGGTCGAAAATCTGGATGCGCACGCCGGCCTCGCTCAGGGCGGTGAGGTATCCCGTGCTCAGTTCACCGCAGCCAAAGCCATCGAGACTGGCGCTGATCCGCACGCCGCGTTGAGCGGCGGCGATCAGTACTTCCTGCAGCTCGTTACCGACCTTGTCCTCGAACACAATGAAGGTTTCCAGCAGGATTTCAGTCTTCGCCTGACGCATGGCCTCGAACACCCGAGGGAAATACGCTTCGCCGTTTTCCAGCAGCTCTACGCGGTTGTTGCCTTGCCAGCCATATTCGACGTCGACCACGCCCGGTTCACGGATCGGCGGGGTTGTGGATAAGTGCTCCACATTGGTTTTATCCATCGATGGGCTGCTCATAGCTCGATCTCCACCGATAGCGGTGCATGGTCGGAAAGGTGTGACCAGGGCCGCGCGGCCAGCACTTGCGGATGACTGGCCTTGAGGTTGCGCACGTAGATGCGGTCAAGACGCAACGCTGGCAATCGCGCTGGAAAACTGCGCGCTGGTTTGCCGTGCAGTTCAGCGAAAACTTCCCGTAAACCGCAGGGTGTGAGCAGTGCATCGGCACGCTGGCGCCAGTCGTTGAAGTCACCGGCAACGATCACCGGGGCATCGCGCGGCAGTTCTTCGAGGCGCTGGGCCAGCAACTTGAGTTGTTCAGTCCGGTGGGTTTCGCGAATACCCAGATGCACGCAAATGGCATGCACTTCCCGGCCGTCACCGGGCAGGCGCAGCACGCAATGCAAGATGCCGCGGTTCTCGTGACCGTTGATGGAGACGTCGAGGTTGTCGTGGCGAATGATCTGGAATTTCGACAGCAGCGCATTGCCGTGATCGCCTGCCGGATAGACCGCGTTGCGTCCATAGGCGAACTGCGGCCACAGGGTGTCGGCGAGGAATTCGTATTGCGGCATCGCCGGCCAGTTGTTGTAGCGCTGGGGGTGATGCTCGTGGGTGCCGTGGACTTCCTGCAAAAACACCACGTCGGCGGACACGCTGCGCACCGCTTCGCGCAATTCCGGCAGGATGAAACGCCGGTTGAGCGCGGTGAACCCCTTGTGCGTGTTGACCGTCAGCACCGTAAAGCGGCGCACGGAGGTGATGATGGTTTGCTGTTCGTCGGTGGTGCCGACCGGTTCGGAAATGCTCATGACAGCACTCCTTCGGCGGCCAGTTCACCGGGACGGGTGGCGAGGTCTTTATCCAGATTAAAGCGCTCCAGCAAGCGTCGGGCATCGAAGGGCGCGCGGACTTTGATGTCGTTGTCGAAGTAGCAAAACACCTCACGGGACTTGCGCGCCTTGGGCTTTTGCCGGGGTGCGATCAGCTGCGGGTCGGGCGGTTGCTGGCCGTGATGCCAAGCCTCGATCCGGTCACCCCAGCGTTTCAGCGCCTCGGGGGTGTAACCGCTGGCATAAAGTTCTTCGGCACCGTGCAGGCGCAGGTAAACGAAGTCGCTGGTGAGGTCTTCGCGGTACGGCCATTTACCGGCAGTGTCGGCGATGACGAGTGCCGCGTTATAGCGTTTGAGCAGGCGAATGAAGGCGGGGTCGACGAAGCTCTCGTTTCTGATTTCTACGGCATGGCGCAAAGGCTTTTTCCCGTAGGCCTTCATGCTGGCGTGACCGTTCACGTGCGAATCATGCTGGCGGGCGAGGGCGGCGGCCTCTTCGGTGTTGTGCGGCAACTGCTCCAGAAAGGTTTCGAACAGCTCGGCTTCGAATTTGAAGTTTGGCGGAAATTGCCAGAGGATCGGACCGAGTTTTTCTTTAAGTTCCAGCACCCCGGACGCAAAGAAATTCGCCAAGGGTTTATGGACGTCCCGCAGTCGCCTGATGTGGGTGATGAAACGCGGCGCCTTGATGCTGAAAACGAAGCCCCTCGGGGTTTCGGCGTACCACTGGGCATAACGTTCGGGCCGTTGCAGGGCGTAAAACGATCCATTGATTTCGATGCTGTTGACCGCCCGTGAGGCGAATTGCAATTCGCGCTTGTGGGTCAGCCCCTTTGGGTAGAAATCCCCCCGCCAGGGCGTGTAGCGCCAGCCTGAAATACCGATGTGGATCGCCGCCATGTCGCCTCCCGTCTAATGGTTCTCGGACTGCCCTGTCTTTTGATGACTGCGGGGCGGGCGAGAAAGTTTCGACGGGACTACGGATGGTTAAAGTCTCTATTAGTGTCCGGCGATCTCTCGGGCCATGCCTAACACGATGGCGATGGCGGTTATGCGGAAAAATAGAGGGATGGGCATTTGATATTTGCGTGTAGATCAAATATCGAATGGGTTAAAGGTTTTTCAACTGCAACGCAGACCCTGTAATTGCAGCTGGCGAAGCCTGCGTCCGGCTGCGCAGCAGTCGTAAAGTCAGACACTGCGGTGTGTCAGATTCACCGTGCACTCAGGGTTCACGACTGCTGCGCAGCCGGACGCAGGCTTCGCCAGCTGCTACACGGATTGCGTTATGGCCGCATTAGCTGGTTATCTCACGGCCAAAACCGAACTTGCCTACAATTCCCCGATCAGTTCCTTACAGACCCTTTTGCCGGAGCACCGCGTTTGTTCAAGTTCAAGACCGCGATACTACTGGGGGCATTGCTGATTTTCGGCAGCAACGAGCTGGAGGCTGCCGCACTGCCGGGTGTGCCGGCCACCGCCGCGACACCACTGGCACACCCCGAACCGCTGGTACAGGGTGGTTTGCTGGGTGCCATCAGTTCGAGCATTGAGGAAGTCCAGGGAAAACTCGATCTCAACGAGGACCTGCTGGACGCCTGGCGTCTGCGTGCAGACCGGGCAGCGGTTGAGGTGGATAAACTGGTCAATCATCCATCGGCCCGTTCAAGCTGGAGCGTGGCGGGGGATTTCCTGCTGTTGTCCGGTGTGTGGATTGGCGTCTTTGCGCTGCTCTGGTTGCTGGGAGGGCTGCTCACCAAACGTCTGTGCCAGAACCGCCTGCTGCTCACTCGCGAGCGCGGTCAGGCCTTACTGGGTTATGTGTTGCCCTACACGGTTCCGGCGCTGATCAGCCTGCCCCTGACGCTCTATGTCAGCCACTTCTTGCAAGTGTCCGCCGGCCGGGCGCTGGCATTGTGTTTCGCTTATGCCACCAGCAGCGGCATTTTCGCCGCGTCGTTGCTGTTGTCGCTGCTGGTGCTGTTCAACGCCGGTCATAAGCGCCGGGCGGTGCAGATTATTCGTCAGCACAGCCCACGACCGCTCTTTTTGATGGGCTTTCTCGTGGCCCTGAGCGACGGCTTGACCAGTCCGCAGATCGCCCGCCTGCTCGGCGGCAATCTCACCAGCAGTGTCGCGGTGTTCACCGGGGTGGCGGCCTCGATCACCTTTGGTTTTTTGGTGATCAAAATGCGCCGTCCGGTCGCCCATCTGATCCGCATTTTGCCGTTGGCCCAGCGCCTCACTCAACCGGCCGTGCGTGAAATGTTGCGGATCTTTTCCGGGCTCTGGTACTGGCCGATTCTGTTGATGGTGCTGGTGTCGGTGATCAACCTGATCGGCATTGGCGACGACAACCAGAAAGTGCTGCGCTGTGCGCTGTTTACTACGGTGTTGCTGATTGCGACGGTGTTTCTCAGCACGTCGCTGCATCACCTGTTCAAGTCGCGCAGTGACGTGGCCGCGCGTCGCAGCAGTGCCTACAAAGAACGCTTTCTCAGCCTTTCGCACGCGTTGCTGCGGATCGCCCTGGCGATTGTGTTCATTGATGTCCTGGGGCGCATCTGGGGCGTGTCGCTGTTCGAGTTTGCGGTGAGCAATTCGGTCGGCCGGGCGATCAGCGATTCCCTGAGTCGAATCGGTTTGATTTTCCTGGTGACCTGGATGGGCTGGGTGGTGTTGGACACAGCGATTCAGGAAGCCCTGAAGCCACCCGTTAACAAACGCTCGGCGCGCCAACCCAGTACCCGAACCAAAACCATCCTGCCGCTGCTGCGCAACGCGATCAAAATCATCCTGGTGGTGATCTGCGCCATCACCACCATGGCCAACCTGGGAATCAACGTTGCACCCTTTTTGGCCGGTGCCGGTGTCGTGGGGCTGGCCATCGGTTTCGGTTCCCAGCAACTGGTGCAGGACGTGATCACCGGGTTGTTCATCATCATCGAAGACACGTTGTCGATTGGCGATTGGGTGGTGCTCGACTCTGGCCACGCCGGCACCGTCGAAGGCCTGACCATCCGCACCTTGCGCCTGCGCGACGGCAAGGGGTTTGTGCACTCGGTGCCGTTCGGTCAGATCAAGGCCGTGACCAATCAATCGCGGCAATTCGCCTATGCTTTTTTCTCGGTGCAGTTCACCTACGACACCGATGTCGACAAGGCTATCGAGTTGATCCGCGAGGCCGGCGATTCCATCCGCGAAGATGCGTTCCTCAAGTACAACCTGCAAGGGCCGCTGGATGTGTTTGGTGTCGACAAGATGGACCTCAACGGCGTGGTGCTGACGGCACAGTTCCGCACGGTGTCGGGCGGGCAATACGCAGTGAGTCGGGCGTTCAACCAGCGTTTGAAAAAACTTGTGGATAACAGCCCGTGGGTGCATTTCGCGCAGACTTATCCACAGCAGGTCTTGATGCCCCGGCAGGCTGTTGAGCCGCCGCAAAGCGATGGGATTGCATCGGAGCATTCATCGGTGTTCCTGCCGGATCAGCCGCGTACCCAATGATTTTGGTGCGCTTACTGGCCTCTTCGCGAGCAGGTCGAATCGTCGCACCGTCGCTCCCACAGGGGAAGGCGATCAAATGTGGGAGCGAGCCTGCTCGCGAAGGGGCCGTTGCCGACAACATCAATGCCGGATCAGTTTGTTGTGCAGCTCGGTAGTCGATTGCTGATCCAGCTCCAGCCAGAAAATCTGCTTGCCCGCGATCTCGGCAGCGGCGGGTAATCCATCGCGATACACCAATCGATTACTCGCTAATGCCGGCACCTTCGCGCCAGGTAAAAGCGTCCCGGCGAGGTTTAGCGGATCAACCCCGCACACGGCAATCAAACTTCCGTCATGCGGCCGTCGCCGCACCTCGCGCAGTAATGGAATGGCCTCGGGCAACGCAAACTGTTCACCGGCCAAGCCACTGACAAACCGCCCGCCGCGAATCTCGCCTCGAGCTTCCAGCCGATGGAAAGTGCGCAGCAATTCCCGCCAGCTCGGCAGCCAATCCGCTTCACGTTCCAGCAGGCGCCAAAACACCACGCCGTAGCGCCGGAGCAAGGTCATGGCAATGTGTTCCAGAGTGTCGCTCGGCGTGGGTGCCGGGCGCTTGTTTTCCACAACCGGCGCAGGCGCCCCGCGCCGCAACAGCGCCCAGCGTCCCGCATCGTCCATCCCGCCGACAAACGCTCCGCGCCCGCGTCGGCTGCTGCGATTCTGTCGCTTGCTGGCCGGGGTGATCAGCGCCCGCAGGCCAGCGAAACTGTCGGCATTCACCAACCCGGCGCCGACCAATTCCTGCAAGGCGATTTCCAGTTCCGAGCGCAGCAGGTGGGCTTCGTGAGTCAGCTCATCGAAAAACAGTGCGCCGTGCTGGCTGAGTGCTTCATAAACTTTTTGCGTCTTGGGCGATAGTTCGCTGATGGGCGTCTGTTCGGTCAACCCGCTCCAAAACCCGACCTGACTGCGCGGCAATAGCAGAATCGGCGTGCTGCGTAACGCCGTGCTGGCGCTCTTGTTGCGTGCGGTCAGGCGAGTCCACACCAGTTTGCCGCTGCGACACAGGTCATCCAGCCAACTTGCTGAATAGTCTTTTATGCGCGCCGGCAAAATATCGCTGTCCCAGGCTGAAGCGGCGGCGGGGTAGCCTTCGAACTGACCGACTATCGCGGGCAATACTGCGCTGCCCTGGCCTTGGGCCGCGGCAGACAGATGCTGCCAGTCGAACAGGAAACGCATGAAATCCTGCAACGCCACGGGCTCGATTTCCCGCCGCAGACGCTTGACGGTGTAGCGGTGAATTCGCGCCAGCAGGTGCCGCTCGCACCATTCTTCCTCCGCCGTGCCGGGCGTGAATTGACCACGCAGCACATAGCCTTCGCGTTCCAGTTGCGCCAACGCCTGGGTGACTTGAGTCGCCGGTAAACCGAGCGGTTCGGCAATCGCGTTCAGCGGCAACGGACCGAACGCGCTGAGCCGCGCACGAATCACTTCGGGTACCGCTTCGTCCGCCGTCCAGACTTCATCGAACCCGGGCAACGCCTCCAACGGTGGCTGCAAAATCGCTTGTGGATAAATCGCCTGCAGGCAAGTCAGCCGCTCCAGTGCCAACCACAGCGCTTGCCCTGCTTTGACTGGCAGTCGGCTGGCGCGACCGCTGTCGGCCAGGGCGTTCAGCCAATCGAGCCAGTCTGGATTGGCCTGGGCCTCGGCGTCGGTGATGCACGCGAGGCTCATCAACGCCTCATGCATTTCATCGACGCGAGTCGGCGTTGGCCAGGCTTCCTCGCGCACGGCTTGAATCGCGTCCGCATCCAGCGCGCCGAGGTCGTCGGTGGACTGCGGATCGCTCCAGCGACGGTTGAGCACCGCTTGGGTGCGGCGCTCTTCCAGCGGCGCATCGTCGAGAAAGGTGTAGGGGCGGGCACTGAGAATTTCCGCTGCCAGCGGCGAGGGCGCCGGCAGGTCGCGGCTGATCAAGCGGATGTCACCGCGCTCCATGCGCCGCAACAACGCCAGCCAGCCTTCGCTGTCCATGGCTTCGTGCAGGCAATCGTCGAGGGTTTGTTCCACCAGTGGATGGTCGGGAATTTCCCGTTCGCCAGCGAGGTTTTCCACGCAGGCAATCTGGTCGGGAAACACGCTGGCGAGCAGGTCTTCGCTTTTCATCCGCTGGATCTGCGGCGGGACTTTGCGTCCGCCACTGTAGCGCGGC
Organism: Pseudomonas svalbardensis; assembly: GCF_030053115.1. Taxonomy (NCBI): domain Bacteria; kingdom Pseudomonadati; phylum Pseudomonadota; class Gammaproteobacteria; order Pseudomonadales; family Pseudomonadaceae; genus Pseudomonas; species Pseudomonas svalbardensis. The sequence goes on along the minus strand of NZ_CP125619.1, from coordinate 5,581,272 downwards.
AGCGCCAGAGCGACCCCGGCATTCCAGCGCCAGCGCACACCGAACAGCGGCGCATCGAGCACGGCTTGAATCAGGGTGTGCTCGGCGCTGTTGCTGTGCAAATAGCGCCAGACGTCATCGAGTTCAAAACTGTGGCTGGTGGACAGCGACAGGACGATGGCGTCTTCGCTGGCGGCAGCCTGCAATTCGAAGTTGAAGGTGCGGCAGAAACGCTTGCGCAGGGCTAAACCCCAGGCACGGTTGATGCGGCTGCCGAACGGCGTGTGGATGATCAATTGCGTGCCGCCGGACTCGTCGAAAAACCGCTCCATCAGCAGCGTGTCTTGTGACGGCAGGGCGCCGAGGGTCAGGCGCGCACGGGCCAGGTAATCGACCAATTGTTCGGCACTGGCCAGGTTCAGACCGAGGGTGTCGGTCAGCCAGTCGGTCGCAGGCTGCAAATGACCGGATGTGGCGTCGAGCAGCTCATCGAGTTGCGCTTGCAGGCGGGCCACGGCAAACGACAGTTCAGCACTGCGCCCCGGCGCTTCGCCGAGCCAGAATGGAATGGTCGGCGGTTGGCCCTGAGCGTCTTCGACCCGGACCTTGCCGGTTTCGACCCGCAGAATTCGGTAGGAGGTGTTGCCCAATTGAAAGACATCCCCGGCGATGCTTTCCACCGCAAAGTCTTCGTTGACGCTGCCGATGTTCAGCCCTTGGGGTTCGAGTAAAACGCTGTAGTCGGCGTTGTCCGGGATCGTCCCGCCGCTGGTCACGGCCGTCAGTTTGGCGCCCCGGCGACCACGCAGGGTGCGGGTCACGGCGTCGCGGTGCAGGTAAGCGCTGCGGATGCCCAGGCGACCGTTGTAGCCTTCGGCGAGCATCTGCAGCAGCGCTTGATAGTGTTTTTCGTCGAGTTCGCGGTAGGGCGAGGCGTTGCGGAACATCTCCAGCAGCGCCTGCTCTTGCCATTCCTGGCAACTGACCTCAGCGATGATCTGCTGGGCCAGCACGTCCAGCGGTGCCTTCGGAATTTGCAAAGTGTCGAGCTCGCCACGCCGCACGCAGTCGAGCAGGGCGGCGCATTCGATCAGGTCGTCGCGGGTGGTGGCGAACAAACGGCCCTTGGGCGTGCCGCCGACCTGGTGCCCGGAGCGGCCGACCCGTTGCAGGAACCCGGCAATCGAACGCGGCGAGGCAATCTGGCAGACCAGGTCGACATCGCCGATATCGATCCCCAGTTCCAGGGACGCTGTGGCAATCAGCACTTGCAGGTCGCCGCGCTTGAGGCGCTGTTCGGCGTCGAGACGAAACTCCTTGGCCAGACTGCCGTGATGGGCGGCCACCGCGTCCTTGCCGAGGCGTTCGCTCAAGTGACGGCTCAGGCGTTCGGCGAGGCGTCGGGTGTTGACGAAAATCAGCGTGGTGCGGTGTTCGCGGGCGAGGGCGGCGAGGCGGTCGTAGACCAGTTCCCAGATGTCGTTGGCCATCACCGCCGACAACGGCACGGGCGGCACTTCGATGTCCAGATCCCGCGGGCGGGCGTGGCCGATGTCGATGATTTCGCACGCGCGATCACGGCCAACCAGAAACTGCGAGACGGCTTCGATGGGTTTTTGCGTGGCAGACAGGCCGATCCGCATCAGCGGTTCTGGACACAACGCTTGCAGTCGCTCGAGGCTAAGGGCCAGATGGCTGCCGCGCTTGCTGGCGGCGATCGCGTGAATTTCGTCGACGATCACCGTGCGGGCGGTACTGAGCATTTGTCGGCCGGAGTCGGAGCCGAGCAGCACGTAAAGGGATTCCGGGGTGGTCACCAGAATATGCGGCGCGGTCTTGCGCATCGCCGAGCGGTCTTTTTGCGGTGTATCGCCGGTGCGCACGGCGGTGTTGATCTGCAATTGCGGCAGGCCCATCTCGCGTAGCTGCTCGGTGATGCCGGCCAGCGGGTCTTGCAGGTTGATTTGTATGTCGTTGGATAAGGCTTTAAGAGGTGAGACGTAGACCACCAGGGTTTCATCCGGCAGATGGCCGCCGTTGGCCATTGCGCGGTGGACCAGGTCGTCGATGACCGCGAGGAACGCGGTGAGGGTCTTGCCAGAGCCCGTGGGTGCGGCGACCAGGGTCGAACGGTGCTGGCGGATCAACGGCCACGCCCGGGCCTGGGCGGCGGTGACCGTCGGGAAGGTGCTGCTGAACCAGGCGCTGACGGCGGGGTGGAAGCCTGCCAGGGCGCTGTCCGTCGGGATTGGCAGATTCATGTAGCAATTTATGCGGGCGGGGGGCTGAAGATGCAAGTACCGCTCAAGACCTTCGCCGATCCATATGGCCCCTTCGCGAGCAGGCTCGCTCCCACAGGGGATTTGTGTGCGCCCTGGATCTAATGTGGGAGCGAGCCTGCTCGCGAAGGGGCCGGAACAGGCGCCGCCGTTCTCAGGTATCTACACTTTACGGATGACGGTTGCGCACTAAACCCGCAAAATGCAACGATTCCGGCAACTATCGACGGCATCGCCCGCGAGCGGTGTCGATAAAGCCATTGTTTCAATCAGACTGGGCCTGCTGACTCTATGCGAATGCGCCTTATGTTACTGGGCGGCGGAAATGCCCTTGGGCAGGCGCTGATTCGCCTCGGTGCGGAGGAAGATATCGGCTTCCTCGCCCCCCGCCCACCGCAAGACGGCTGGGACGCCGCGACCCTGACGCAACTGCTCGACGACACCCGTCCGGACGCGTTGATCAACCTCGCCTATTACTTCGACTGGTTTCAGGCGGAGACGGTCAGCGAACAGCGTCTGGCCGGGCAGGAGCGGGCGATCGAGCGTCTGGCCGAACTGTGCCAGCATCACAACATCGTGCTGTTGCAACCGTCGAGCTATCGCGTGTTCGATGGTTCCCGGGCGACGGCCTACAGCGAAAAAGACGAACCGGTGCCCTTGGGCCTGCGCGGTCAGGCCTTGTGGCGGATCGAACAAAGCGTCCGTGCCACCTGCCCGCAACACGTGTTGCTGCGATTCGGCTGGCTGTTGGATGACAGCCCTGACGGCACCCTCGGGCGTTTCCTCGGTCGCGCCGAACTACCTGAAGAATTGCTGATGGCCGACGACCGTCGGGGCAATCCGACGCCGGTGGATGACGCCGCCCGGGTGATCATCTCGGTCCTCAAGCAACTCGATTGCTCGGCGCCGCTGTGGGGCACCTACCATTACGCCGGGCATGAGGCGACCACGCCGCTGGCACTTGGGCAGGCGATCCTCACCGAAGCACGCGCTCTGCATCCGCTGGCCATCGAAGCGCCGACCGCCCAGGCTCACGCCGCCCGGCCCGACGCCGCCGAAGAACCGCAACACGCGGTGCTGGCCTGCAAGAAAATTCTGCACACTTTCGGGATCAAGCCCCGCGCCTGGCGTGCGGCACTCCCGGGCTTACTGGATAGGTTTTATCGCCATGGCTGACAGCCCTGTTTTAATCACCGGCGGCGCCGGTTTCATTGGCTCGCACCTCACCGATGCCTTACTCGCCACGGGCCATTCGGTGCGCATTCTCGATGACCTCTCCACCGGCAAGCGCAGCAATTTGCCGCTGGACAATCCTGGCGTCGAACTGATCGTGGGCGATGTCGCCGATGCCGCGCTGGTAGCACGGGCGATGGTCGGATGCAGCGCTGTGGCACACCTGGCCGCAGTGGCGTCGGTGCAGGCGTCGGTGGATGATCCGGTGAAGACTCACCAGAGCAATTTCATTGGCTCGCTGAATGTCTGCGAAGCCATGCGCCAGTCCGGCGTCAAGCGGGTGCTGTACGCGTCCAGCGCAGCGGTCTACGGCAACAATGGCGAAGGCGAGTCGATCGACGAAGACACGCCCAAGGCACCGTTGACGCCCTACGCTTCGGACAAATTGGCGAGCGAGCAGTACTTTGATTTTTACCGTCGCCAGCATGGTCTGGAGCCGGTGATTTTCCGCTTCTTCAACATCTTCGGCCCGCGCCAGGATCCGTCCTCGCCGTATTCTGGGGTGATCAGCATTTTCAGCGAGCGCGCGCAGAAGGGCCTGCCGATCACTGTGTTCGGCGATGGTGAGCAGACTCGCGATTTCGTCTACGTCGAAGACCTGGTCGACTTGTTGGTGCAAGCCATCGAGAAACCGCAGGTCGAAGTCGGCGCGGTCAACGTCGGCTGGAACCAGGCCACGACCCTCAAGCAAATGCTTGAAGCCCTTGAAACGGTGGTCGGTCAATTGCCGCCGGTGAGCTATGGCCCGGCACGCTCCGGTGACATCCGTCACTCACGAGCGAACAATCAGCGTTTGCTGGAGCGCTTTACCTATCCTGAGCAGACACCGATGCGTGTCGGCCTTGCGCGGTTGTTGGGGCGCTGAGGTTTCCGCAGTCATGAAAAAGGCGCCTTTCGAGGCTAATGCCAGTCAGTTAAGGAACGACACAATCCGTAGCAGCTGGCGAAGCCTGCGTTCGGCTGCGCAGCAGTCGTAAACCTGAGTTTGCGGTCTTCCTGAAACACCGCATCGTCTGATTTCACGACTGCTGCGCAGCCGAACGCAGGCTTCGCCAGCTGCTACGGATCGCGTTTTGGCTTAACTGACTGGCATTAGCCTTTCGAGGCGCCTTTTTTTGTGTGGCGGGTTTAGAACTTGTAACCCAGGCCAACCATGTAGATGAACGGGTCTACGTCCACATCGACCTTGGCGCGAGTGCCCTGCGCCACTGCGTTATTTTGTACTGTCGCGGTGGTGTCGATGTCGATGTAGCGTACCTGGGCGTTGATCATGATGTTGTCGGTAATCATGTAGTCGGCGCCGACTTGGAACGCCATGCCCCAGGAGTTATCCGCCTTGAAGTTGCTGAAGCCGTTGGCGCTGGCTTCGCTGCCGACGTGCTCGTCGTAGATCCAGGTGTAGTTGATACCGGCGCCGACATACGGCTGAAATGCGGACTTCCCGTCCAGTGGGTAATACACAATGCTCAACGTCGGTGGCAGGTGTTTCAGCGTACCGAGTTTGCCGTTGGCCGCGCCCAGGGCGGTGCCTTTGAGCTTCACGTCATGCTCGAACGGCGAGGCCGCCAGCAGCTCGATCCCCCAGTGGCTGTTGAGCATGTAAGCGAAGTTCAGACCCAATTGCGTGTCGCTGCTCATGGTGGCCTTGCCACCCAGATCGGCACCTTTCAGCGGGCCTTGATCAACCTTGACGCTGGAGCTGTCGGCTTTCGGGTTGACGGTGATTGCACCGGCGCGAACGATGATATCGCCGGCTTCGTGGGCGTAGGCTAACGGTGCTGCGAGCGCGAGGGCAAACAGCGAAGCGCTGAGCAAGGACTTGTGCATGGAGGGCTCCAAAGGACGTTAAAAATTTTTGATGTCCAATGGTACGGAGCCCTCTGATACGGTCTTTTGACTCAGCTCAATGAAACAGTGATGGGGACGTCATTCACTCCGGCAGCTCATACACATAAATCTTGCCAGCCTGCATCTGATACCCGGCATCCGCCAATTCGCTGCTGGATGCCTTGACCTGCAATGCCCCTTCGATCCAGTACGGCTGATACAACTCATCAAGCTTCACACCCACCTCGCTTTTGACGTGCACGATCTGGTTCGACGGCGGTGGCGGCACATGGATGCAGGCGCCGAAATAAGGCACCAACAGAAACTCCGTGGTGCGACCTTCTTCACTCACTTCCAGCGGCACGATGTAGCCCGGCAGCCGAATGTTCTGACCGTCGAGGCTTTTCACCACCGGTGCATTGGGCATGTCTTGCTTGGCCGCGGGTGCCGATTCGGCGGCCAACGCGTTGCCCATCTGCGACAGGTTGTGCAGCGGCGTCATGTTCGGCACTTCCGGCGCGGCGTCCGGCGGGATCATTTCCGACCAGGTCAGGTCTTTCGGCTCGGTCGCCCACAGGGGCAAGGCGACCAGCATCAACAGCGCAAGCACAGCGCGGGGCATGTTCAACGTCCTCATAAACGGATCGACAGGCCATCGGCCAAAGATTGGCGATACGCGCGCCAGGCCGGCACGCTGCCCATCAGCAGTGCGGCGATCAGGATGCCACCGAGCAGCGTCCATTCATATTCGCTCGGCCAGGCCAGCGGCAGATACAAGCCGTAATTCGCTTGCACATAACCTTGGGCCAAGGCGATGCCCACATACAAAAGACCCACCCCGGCAATCACGCCCGACAGCGCCAAGGCAAACGCCTCCAGCACCAGCAAGGTTGCGATGTGCCACGGGCGGGCACCCACCGAACGCAGAATCGCCATCTCCCGACGGCGTTCGTTGAGACTGGTGAGGATCGCCGTGAGCATGCCGATCAACCCGGTCAGCACCACGAACAGCGAGACCACGAACAAGGCTTTTTCCGCCGTGCTCATCAAACTCCACAGCTCTTGCAGCGCCACGCCCGGCAGGATCGCCAGCATCGGCTCCCCCCGAAACTCATTGATCTCACGCTGCAGCGCGAAGGTCGAAATCTTGCTGTTGAGGCCGAGCATGAACGCGGTGATCGCTTGCGGCGTCAGGTCCATGTTGCGTGCCTGGTCGGCACTGATCCGGCCGTTGCCGCGCGCTGGCACGCCGTTGTGCCAGTCGATGTGGATGGCTTCCATACCGCCGAGGCTGATATGCAACGTGCGGTCCACCGGGGTGCCGGTGCGTTTGAGAATGCCGACCACGGTGAACGGCTTGTCGTCGTGCTTGACCAGACTGATCACCGCCACGCCGTGGGCCAGCACCAGTTTCTCACCGAGTTTGTAGTGCAGCGCATCGGCCACTTCGGCGCCGAGTACCACTTCGAACGGGTCGGTGGCGAAGGCGCGGCCGTCGGCCAGTTCCAGGTGTTGCTGATGACCGTATTGATAGTGCTCGAAGTACGCCTCGGTGGTGCCCATCACGCGGTAACCGCGATGGGAGTCGCCGAGGGACATCGGGATCGCCCACTTCACTTTCGGGTTGTTGGCGAAGTGTTCGAAGCTGTCCCAACGGATGTTGTTGGTGGCGTTGCCAATGCGGAACACCGAGTACAGCAACAGGTTTACCGAGCCGGAACGTGCGCCGACGATCAGGTCGGTGCCGCTGATGGTGCTGGCGAAACTGGCCTTGGCTTCGGTGCGCACCCGTTCCACGGCCAACAGCAGGCAGACCGATAGGGCAATGGCGAACGCGGTGAGGATCGCGGTGAAGCGGCGGTTAGCCAGGCTGGCCATGGCTAGACGAAACAAATACATCTCAGACCTCGGACGGGTTGGCGGCGCGATTGAGATCGGCCAGCGACAGGTGGCGATCGAACAGCGGTGCCAGGCTCTGGTCATGGCTGACGAACAGCAGGCTCGATCCGGCTTCGCGGCATTCGGCGAACAGCAAGCGAATGAAATTCTCGCGAGCGTCGTAATCCAGGGCCGAAGTCGGTTCGTCGGCAATCACCAATTCAGGCTGACCGATCAACGCGCGCGCAGCGGCAACCCGTTGCTGCTGGCCGATGGACAGCGAATCGGCGCGACGACTGAGGATGCTTTCATCCTTCAGACCCAAGTGGGCGAGGAGGGTGGCCGCCGCCTGATCGACGCTGCCGTGGCGCTGGATCGCCCGTTCCGCGCGCAGTTTGGAAAAGTGGCAGGGCAGCTCAACGTTCTCGCGCACCGAGAGAAACGGCAGCAAGTTGAACTGCTGGAAGATGTAGCCGGTGTGATCGACCCGAAAGCGGTCGCGAGCGCCGGCCGAGAGTTCGGTCAGCTCCTGGCCCAGCAATCGGATGCTGCCGCGATCAGGCTTCTGCACACCGCCGAGCAGGCCGAGCAGGGTGGTCTTGCCGCTGCCGCTGGGACCTTTGAGGAACAGGGTTTCCCCAGGCTCCAGGCGAAACGCCGGGATATCCAGCAGCGGCGGATGACCGGGCCAGCTGAAGCCCAGGTCGGACAGTTCGATGAGTGCTTGGGTCATGTGAAACCGGTCAGGTAATAGGTGAGCCCTGTGGGAGCGGGCTTGCTCGCGAAAGCGGTCTAACGGTCAACAATTGTGTTGAATTTGACGGCCCCTTCGCGAGCAAGTCGAATCGTCGCACCGCCGCTCCCACATTGGTACCGCGGTGAATTTAGAACTTGAGGGCGGCAGCCTTGGCCGTCACTTCAACCCCTTGCTGCCCGCTCGGGCTGATCAGTTGTACCTGAATCTTCTGGGTCGCCGGGAAGGTGTTGAAGATGTTCGCCAGATCCAGGTTTTTCAGCGCGCCCGGTGCCGAGCAACTAAATTGGTAGTGAGCGTGGATTTCGCTGTGGTCGTGGTGGTGCTCCTCCTTGCCCGCTTCGTCGTGATCATCATCGGCATCCGGCTTGTCGCCGAACAACGGGCTTTCCAGTTCCTGAGTCGCGACCACGCAACCAGCGGCTTTCGGCAGGTTGAACAGCACCAGCGGTTTCTCTAGCTGCGCACGAACCGCGGCGACTTTGGCTTTGTCGGCGTCGGTGGTGGCGGCGTGTTCGAAACCCACCAGGTTCATCGCCGGGCTTTCCAGCTCCAGCTCCAGGGTCTGACCATCCAGCGCTGCGTTCAGGCGACCGACACCATGTTCGTGAGCGTCGAGGCTGCCGTGCTCATGATCATGTTCATCGGCAGCGTGGGCGACGGCCAGCGGCAACAGGGCAAACGGCAGAGCGAGAAGCAGACGGCGCATGGCGGGTCTCCGAAAAGTAAAATGAAGAGTTTGTTATGTAATCTTATAACGTAGGTGGCGAGAGTTTGACCGCCTGCTTGGCGTTGCACAAGTCCCATGGGAGCATGCAAGTCAGAAATGTGCAGGAGCAGTCTTATGTTGCGTATACGCGGAAGCATCGGCGACTGGCCGGTGGATTTGACGCTGGAGATGGATGACGGCGACTGGGCACGGCTTGGTGCGCAGTTGCAGGTGGTGAAACCGGAGGCCAGTGCTGCACCGGCAAAACCGATCAATCAGGATGATGCGCTGTGGCAGATCGCCAAGGATTTGCTGCGCAAGGCCGGGCAATTGAGCGGGCCGGATTTGCTCGATCAGTTGGAAGGTTTGACCGGCAGCGCGGCGTCGGGCAAGCGGTTGCTGGTGCGTTTGCGCCACTGCTCAGATGTGAAAGTGACGAGCGGCGGGGATACGCCGCTCTACAGCTGGATCAACGCAGGTTAGTAAAGCGCAGCAAACAACTTGCGGCGGTACGTGGTCACCAGCGGGTGATCGTTGCCCAGCAGTTCGAACACCTGCAGCAAGGTCTTGTGCGGCAAGCCTTCGCTGTAGCTGCGATTGCGCACGAACAGCTTGAGCAATGCATCCAGCGCCGCGTCGTACTGCTGACGGGCCAGTTGCTGGATCGCCAGCTGATAAACCGCTTCATCGTCCTGCGGATTTTTTGCCAGGCGCGCTTTCAGGTCTGCCGCATCCGGCAAATCCTTGGCCTGGCCGAGGAACTGGATCTGCGCCTTGGCGCCGGCGAGGGTGGCCTTGTGCTCGTCGCTCTTGACCGCGTCGAGCACGGTTTGCGCTTCACCCAGCTCGCCACGTTCGGTGAGGCAGCGGGCGTAGAGAATCAGTGCCTTGGCATTGGTGTTGTCTTCGCCCAGCAGCACTTTGAGGGTGGCTTCTGCGTCGGCAAAGCGGTTGTCATCAAACAGCACCTGAGTCTGTTCAAACGGGTCGGCAGCAGCCGGTGGAGGCATTTGCACGTGAGGCTCAAGCATCGCGCGCACGGCGGATTCCGGCTGTGCACCGGCAAAACCATCCACCGGCTGACCGTCCTTGAACAGCACCACCGTCGGCAGGCTGCGAATGCCGAAGCGCGAAACGATGTCCGGTTCAACGTCGCAGTTGACCTTGGCCAGCAGCAACTCGCCCTGATAGCTCTCGGCGATGGTTTGCAGCATTGGCATCAAGGCCTTGCACGGCGCACACCATTCGGCCCAGAAATCCACCAGCACCGGTTTGTGGAAAGAGTTCTCGATCACCGACTGCTCGAAATCGGCAGTCGTGGCGTCGAAGATGTACGGCGTTTCCTGACTCATGGGGGATCTCGTAAAAGCGTGAATGGGGCAACTATACGACTTGGCGGGGTGTGGCTGAAAGTGTGGTCAGTCTGACAGATTGCCCGCGAAGCTTTTAGCCGCGCCGCGCGTGGTAGAGGCTCACATGCCGAAACTCTTCGGGCTCGGCCAGATCGGGCAAGGTCATCGCTTCCAGCATCTCGATGCGTTGATACAACGGGTGGCGAAAATCCCTCACGCGCGAATCGGCCACCAGGGTTTGCTGGCCGCGACTCAGGAATTCATCGAGCAACGGCAGATTCGCCCGGTCGTACAGCACGTCGGCCACCAGAATCAGATCAAACCGATCCGCCTCGGCGAAAAAGTCCGTGGAGTAGTTGAGGTGTACGTCATTGAGTTCGGCATTCGCCCGACACGCGGCAATCGCCAGCGGGTCCAGGTCACAGGCCACCACTTCCAGCGCTCCGGCCTTCACCGCCGCAATCCCCGCCACCCCGGAACCGGCGCCGAAATCCAGCACCCGTTTGCCTTTGACCCACTCAGGAAATGCCGCCAGATAACGGGCGACCGCCAGCCCACTGGCCCAGCAAAAACTCCAATAGGGCGGCTCATGCAGAATCCGCCGGGTTTCTTCCGGGCTGAACGCGCGGTCCATGTTGTCGCCGTCGATCAGCCAAAGCTTCAGGTCGGTGTCCGGCAATTCACAGGCAACCAGCTGTGCGTCACCGAGCAGTTCGCCTAACGCCTGTTGCAGGTCGAACGGTGCAGTCATGGCGCTTTGACGAACTGCAGCTGACCCAGCACTTGCGTCGTTGGCTGGCTGATGACTTGCGACGGCAGATGCAAAATCAGCTGGCCGGACTGGCTGGCGCGGCCACGCAGTTCAACGCGGGCACCGACCGGGAAGGATTCCGGGTTGAAACGCAGGTGAAACGGCAGAATCTGATTGGTGCCGATCAGGCTGGAACTGGCCAGCAATTGTTGCGGACGGTCCTTGTCGTCGATCACCAGCAGCGCCAGTTCGACTTCGGCGCCGGCCGGCACGCCTTGCAAGGTGCCACTCAATTCACGCTGATATGCGGGCAGCGGGCCGAGGTTGGCCGATTCCCTGGCTTTCTTCTGTGCCTGCTGTGGCGCGGGGCCTGGCGTCGGCGGCTGGGGCTTGGGCGCATCGCTGCTGCAGGCCACCAGCAGGCTGAAAAGACTGAGCAAAACGAGCGGTCTTAGGGACATTTTCGGCTCCAGCAAGGTGAAATCCATGGATCTAGCTCTATAGCCCGTCTGTATACCGCAAACCCTATGGCTTGTCTTGCCACGGGGATGCGCTACCATGGCCCTCCCTTTTTTTGTTGCCTGCCACCATGCACTGTCCCTTCTGCGGTGCCAACGACACCAAGGTCATCGACTCGCGTCTGGTCGCCGAGGGCGAACAGGTGCGCCGCCGGCGCGAATGCCTGGCCTGCGGCGAGCGTTTCACGACGTTCGAGACGGCCGAACTGGTGTTGCCGCGCCTGATCAAAACCGACGGCAGCCGCCAGCCGTTCGACGAAGAAAAACTCCGCGCCGGCATGCAGCGTGCGCTGGAGAAGCGCCCGGTAAGTGTCGAGCGCCTGGAATCGTCGTTGGTGCACATCAAACACAAACTGCGCGCCACCGGTGAGCGAGAGGTTAAATCCCTTGTCGTCGGTGAACTGGTGATGGCCGAGCTGCAAAAGCTCGACGAAGTCGCCTACATTCGTTTCGCCTCCGTGTATCGGCGCTTCCAGGACCTCAACGAGTTCCGCGAAGAGATCGATCGCCTGGCCCGTGAGCCGGTGAAAGAATGACCACCTCTTCCGAACAAGCCATCCTCGACGCCCATTACATGGCCCGCGCGCTGGAACTGGCGCGCAAAGGTCATTACACGACGCATCCCAACCCGCGGGTTGGCTGCGTGATCGTGCGGGACGGGCAGATTGTCGGCGAAGGCTGGCACGTGCGCACCGGCGAACCCCACGCCGAAGTCCACGCCCTGCGCGCCGCCGGCGATAAGGCTCGAGGCGCCACCGCTTACGTGACCCTCGAACCTTGCAGCCACCACGGACGTACGCCGCCTTGTGCGGATGCGCTGGTACATGCCGGTGTGGCTCGGGTGGTCGCGGCGATGCAAGACCCGAATCCGTCGGTTGCCGGTCGCGGCATGCAGCGCCTGGCCCAGGCCGGCATCGCTATCGAAAGCGGCGTGCTGGAAGGCGAAGCGCGCAAGCTTAATGAAGGTTTCCTCAAGCGCATGGAGCACGGCTTACCGTTCGTGCGGGTCAAGTTGGCCATGAGCCTCGACGGTCGGACAGCGATGGAAAGCGGTGAAAGCCAATGGATCACCGGTACAGCGGCGCGTTCTGCGGTACAACGCCTGCGCGCCCAGGCCAGCGTAGTGCTGACCGGCGCCGACACGGTGCTGGCAGACAACGCCCGTCTCACTGTGCGTGCCGATGAACTAGGCCTGGATCCTGAGCAAACGGCCCTGGCCATGAGCCGTCCGCCGCTTCGCGTGCTGATCGACGGCCGCCTGCGCGTGCCGCTGGATGCGCCGTTCTTCAAGGCCGGGCCTGCATTGGTCGCCACGTGCATGGCGATCGAGGAGCAATATGCCAACGGTCCGGAATGCCTGATCGTGGCGGGCGAGGAAGGCTTGGTCGACCTGCGCAAACTGCTGGTCGAACTCGCTGCCCGTGGGGTCAACGAAGTGTTGGTCGAAGCGGGGCCGCGTCTCGCCGGGGCTTTCGCTCAGCAAGGGCTGGTGGACGAGTTTCAGATTTTCATCGCTGGCAAGTTTTTAGGTTCGTCTGCGCGCCCGTTGCTGGATTGGCCGCTCGCGCAAATGAAGGATGCGCCTGAACTCAAAATCACCGAAATTCGCGCGGTTGGCGATGACTGGCGAGTCATCGCCATTCCTTCGCCAGCGGCGAGCGTATAATTCCGGGCCTGCGCCACGCGACGGCCCTGTTCTCGAGGAGGACTCCATGTTTACCGGCATCATCGAATCCATCGGCAGTATTCGTGCATTGACCCCAAAAGGCGGAGATGTGCGGGTACACGTAGAAACCGGCAAGCTCGATCTGAGCGACGTCAAACTGGGCGACAGCATCGCGGTCAACGGCGTGTGCCTGACCGCGGTTGAGTTACCAGGCAACGGCTTTGCGGCGGACGTCAGTCGCGAAACCCTCGACTGCACCGCCATGAATGATCTGAAAAGCGGCAGCCCGGTCAACCTGGAAAAAGCCCTGACCCCGACCACTCGCCTCGGCGGGCATCTGGTCAGCGGCCATGTCGATGGCGTGGGCGAAGTGGTTGCCCGTACTGAGAATGCTCGCGCTGTGGAGTTCCGCATCCGCGCTCCCAAAGAGCTGGCCAAGTACATCGCCCATAAAGGCTCGATCACCGTCGACGGCACCAGCCTGACCGTGAACGCGGTCGATGGCGCCGAGTTCTTGCTGACGATCATTCCGCACACCCTGAGCGAAACCATCATGGCGTCTTACCAGCCAGGTCGCCGGGTGAATCTTGAAGTTGACTTGCTGGCACGTTATCTGGAACGCCTATTACTAGGCGACAAGGCCGCAGAGCCCAGCTCTACTTCTAAAGAGCCCAGTAACATCACCGAAAGCTTTCTGGCCCAAAACGGCTACCTCAAATCCTGAAGCTCAAATTTCGAAAGAAGGGGGGTGCCTTGTGGCGCTCAATAGCATCGAAGAACTGGTTGAAGACATCCGCCAAGGCAAGATGGTCATCCTCATGGATGACGAAGACCGCGAAAACGAAGGCGATCTGATCATGGCCGCCGAGTGCTGCCAGCCAGAACACATCAACTTCATGGCCAAGCACGCCCGTGGCCTGATCTGCATGCCGATGAGCCGCGAGCGCTGCGAACTGCTGAAGCTGCCCTTGATGGCGCCGCGCAACGGTTCCGGCTTCGGTACCAAGTTCACCGTGTCCATCGAAGCAGCCACCGGCGTGACCACCGGCATTTCTGCCGCCGACCGTGCGCGTACCGTGCAGGCCGCTGCCGCAAAAGACGCCAAGGCTGAAGACATCGTCAGCCCCGGCCACATCTTCCCGCTGATGGCTCAGGCTGGCGGCACCCTCGCTCGTGCCGGCCACACCGAAGCGGCGTGCGACCTGGCACGCATGGCCGGTTTCGAGCCGAGCGGCGTGATCTGCGAAGTGATGAACGACGACGGCACCATGTCCCGTCGCGCGGAACTGGAAGCGTTTGCTGCCGAACACAACATCAAGATCGGCACCATCGCCGACCTGATTCACTACCGGATGATCCACGAACGTACCGTTCAGCGGATTGCCGAGCAGCCGCTGGACAGCGAACTGGGCCAATTCAACCTGGTGACCTATCGTGATTCCGTGGAAGGCGACGTGCACATGGCCCTGACTCTGGGCACCGTGTGCGCCGAAGAGCCGACCCTGGTTCGGGTGCACAACATGGACCCGTTGCGCGACCTGTTGATGGTCAAGCAGCCTGGCCGCTGGAGCCTGCGCGCCGCGATGGCCGCGGTTGCCGAGGCGGGCAGCGGTGTGGTGCTGTTGCTCGGTCACCCGCTCGATGGCGACGTGTTGCTGGCGCATATCCGCGAAACCGCGGAGCACGTACCGGCGAAAAAACCGACCACCTACAGCATTGTCGGTGCCGGTTCGCAGATCCTCCGGGACCTGGGCGTGCGCAAAATGCGCCTGATGAGTGCGCCAATGAAATTTAATGCGATATCCGGTTTCGATCTGGAAGTTGTAGAATACGTGCCCTCCGAATAATGACCGGTTGTTTCCAGTCCTTGATTCGCGGTTAACACATCACTGAGGGACGCGTAGAAAACGCGTCCCGGCTCTTTAAGAGATCTAACGAATGACCCTGAAGACCATCGAAGGTACCTTCATCGCCCCTAAAGGCCGCTACGCTTTGGTAGTAGGCCGTTTCAACAGCTTCGTCGTTGAAAGTCTGGTCAGCGGTGCAGTTGATGCCCTGGTTCGCCACGGCGTGAGCGAAAGCGACATCACCATCATCCGCGCACCTGGCGCCTTCGAAATCCCGCTGGTTGCGCAGAAAGTCGCTCAGAAGGGCGAATACGCGGCAATCATCGCCCTGGGCGCGGTCATTCGTGGCGGTACTCCGCACTTCGAATACGTGGCTGGCGAATGCACCAAGGGCCTGGCCCAGGTGTCCATGGAGTTCGGCGTTCCAGTCGCATTTGGCGTGCTGACTGTTGATTCCATCGAGCAAGCCATCGAACGTTCCGGCACCAAGGCCGGTAACAAAGGTGCTGAAGCTGCCCTGTCCGCTCTGGAAATGGTCAGCCTGCTGGCGCAGTTGGAGGCCAAGTGATTAGCGACGAAAGCGATCGTTTCAACCCGCGCGATCCAAAGCCTGCGGATGCCGGCAAGCCATCGAAAAGCGTCAAGCGTCGCGAAGCCCGTCAGCTCGCGACTCAAGCGCTGTACCAATGGCACATGGCCAAGCAATCTTTGAACGAGATCGAAGCGCAGTTCCGGGTCGATAACGATTTCAGCGATGTCGATGCCGCTTACTTTCACGACATCCTGCACGGCGTTCCGGCTCACAAGCCTGAGATCGACGCTGCACTGACACCGTGCCTGGACATCACGATCGAAGAGCTGGACCCGGTTGAACTGGCCGTTCTGCGCCTGTCGACCTGGGAACTGCTCAAGCGCGTCGACGTGCCGTACCGCGTTGTGATCAACGAAGGTATCGAGCTGGCGAAAGTCTTCGGTTCCACCGACGGCCACAAGTTCGTCAACGGTGTACTCGACAAGCTGGCCCCGCGTCTGCGTGAAGCTGAAGTGAAGGCGTTCAAGCGCTGATTCGCGCTTGAATGGCTGCCATGGGCGAGTTTGAGCTGATCCGCAATTTCTTCGCCGCCGCGCCTTGTGCGCAAGGCGGCGAAGGCGTTGCCCTCGGGATCGGCGATGACTGCGCCTTGCTGGCTGTTCCCCCCGGGGAGCAGTTGGCAATTTCCACCGACACACTGGTTGCCGGTGTGCATTTCACAGATCCTTGCGACCCGTTTCTGCTCGGTCAGCGCTCGCTGGCTGTGGCCGTCAGCGATCTGGCTGCCATGGGCGCCACTCCCGTTGCCTTTACCCTTGCCCTGACCTTGCCGACGGTGACCGCCGATTGGCTGGACGCCTACGCCCGTGGTTTGAACATCATGGCGCAGCGCTGTGGTGTGGCCCTGGTGGGCGGTGATACCACCCGTGGGTCGTTGAGCCTGACCATGACCGTGTTCGGTCGTGTACCGGCAGGTCTGGCGTTGACCCGCAGCGGTGCGCAGCCAGGCGACTTGCTGTGCGTTGGCGGTGAGCTTGGCAACGCGGCGGGGGCATTGCCGCTGGTGCTCGGTCAGCGGACGGCTGAAGCCACCATCGCCGATCCGCTGCTGGCACATTACTGGTCACCGCAGCCGCAACTCGCGTTGGGCCAGGCGCTACGCGGCAAAGCCACCTCGGCGCTGGACATCTCCGACGGCCTGCTCGCGGACTGCGGGCATATTGCCCTCGCATCGAAGGTCGGCATTCAGGTTGAACGGGACATGCTGCCACTGTCGAACGCTTTAGTCGCCTTCCTCGGCCAGTCGGGTGCCGAAAAAGCGGCCCTGAGCGGTGGTGATGATTACGTGCTGGCCTTTACCTTGCCGTCCGTCGAGTTGCCGCAATTGTTGAGCGACGGCTGGCCGATCCATGTGGTCGGGCGTGTTGTGACGGGGCAGGGCGTAGTGCTGCTGGACGCTGATGGACAAGACATCACCCCGCAAACCCGGGGCTATCAACATTTTCGGGAGACACCGTGACAGATCATCCCAAACAGGTCCCGGCGGAATTCGTACCGCCCTCGGTCTGGCGCAATCCGTGGCATTTCCTGGCGTTCGGCTTCGGCTCGGGCACCTTGCCAAAAGCACCGGGCACCTGGGGTTCGTTAGTTGCGCTACCCTTTATCCCGTTGTGGCAGATGCTGCCCGATTGGGGTTACTGGCTGATGCTCGGCATCACCATGCTGTTTGGCTTCTGGCTGTGCGGCAAGGTCGCTGACGATTTGCGGGTGCACGACCATGAAGGCATCGTCTGGGACGAAATGGTCGGGATGTGGATCACCCTGTGGCTGGTGCCGGAAGGTTGGTACTGGTTGCTGGCGGGGTTTTTGATGTTCCGCTTCTTCGACATCCTCAAGCCGTGGCCGATTCGCTGGATCGACCGGCATGTGCATGGCGGCGTTGGGATCATGCTCGATGACGTATTGGCCGGGGTGTTTGCGTGGTTGGCGATGCAGGGGCTGGTATGGATTTTTGCCTGACGGGCAAAACAGGGGACTAGGGATGGCTCGGCGCTGGTTGGCTGTGATGATTTTCGCGATGTTTTGCTCGCTCGCCCAAGCTAGTGACGGGGATGCAACGCCGTCGGTGATTCATCTGGCCAGCGAAGATTGGGAAGACTACACCGCCGCCGATGGCCACGGTCTGGGCTGGGACGTGTTGCGGGAAGTCTTCGAGCCAGCGGGGGTCAAGCTGGACATCCGCAGCGAACCCTACGTCCGCTCCATGGGCCTGGCCCAGCGCGGCGAAGTGGATGCCTGTGTCGGCTCCTATCTTGATGAGTCCAGCGATCTGCTCTATCCGCGCTGGAACTTCGATACCGATCACATCTATGCCTTGGGGCTGGCCAGCAACCCTGCGCCGACCCCGGAAACCCTGGGCAACTATCGACTGGCCTGGGTCCGCGGCTACGACTTTCAGGATTACCTGCCTAACGTACGCCGCTATAACGAAGTCATGCGGCGTACCGGGATTTTGTCGATGTTGACCCGCAACCGCGCCGACTTTTACATCGACGCGCTGACCGAGGTCGACTATGTCCTCAGGTGGGCCAAGGATCCGTCGCAGTTCCGTCGCACCCACATCGCGGAACTGCCGCTGTATCTGTGCTTTGCCAAGACCCCCAAGGCTCGCACCCTGATGGCGCTTTTCGACCAACGCATGGAGCAACTGGTGAAGAACGGCCAGCTGAAACCGATCTTCGAGCGCTGGAAACAACCCTATCCGTTCGACTCAAACTAAGCGCGAACCCTGTAGCCGCTGGCGAAGCCTGCGTCCGGCGGCGAAGCCGTCGTAAATTCAGGCACCGCGGTGTATCAGACTGACCGAGTCGACAGGTTTCACGACGGCTCTGCCACCGTGGCGCATTGACGCCTCGGCGTGGGCGAGTCCATTCAATTACAGGGCGTGCGTAGACTGGGCCTTAGGCACTAGTGATCTAACTTTTTGATTGTTATGCCCCATAATTCAGCCTAAGCGTCTGTCGGAACGTGCTGTTACAATGCCGCCTCTGCGAATCTCCAGTACTTATTGATCAGGAGCACACCGGTGCCTGTCGTTTTTGTCGCCGCTTCCAAGCTGCCAACGCCTTTTGCGCAATTCACCATGCACGGCTTTCTCGATGAAGAAAACGGGCGCGAGCACGTTGTGCTGAGCCTGGGTGAGTTCGTCGACGGTGCCCCGGTACTCGGCCGGTTGCACTCCGAATGCCTGACCGGCGATGCCTTGTTCAGCCAGCGTTGCGACTGCGGCTCGCAGCTCGAGGCTGCCTTGCAGGCCATCGCCCGTGAGGGCCGGGGCGTGTTGCTGTACTTGCGTCAAGAGGGCCGTGGTATTGGCCTGCTGAACAAGATCCGCGCCTATGAATTGCAGGATGGCGGCGCCGATACCGTTGAAGCCAACGAGCGTCTGGGCTTTGCCGCCGACCAACGTGACTACGCCATGTGCCTGCCGATGCTGGAGCACCTGGGCGTGAAATCCCTGCGTCTGATGACCAATAACCCACGCAAGGTCAAAGCCTTGACCGACATGGGCATCGTGGTCGCCGAGCGCGTGCCGCTGCACACCGGCCATAACCCGCATAACAAACTCTACCTGGCCACCAAGGCCAGCAAGCTCGACCACATGATGGGCAACGAGCACCAGGGTGAGGCAGACCGGGCGTGACCCGCGGTCAGGTTCGGCGGCGACTGTCCGTCAATTGGTGGCAATACCTGGCGCTGGCTTTGGTGCCGCTGTTCGTGATCAACGGCGTATTTGGCCAGAGCGAGGCGATCCTGCCGGTGCTGGCGATGCCGTTGTTCATCGCCGGTGTGGCGTCGATGTTTGTCAGCCTGAAATTCTTTGGCGGCTACAAACACGCGTTGATCGCCACTCAAAAAGCCCTCGATACCCCTGAAGAACCTGCTGCCTGGATCGCCTTGGCTGCCAAGCGTCGCACGGCGTTCCTGGCTGCCGGCCTGCCGGCCTGGATCGCCGCGCTGGCGGTATTCGTCGGCCTCGAAGCCGTGCCGTTGATGCTGCTGGCGCTGTCGACCCTGGTGCTGTTTTACCTCTACCGTATTCCGCGTCAACTCGGCTGATGCGACCCGTCTGGCTGGCGGTTTTGCTGCTGGCCGTCAGTGGCCCGACGGTTGCGGTCGAACGCGTTGTCAGCCTCGCGCCATCGCTCTCTGAAATCGTTGTTGAGCTGGATTCAGCCGACCTGTTGGTGGGTGTGCTGGATGCGGGAGAGCGTCCTGCTGAACTCAAAGACCTTCCTTCCGTTGGTCGGTACGGTCAGCTGGACATGGAACAGCTGCTCAGTCTCAAACCCGATCTGCTGTTGCTCTGGCCCGGCAGCGTTGGCCCGGCCCAGCGTGAACAGCTCAAGCGGTTGAACCTCCCGACCTACATTGCTGAACCCCACAACCTCGAACAACTCACTTCGCAGATTGAAGCGATTGCCTCACAACTCGGCCGTTCGGAGCGTGGTGTTTCATTGGCCGAAAATTTGCGTCAGCGACTGGATTCGCTTCGCCAGCGGTATAGTCGGGATGTGCCATTGCGGGTGTTTTATCAGGTCTGGGATCGACCGCTGTACACCGTTGGTGGCGGGCAGATCATCAGCGATGCGCTTGAAGTGTGCGGGGCGCGCAATGTGTTTGCCGACCTGACCCTGCCGGCGCCCCAGGTCAGTATTGAGGCGGTATTACAGCGTAATCCAGACGTGATTCTGGCCAGCGATCAGGCGCAACTCGATGCGTGGAAAGCCTGGCCGCAGGTTGCCGCAGTGGCGCAGGGGAAATTGCTGTTGGTGACGGATAAGGGGCTGGAGCGGCCGAGCGGGCAGATGATCGAAGCGACCGCGAAGTTGTGCCATGTGATCGCGCCGGACCGCTGAGACCGAGGAGCGGCCTTCGCGAGCAGGCTCGCTCCCACATTGGATCTCTGTGCGAAACCCCCTGTGGGAGCGAGCCTGCTCGCGAAGAGGCCAGCCCAAACACCGCTGGTTTCAGATCAGAGCTCCGGCGTCCAGGTCACCCCAAACATCCACGCCCGACCTTCTTCACGATACCCATTCTGACTGCCGTCATGGCTGTACAGCGCCCGGCTATAACCCTTGTCCAGCAGGTTATCGACCTTCAACTCAAACTTGATCTCACGATTCAATTCCCAGCTACTGCGCAACCCCAGCAACGCGTACCCGCCCAACGGCTGCTGATTGTTCTCATCGTCATAGCTGCTGCTCACAGCCTGCCAGCTGGCGCCGAGCCCTAGCCGGTCAAACTGCCGATCCAGATCCAGGCTCAAGGTCCGCCGCGCGCGACGAGCCAGAGTGTGTCCGCTATCGCGATCCCGCGGGTCGATGATCGCCACGCCGAGGTTGCTCTGCCAGCCGAACAGTTCCTGTTTCAATGCGGCTTCGAACCCGTTGATCCGTGCCGAGGCCACGTTCTGCGGCCGTGAATTGCTGCCGAAAATAATCGCGTCTTCCAGGTCCGTGCGGTACAGCGAAGCTTCCAGTCGGCTGGTGTCGGTCAGCTGACTGCGCCATTGCAGCTCGTAGCTTTTCGAGGTCTCGGGCTTCAGGTCCGGGTTGCTGAAATCCGGGTAATACAGGTCATTGAAGGTCGGCGCGCGGAAGCCTTCGCTGTAGGTCAGCAGCACATCGTTGTCGGGGTTCAGCGGCAGGGTAAAGGTGCCGCTCCAACTGTTCTGGCCACCGAACTGCTGGTTCTGGTCGCGACGCAGGCCCAGTTCCGTGGAGAAGCTGTCCGTCTGGTAGCGATGCTGGATAAACGCCGCACGGTTCCAGCGGCTGTCCTCGTCGAATGGCGTGCTGCTGTTGATCCGGTCCTCGTACCAGTCGCCGCCGAGGATCAGGCTGTTGCGCTCGTCGAGGGTCAGGTCGTTCTGCCAGTTCACCGAGTCGCGATACGTGTTGAACACACTGCGTTCGTCACTGAGCTTGTCCAAAGTCTTTTCGCGGTTTTCGCTGTGGCCGAACTCGACGCGGGTTTTCCACAGGTCACTGATACGCGCATCGACATAATTGCTGACGCTGCTCACCGCGAAGTCGCTGTAGGGCTGCTGCTGGACTGACCCGAACGTGTCCATGTCGAAGCGGCCGAACGGATTGTCGAACTCACTTTTGCCACGGTTATCCAGCAGGTTGGCGCCGATTTCGATGTCATCGGTGAGGGCGTGACTCAGGCTCAAACTCATCGATTTGTTGCGGTATTCGTCATGATCGCCGTCGCTGGGATACGACTCGCGGGTGCGATTGATTCCGGCGGTTTCATCGAGGCTGGCACCGAGATTGAATCGGGTCTGCTCGTCGCCGCCGGACAGCCCGAGGCTGCGTTCCCAGGTCTGGTTGCTGCCAAAGCCCACGTGCATTCGCGGTTGCAGGCCTTGCTCGCCGCCGCGACGAGTGAAGATCTGGATCACCCCGCCAATCGCATCGCTGCCATAAATCACCGAGCGGGAACCGCGCAGCACTTCCACGCGCTCGACCTGTTCGATGTTGATGTGTTGCAGGTTGCTGTCGCCGGAGGTGGAGTTGCCGATGCGCTGGCCGTCGACCAGCACCAGGCTTTGGGCTGATTTGGTGCCGCGGATGTAAATCCCCGGCAGACTCCCGCGCCCGCCGGTTTGTCCGACCTGCACACCCGGCACACGACGCAGCAAGTCAGTCACGCTGCTCGGTTGCAGGCGATCAATGTCTTCGCGGGTGAACACGGTGTTGGCGGCGCTGCTGTCATTGCGCGCTTCGACCTGACGGTTGGCGCTGATCAGCACGTCGGGAAGCTTCAGGGCCTGGTCGCGTTCGAAGGTGTCGGCCAGCAGTTCGCCGGCCGGTAGCAGGGTCAGCGTCAGGGCGAGGCGGGAGAGTTTCATCAGCAGTCCATCGGCGCTTTGAGGCGAGCACAGGTTTTGAAAGGCACAAAAAACCAATGTGGGAGCGAGCCTGCTCGCGATGACGGTGTGTCAGTCAATGAATAAGTTGACTGTCAGTCCACTATCGCGAGCAGGCTCGCTCCCACAAGGGGTTTTGCATAAGTCTGAGGTTTAGATGCTCAGCAGTTGCAAGCGCTGACGAATCGAAGCTTCGATCCCGGCCTCATCCAGCCCACACTCGGCCAGCATTTGCGCAGGCTTGGCATGCTCGACGTAACTGTCCGGCAAGCCCAGGTGCAGCATCGACTTGAGGATGTTTTCGCGGGCGAGAAATTCGCTGACGGCGCCACCGGCACCGCCCATGATCGCGTTCTCTTCGATGGTCACCAGCAGCTCGTGGCGGCCGGTGATATCGCGAACCAGTGTTTCATCGAGCGGTTTGACGAACCGCATGTCGACCACGGTTGCATCCAGCGTTTTGGCGACTTTCAGCGCCTCGGCCAGTTGTACGCCGAACACCAGCAGGGCGACTTTGCTGCCTTGGCGACGAACCACACCCTTGCCGATTTCGATCGGTTCGAGGTTTTTCTCGATCGTCGCGTTCGGGCCAGAGCCGCGCGGATAACGCACCGCCGCCGGGCCGTTGAACAGGTGGCCAGTGGTGAGCATTTTGCGCAGTTCGTTTTCGTCGCTCGGGGTCATCACCAGCATGCCGGGAATGCAGCGCAGGAACGACAGGTCGAAGCTACCTGCGTGAGTCGGGCCGTCTTCGCCCACCAGACCCGCGCGGTCGATGGCGAACAGCACGTCGAGGTTTTGCACTGCGACGTCATGGATCAGTTGGTCGTAGCCACGTTGCAGGAACGTCGAATAAATCGCCACCACCGGTTTCGCGCCTTCGCAGGCCATGCCGGCAGCGAGGGTCACGGCGTGTTGTTCGGCAATCGCCACATCGAAATAGCGCAGCGGGAAACGCTCGCTGAAGGCCACCAGATCGGAGCCTTCCTTCATCGCGGGAGTGATGCCGACCAAGCGCGGATCAGAAGCGGCCATGTCGCATAGCCATTCACCAAATACGCCCGAATACTTCGGTCCACCAGCTTTCTTCGGCGCGGCGGCCGGAGCGTCCAGCGGTTCGAGTTTGGTGATCGCGTGGTAACCGATCGGGTCGACTTCCGCCGGGGCGAAGCCTTTGCCTTTCTTGGTGACGACGTGCAGGAACTGCGGGCCTTTGAGATCGCGCATGTTGCGCAGGGTGGCGATCAAGGTCGGCAGGTCGTGGCCATCGATCGGGCCGATGTAGTTCCAGCCCAGCTCTTCAAACAGCGTGCCGGGAACCAGCATGCCTTTTGCGTATTCTTCGGTGCGACGGGCGATTTCCCAAGCGCCAGGCAGGCGCGACAGGACCTTTTTGCTGCCTTCACGCATGCTCGCGTAAGTGCGGCTGGAAAGAATCTTCGCCAGATAGTTCGACAGCCCGCCGACGTTGCGCGAGATCGACATGTCGTTGTCGTTGAGGATCACCAGCATGTTGGCGTTCACTTCCGGCGCATGGTTCAGCGCCTCGAACGCCATGCCGGCAGTCAATGCGCCGTCACCGATCACGGCGATCGCCTTGCGATCACTGTTTTGCAGGCGGGCGGCAATGGCCATGCCCAGCGCTGCGCTGATCGATGTGCTGGAGTGGCCGACGCCAAAGGTGTCGTACTCGCTCTCGGAACGACGCGGGAAGGCGGCAACGCCGTCCTTCTGGCGCAGGGTGCCCATGCGCTCACGACGGCCGGTAAGGATTTTGTGCGGATAGGCCTGATGACCCACGTCCCACACCAGCCGGTCGTCCGGGGTGTCGAACACGTAATGCAACGCGATAGTCAGCTCGATGACGCCCAGGCCGGCACCGAAATGCCCGCCGGTCTGACCGACCGTGTAGAGCAATTCCAGGCGCAACTCATCGGCCAGGGTTTCCAGCTCGGCTTCGCCTAACCGGCGCAGGCCGTCCGGCGTGTTGGCACGGTCGAGCAGGGGCGTGGTCGGGCGCTTGCGGGGAATCTCATGAAACGTCGTGGGCATCAGGCGAATCGTTATAGGTATAAAAGATGCGGCAGTTTACCTGATGCATCGCCCCCTGCCCACGCGTTGCTTTTAACTTGGCGGATACGCCATCAGCTGCGCCGGTCGACGATATAACGGGCCAGATCGCGCAACGGCTCGGCTGCCGCGTCAAACGGTCGCAGCGCATGCAGGGCTTGATCGCGCAGTTCCAGGGCGTAGGCCTTGGCAGCGTCGAGACCGAGCAGGGCCGGGTAGGTTGGCTTGTCGCGTGCGATATCGGCACCCTGGCGTTTGCCGAGGGTTTCGGTATCGCTTTCGACGTCGAGAATGTCGTCCTGCACCTGGAACGCCAGACCGATGGCCTGTGCATAAGTCTGCAAAGACTTGAGTTCGTCTTTTTCGGCGCGACCACTGGCCAGGGCGCCGAGTTTGACGCTGACCTCGATCAACGCGCCGGTCTTGTGCCGGTGCATGTATTCGAGGGCTTTTTGATCGAGTTTCAGACCGACCGAACCGAGGTCGATGGCTTGACCGCCGACCATGCCTGCCGGGCCCGCGGCCAATGCGAGAGCGCTGACCATTTGCAGGCGGATTTCAGCGTCAGAGTTGCTCAGGCGAGGGTCGAGCAGGGCGCTGAAGGCCAGGCTCTGCAAGCCGTCGCCGGCCAGAATCGCGCAAGCTTCATCGAATTTTTTGTGAGTGGTCGGCTGGCCGCGACGCAGGTCGTCGTCGTCCATGGCCGGCAAATCGTCATGCACCAGGGAATAAGCGTGAATCAGCTCCACCGCGCACGCCGCGCCGTTGGCTTGCTCGGCCTTGCCGCCCAGCGCTTCGCACGCGGCGTAGGCCAGCAGCGGGCGGACCCGTTTGCCGCCATTCATCACGCTGTAGCGCATGGCCTCGTACAGACGCGCGAGCTCAGGGCTCGGCGCGTTGAACAGGGTTTCCAGTGCAGCATTGACGCGGGCCTGGCTGGTCGCCGAATACGCTGCAATCATTCTGGCTGATCCGCGTCGAAGGGTTCCTCGGCCAGCTCGCCATCACGCTCGAGCAGCACCTGAACCTTTTGTTCGGCCTGAGCCAGCGCCGCCTGGCAATCGCGGGTCAGACCGATGCCTTGCTCGAAAGCCGTCAGCGAGTCTTCCAGCGACAATTCGCCGTTCTCCAGACGCTCCACCAGCGTTTGCAGGTCAGCGAGAGATTGTTCGAAATCCAGTGCAGCTTTTTTGCGGGCCATGGCGGCTATTTCCGGTTGACGTTAAACCGGCGCGACACTAGCAGACATGGGGGGTATGGGCAAATGGGCGGGACCCCGTTAACTCACTGGCACGACGAAGAGGCTAACTGATCAAACGAAGCAAAATATGGCGGAAGGGGGCTTCTCTCAGAAAATCTTTCGCAATCAATGGCTGTTCCTTCAGGAGGCTGACAAAGGCGTTTATCCATTTTTCACGTTCACGAACGAGCGCAGCACTTTGAAGCCCAAGCATGTCTCTCGTTTGGCGAACCACATGCTTTTCCCTCCGGTTAAGAGTGGGCATAGGTTCCAGCGAGCCATCCGATGACAGCGAGAACCGCTCGTTACAGCCGGGTGCAGGTTCAATCGGAAGGACCCGGTCTCCTTTTCGTTGTCCACACCCACCTGATCGGATACACCCGTGCGCATAGTTGGTGTAAGTGAACGTCAAGTGAGGGTGCCCATCGTTGCCGCGCTTAGGTTTGATATGGTCAATTTGTCCTGAATCAGGCTCGAGTGGCGTTTCACAATAAACGCAAAGCCCGCCTTGATCGTAATGGAGGCTCGCCTTCACGATTTTTTTCACTAAGTGAAAGGCATTTCCATCGAAGTCGCCTGGCCCCGCATGTGGATGAGCCGCGTTGAAATCCATAAGCGCCTGCGGTGTTACAGGGTTATGAGCCAACTCAATCATTACGCGCCTTCCTAACTTGCGCTGCAAGGAACGTCCAGAGCGTCATATCAGCTTCGGAAATTTCATAACCTGCGTCGTCCAACTCCTTTTTCAACTGTTTGGCTTGTGGACTGGTGCCTGCGCCGTCCCGGAACAATTGTTCATATTCGTGAGCTGTTTCAACTATGTCCATAGGAGGGCGGGTGCTCACATTCATGACCCCTGCCAGTGCGTCTCCCGATTCCTGTGCCAAAGGGCTCATTGCCGGTTGTTCAGAAATCCAGCCTTGCTCATCCTTGTGAATCACGCGGATCTGTTCGCGGTTCACGGTAGTCAATACCTGTGGACTATGTGTGCTGACGATGAACTGGATCTTTGGGAACGCTTTACGTAAGGCTGCGAGCACTTGTTGCTGCCAAGCGGGGTGAAGGTGCAGGTCGACTTCATCTATCAGAACAATGCCTTCAGTCAGCAGCGGGGCTTTATCCTGAAATTGACCATTCAAACGCGCACAGCGAAATGCCATGTCGGCGGTCAACGAGATCATCGCGCGAACGCCATCACTGAGCAGACTGATGGGCAGCAGCCCGTGATCAGGGTGAGACATCGCGAGATCTTCATAGCCAAGGCTGTAATGGAAGTTGCTCCACCCTTCATTCTCCAGAACCAGATTTACGGCGTTTTGAATTCCGGCGATTCTGGGTTTCAGGTCTGACTGCTCATAACCTGGTAGCTCTTGTTGTTGGAGCAGTGCCATTGTCGCCTTGCGCATCCACTGCTGCATTTGCACAAAGTTGGATGCAGAGGATAAGCAGTCTTCGTAACCCATGGTTCTGCTGGCACTCACCACCGCTTTTCGTGAACTGTTGTTATGGGTGATCCAGAGCCGTCCTGCTGGGTAGTAGCTAATTAGCGGCAAGGCAGTCGCTACTTCGGAACGCAGTAGCTCTTGTAGATTCTTACCCCAGTTGGCCAGAGGAGCCGCTTCTTTGGTTGTCGTACGGCTTTTGGGGCCATGCAGGGCTCTCTGCCACTGGATGCTTGGAGTATCAAGAGCCGCATCAATGACGACCGGAAACCTTTGCTCATTTTCAAAACTGTTGCCCAAGCGAACATAACGAGCGTCGGTACGCTCGATGTGCTTGGACTTTCCCATATCGAATGCGCCCACAAAGGGGCCTAGAGCGGTGGCAATGGCTTCCAGAATGGTAGTTTTACCTTGTCCGTTACGTGCGGCAATTACCGTCAGTTCAGGATGGAAGTCGATTTCAATGTCTTCAAATCGACGGAAATCCTTGAGTTTCAGTTTGCGCAGCTTCACAGGCTTACCTCTGGTTCTACCGTCCTTGCCGACGGTTTTTCTGGCCGTAGTTGACCATGAGATGACATTGAGCTCCAGTCAAAATCTTTGTTTGAAACTGGAGAGTTGCTCATCATTGAATTGGGTCTGAATCATCAATTTGATAACGCGTACTGCGCCCACCTCCGGGCAAGCGTTTCAGGCAACCCTTCTCCAGCAACTCAGCCAGATGACGAGTCGCAGTGGCCTTGGATACTTTTGCCACCGCTTGATACTGTGCCGCGCTGATGCTGCCCTCCCCATCGAGCAAGCGATTGAGTACCTTGGCCTGCTCGGCCATTAGCCCTGATTCTCGGTGCGCCTGCCAGAAACGCGCCTTGCCCAGCACGCTTTCGATCCGGGTCATGGCTTGTTGCAAGCTGCGCAGCAGCGTTTGCAGAAACCATTCCAGCCACTCGGTGATATCCGCCGTCGCCTTCTGGCTGGTTTCCAGTACCCGGTAATAGCCGGAGCGATCCTCGAGAATGCTTGCGGACATGGCATAGAAACGGATCGCCTGCGCCTCACCCTGAGCCAACGCAAGATCGGTAATGCTTCGCGTCAAGCGACCGTTGCCATCATCGAAGGGGTGCAGGGTGACGAACCAGAAGTGCGCAATGCCGGCCCGCAGCAATGGATCGAGTGCTTCCTGGCTCCGGCTGGCTTCAAACCAGCCGAGGAAGGTGTTCAGTTGCTGTTCAAGACCTTGGCGGGGCGGTGCCTCGAAGTGGACGGTCGGCCTGTCTAGACGCCCGGACACCACCTGCATCGGCTCGTCGCCGCGCAATGCTCCGACACGGATCGGCCGTACGGCGAAGTCAGTGTCCTGATCCGGAAACAACCAACTATGCCATTCCAGCAATCGCTCCAACGTCAGGGGGTGCGCAAAATGCTGGGTGGCATCAAGCATCAATTGCGCGAGCCCCTCGCTGCGTTGGCTGACTTGATTGCCATTGACCTGTTCCAGGCCCAAACGCCGCGCCAGCGATGAGCGGACCGAGCCGACATTCAGCTGTTCACCCTCGATAGCCGAAGACGTCACGATGTTCTGCAACAGTGCATCCAGTTCGCTCTGAGCGCTCAGCGAACTGCCCACTGAACAGGCCATGCCCATCAACCGACCTTGGGCCTGCACGCACTCGCGCAATAGCGGTGTCAGGCGCTCGGCTTGCCAGTTGAAATTCGGCCAATCGGGCTGCTGCCAGATCCAGTGAGGTGCCATGAACTCGGTGCTCTTGGTATGGGTGAGCCGAATAGAAACGTTATTCGGCTCATGTGGTGAGCCGAATATGACGCCTATTCGGCTCACCGTCCACGCTGCCAGCGTGAATCCCACCGCAAATGTAGATGTATCCGATTGTTAAAAAACCGCCGAATGGCTAATCTTCGCGGCTTCTACGACCCGAAAGTCATGGGTCTTTCTGACGAAACGCAGTTTTTGGATCTGTAACGCGCCGAGGATCGGGCGCAAGGTTTCGTTATGCATGGCAGGAGGCGTCACATGCGTTCATTTCTTCTATTGCTGATGGGGCTCGTCTGCGCGACCGCGGCGTTGGCCGAGCCTTCGGCCGAGGTGTCGGAACCCGTGGGTGGCTGGCGTTATTCCGGCCTGCTGGACCGCACTGAAAATCCTCAAGTCGCCTATCCCACGCCACCGATCGATCGCGGTGTGCAGCGCAATCGCACCATGATCCAGGGCCAGCTCAAGGCCATCGGCACCCAGCGAGGGCCGCACACCCTGGCCGTCAACGGCAACCCGCTGAATCTGTACACCGACGACCAGGGGCGTTTCGCCCGGCCGTATGCGTTCGGCGCGGGTTCCAACAGCGTCGAAGTGCGCAGCGCCGAGGGCAAATCGCTCAAGCGCGTTCAATTCTATGAAGCCAACAACCTGCGCACCCCGGCGCGGATTCGCGTGGTGTTGGGTTGGGACGACCCGAAAGCCGAACTCGATCTGCACATCATTACTCCCGACGGCCAGCACGCGTTCTGGGCTCGCCCGGCGATGAGCAACGGCGGCGGGCTGGACCCGGACGGCGTCGATGGCCCCGGCCCGGAAATGTTCACCATGACCGCGCCGATGCATGGCACCTATCTGGTTTACGTGAACTATTGGGGCAACTTCGGCAGTGGCGGCTATAACTTCGATGAGACCAGCAACCAGAACGAGGTGATCACCTCACAGATCAACCTGGTGCTCAACGAAAACACCGTCGACGAAAAACGCGAGACCTTCATCGTGCCCCTGCGGGCCATCGGTGACCTGCTGCTGGTCAAGACTTTCAACTATTAAGCATCCCGCTCCACGGATGACATCGGGTTTTGTGAACATGAGCGATAACACTGTTTCTCCGGCCGCCGAAACGCCAGCAGCCAAAACTCCTCGCCGCTGGCCGGCGCTGCTGATCGGGCTGGTCCTGGTGGCCGGTGTCGCGGTCGGGTTGGGCTGGTTAATGCTCAAACCCAAGGCGCCCCCGGCGGCGTTGGCCAGCGACAAACTGGGCATGAGCCGGCCGGACGGTCTGCTCGAAACCCATTCCTTGAGCCAATTGCCCAAGGACTTGCTGACGGTGCCGTTCCTCAAGGAAACCCTGACCGAAGATTTCGTCTTCTATTACGAAGCGCATGCCGATCGTCTCGGCTTGATCGGCAGCCTGCGGCGGATCATTTACGAACATGACCTGAAGTTGCAGGACAGTTTGATCGAGCAGCTCTTTGATCAACCGGCAGACGTGGCGCTGTGGCGTGGGGCGGATGGTCGGCTCAAGGATTTCCTGGTGGTGATGGATCGCGGTGGGCTGGCCAAGGTGCTGGAGCCGCTGGCCAAAGTGGCGCTGGATGATTCGCAGCTGACCAAGCTCGGCGACGTGAAAGTCGGCGCTGACGATGTGGCGCTTTATCAACTCAACTACAACGCCAGCAAAGCCCTGGTGTTCGCCTCCCACGGCGACAAACTGGTGGTGCTGTCCAACCCGACCAAACTCTACGATCCGCAAAGCAGCTCATCGGAAGAGGCAGGCAGCGTTTCGACCAAGGCCATCGCCGCATTGCTCAACGGCGACAAACTGTTCCCCGAAGCCTTCGGCTTGCAACCGCGTGCGCCGGAGGTGAAACAACGCCTCTCGGTCAATTCCAGCGTTCTGGCCATGGGGTATCAGCGCTTCATCCCGAACTTCGCCGGGCTGCGTTTCGACATGGACGACAAGGGTTGGCACAGCTTCCTGGCCATGGATGAACTGGACAACCAGCCGGACTTCGATTTCAAACCGATCTGGCAAGCCATGCCGATGGGCGCCAGTGCCTGTGTCGCCTTGCCACTTGCTGCCGAACAACAGAAACCATTGCTGGTAAAACTCGGCGCCGAAGAGTCGGTGGCCCAGGCCCTGACCGAACACATGGCCGGTGCCGCCGGCCTGTGCTGGTACGCTGATTCGCGGTTGTACACGCCGTTGCTGGTGGCCAGCCTGAACGATGATGACAGCGCCAAACTCGACGGCGATCTGGGCAACCTGTTCGGCTCGATGGTCGGTGCTTACGAAGGCAACGTCGAAGAGCACGCGTTCCCGGTGGTCGAGAAACAGGAAGGCCCAACCCACCAATGGCAGCGTCAGGTCAGCTCCAACTTCGGTTCTTACAAGGCCAAGGATGCCGAGCAACCGGACGCGATCACCGGCAAGGCGTTCATGAAAGTCAGCCTGGCGCGCCACGGTTCGACGCTGCTGTTTTCCCTCGACGACAAACTCGTGGATAAAGCCCTCGGTACTCTCGACAAACGCTTCCCGCCGATGGCCGACGTGGTGCCAAAAGACCTGCTGATGCCGGTCTACTTCGGTCCGGATTCGATGGCGCAACTGATGCAACAGGAAACCCTCGACAGCCTGCCGCAGGACATGGAACCGGTGTTCTACAACGCCGCGCAAACCTACCTGATCCCGAAACTGCGCAAACTCGGCGGTTACGGCAAATACGCCCTGACCTTGCCTGAAGGCAGCGAACCCGACGGCCACTGGCAGTGGCTGCCGCTGGAATGGAAAGCCCTGTGACAGCACTTATCCGAGGCCTCGGCCTGCTGGCGATGTTGCTGGGCACCCGGGCATTTGCCACTGAGGCGCCGCCGCTGGACGTGCAGCAATCCCAGGTATTCCGTGCCTGGTTCGTGCGCATCGCCCAGGAACAACTGACCCAAGGTCCGAGCCCGCGTTGGTATCAGCAGGACTGCGCGGGCCTGGTCCGTTTCGCCGCCAACGAAGCGCTGAAAGTTCATGACGACAAATGGCTGCGCAGCAATGGCCTGTCCAACCGTTACCTGCCGCCGGAACTGCAACTGAGCGAGGCCCAACGCGGCCTCGCCCAGCAATGGCAGCAGGGAGGTGGCAAGGTCGGGCCGTACGTCAACGCGATCAAACTGATTCAGTTCAACAGTCATTTGGTCGGCCGGGATCTGGCGCAAGCCCGGCCCGGCGACTTGATGTTTTTCGATCAGGGCGACGACCAGCACCTGATGATCTGGATGGGCCGTTACATCGCCTATCACACCGGCACCACCACCCCGACTGACAACGGCATGCGCTCCGCAAGCCTGCAGCAACTAATGACATGGAAGGACACCCGATGGATACCCGACGCAGCCAACCCCAACTTCATCGGCGTCTATCGACTGAACTTTCTCTCCCAATGATCGGTGCCCGCATGCTGCGTTTTCTGCCTCTGCTGTTGGTCTTAGTGCTGCCTTTTTCGGCGGTCAACGCCGAAGACACCGTCGAGCCAAGCGGCTACACGCCGGTGGCCGGTGAAAGCTTTTTTCTGTTGGCCGACAGCAGTTTTGCCAGCGATGAACAGGCGATGGTTCGCCTCGAAGCGCCGGGGCGCGACTACCGACGGTTTCGCATGGAGCCTTACGGCGGCGCGGACATTCGCGTGTACCGCATCGACAAGCCGCTGGATTTCCTCAAGCGCCAGAAGAACCTGCACCGCGTGGTCAGCGACGGCCAGTTCAAGGGCGAAGGCCTGTCGAACACCCTCGCGTACCTGTGGGACAACTGGTACCGCAAATCCCGTCGCGTGATGCAGCGAGCGTTCTCCTACGAATCGCGTAAGCAAGTCACCGAGGAAGTGCCAGAGCTGAAGATGGGCGCCGCGATGGTCGCGCCAACGCCTTACGACGCGCAGCCGCAATTTGCACTGATTCCGGGCCTGCCGGTGGTCAGCCAATTCCGTTATCCGCTGTGGCAAGCCAAACCGATCCAGCCGCCGGAAGGCGTGAACCTGGCCGGTTCTTCCAGTGAGTTCGTCAGCGTTGCGCCGGGTAACGTTTACATCCCGTTGGGCAACCTCAAACCGGGTCTGTATCTGGTGGAAGCGCTGATCGGCAAGTACCGTGCGACCACCATGGTCTTCGTCTCCAACACCGTAGCCGTGAGCAAGATTGCCGGTGATGAATTGCTGGTGTGGGCCGCGCGCAAACACGAAGGCAGTTCGGTGCCGAAGGTCAACGTGCTGTGGACCGATGGGCTGGGCGTGATGAGCAGTGGCGCGACCGATGCCGATGGTTTGCTGCGCTTGAAACACGTCAGCCCGGAGCGTTCGTTCGTGATCGGCGAGGACGAAGAGGGCGGGGTGTTTGTCTCCGAAAACTTCTATTACGACAGCGAAATCTACGACACCAAACTCTATGCCTTCACCGACCGGCCGCTGTACCGGCCGGGGGATTGGGTGTCGCTGAAGATCGTTGGTCGTGAGTTCAAGAACGCCCGTGACTCGGTGTTGCCGACTGCCGCCGACGTCAACGTGACCGTGCTCGATGCCACCGGCACGGCGCTGCAATCACTGGCGCTGAAACTCGATTCCAAGGCTGGCACTCAAGGTCGGTTCCAGTTGCCGGACAACGCGGTAGCGGGCGGTTACGAGCTGCGTTTCAGCTACAAGGATCAGGCCTACAGCAGTGCCTTCCGTGTCGCCGAATACATCAAGCCGCACTTCGAAATATCCCTGAACCTGGCCAAGCAGGATTACCGCACCGGCGAACCGGTGAAAGGCAACCTCGTGCTGCTGTACCCGGACGGCAAACCGGTGGCCAACGCCAAGTTGAGCCTGAGCCTGCGCGCCCAACAGCTGTCGATGGTCGACAATGAACTGCAATACCTCGGGCAATTCCCGGTGGAACTGACCAGCACCGAACTGACCACCGACTCCAAGGGCAACGCGACGCTCGATCTGCCGGCTGCCGAGAAGCCGAGTCGCTACATGCTCACCGTGTTCGCCAGCGATGGCGCGGCGTATCGGGTCAAGACCACCAAGGAAATCCTCATCGACCGCGGCGCGGCGAGTTTCAGCCTGCGCGCGCCTCAGCGTTTTAGCGCGGTGGGCGACAAGGTTGCGTTCAGTTATTTGAATGAAGGCGGCAGCGAGCAAAGTAAAGCAGTCACGCCAAGCAGCTACAGTTGGGTGCGTCTGGAAGACCAGACGGTTGGCGAAGGCAAACTCGCCGCGAAAGACAAAGGCTTCACCCTGGCCTTCGACCGTCCGGGTACTTACAACCTGACGTTGAAGGATGACCATGACCGCGTGGTGGGTGCCACCG
This sequence comes from Pseudomonas svalbardensis, assembly GCF_030053115.1. Taxonomy (NCBI): domain Bacteria; kingdom Pseudomonadati; phylum Pseudomonadota; class Gammaproteobacteria; order Pseudomonadales; family Pseudomonadaceae; genus Pseudomonas; species Pseudomonas svalbardensis. The sequence continues at coordinate 5,547,147 of NZ_CP125619.1, read as the reverse complement.
GTCATTCGGTCACGGGCGACGGCGTCAAAGCCGTGCCGGGCACCGTGGAAATCGTCCTCGATAAACCCGAGTACAAGGCCGGCGACGAAGCCCTGGCATTGATCACGCTCCCTGAGCCGATCAGCGATGCACTGCTGTCGCTCGAGCGCGACAAGGTCGAGGCCACAGCGCTACTGTCCAAGGGCGGCGACTGGCTGAAGATGGAGAAACTCAGCGAGACTCAGTACCGCGCGCGGATCCCGGTGAAGGATAGTTTTGCGCCGAACCTGACGTTCTCGGTGCTTTACACCAAGGGCGGTCAGTACAGCTTCCAGAACGCGGGCATCAAGGTGATCGCGCCGCAAATCGACGTGGCGATTGCCACGGACAAAGAGTCGTATCAGCCGGGCGATACCGTGTCGGTGGACTTGACCACGCAGTTCGCCGGCAAGCCTGTTCCAGCGCACCTGACGGTCAGCGTGGTGGACGAAATGGTCTACGCGTTGCAACCGGAAGTTGCGCCGACCATCGACCAGTTTTTCTACCACCCGCGCCGCAACAACGTGCGCACCAGCGCCAGTCTGTCGTTCATCAGCTACGACGTGGCATTGCCGGGCAGCCCTGGCGCGCCGGGCAAAGCTAACCGTAGCGAGCGGGGCGTGAAAGTGCTGGAGCGGCCGCGTCGTGAAGACGTCGACACTGCCGCGTGGCAGCCGGAGTTGATCACCGACGCCACCGGCAAAACCCGTTTCACCTTCAAGATGCCGGACTCGCTGACCCGCTGGCGCATCACCGCCCGGGCCATCGCCGATGACGGTCAGGTCGGGCAGAAGAAGCAATTTGTACGCTCGGAAAAACCGCTGTACCTGAAGTGGAGCGGCCCGACCAAATTCCGCAACGGCGACAAACCTGATCTGGGTGTGTTTGCTTTCAGCCAAGCGGAAAAACCGGTCAAGGCTGAGCTGGTGATTCATTTCGGCGGTACCGAACAACGCGTCCCCGTGACGCTGAATAACGGCATCAACTACATCGCGCTGCCAGCGTTCGCGTTGGCCAGTGGCGAGTGGACGGCTGAGCTGGTGCAGGACGGTAAAACGGCTGATGCTTTGGCTGTGCGACTGACCGCGGCCGGCGAAGGCTGGCAAGTGATCCAAAGTCAAAGCCTGGACGTGGCCAGCGGTGATACGCCGCTGACCTTGCCAGCGGATGCGACGGATATTCGCCTGCGTCTGGATGACAGTCCGCAAGCGCTGTTCCGCTCGGCACTCGACGATCTGTTGAGTTATCCGTACGGCGGCGTCGAACAAACGGCCAGTCGTTTGCTGCCGCTGAGCATTGCGTATCCGGCCTTATCGTCGAATCCGCAAATCCGCGATCGCTTGCGCCTGATCATGCAAAACAGCCGTCTGCGTCTGGTGCAAATGGCCGGGCCTGCGGCGAGCTTCACCTGGTGGGGCATGGACGGCGAGCCGGATGCGTTCCTCACCGCTTACGCGTACTACGCCGACTGGCACGCTAGCAAAGCGTTGGAGTTGAGCCTGCCGCCGGAGCATTGGCAGCGGGTGCTGGAGGTCTATTCGAAGCAGGCCAACAACACGCCGCTGTTGCAGCGCGCGCTGATCCTGTCGTTCGCCAAGCAGATGCAATTGCCGGTGAACACCTTGCTCAGCGGTTTGATGGATGATCTGGCGAAAGCGGGCGAGGGCAATGCGGCGAACCTGATGGACGATGGCGAAGACAGCATCGTCATGAGCGATCCGGATTCGGCGCTGGGTCTGGCAGCCGCTCGTGCGCTGACGGCCTCTTTGGCGAAGCAATCGAAGGTGATTCTGCCGGACGCATTCAATCGTCAACTGGCGGATGCGCAACAGCGTTTGGCCGTCAGCTCTCAACCGTTTGCCGAAGCCTTGAACCTGTCGCTGCAAGCCTTTGATCAGGCTCACGCGGCAGCGTTGTTGCAGCGTTTGCTGCCACAGCAATCGACCCTGGAACGTGCGTTGTCATTGACCTGGTTGCAACGCAGCATCGAGCAGGCTTCGCCCACCCTCTTACTGGCACCGGGTGAAGGCTGGAAGAAAGAACACGGTAATACCGGTGAGGTTTATTGGACGTGGCAGGGTTCTTCGCCAGTGCCTGCGGTGCTGTCGCTGACCGGTACGCAAGAGCGTCCGTTGCGAGCGGCTTTGAGCTTCCAGACCAAACAACCACCGGTTGATCCGATGGCCGTGACCATCACCCGTCGCCTGTCGCGTCTGGTGCCGGGCGACGAAGCCTTCACCTTCAAACTGGAAGCGGTCGGCACCAAACCGTTGTCCAGCGACAGCCTGTATCTGGACGAAGTGATCATCACCAGCAAAGCCGCCAAACCGCTGCGCTACGGCATGCTCGAAGTGCCGCTGCCACCGGGCGCCGATGTCGAGCGCACCACGTGGGGCATCAAGCTCATGGGCAAGGCCGGCACCGAACCGTCCGCGTTGGAGAAAGCGCGTTTCGAGCCGGGGCAAATGGCCTATGCCATTCCGGTCGATGCCTTGAGTGGTGAATTGCGTCTGCGTCATCTGGTGCGCTTCTCGCAAAAAGGCCAGTTCAACCTGCCGCCGGTGCGTTTCACTCAGGTCTATGCGCCACAGCATCAGGCGCAAGAGCAAAAACCGGCCCTCGGCCAGGTCACGGTCAACTGACATGACCCGACCTCTGGTCTGGTGGCTGCTGTTCTTGATTCCTGCGCTGGCGACAGCGCAGGAGGAGCCGCTGCGGCTGGCTTTTAAAGGTGAGTTGCTGTCGTTGAGCCGGACTCAGGTGATCGCGCGCGAGTCGTTGCCTGCTGATGTGCAGACTCCGCTGGGCAGTGTGTGGAAGTTGTTTGTGTACGGCTGGCTGGTGGATACCAACGCCCATGAGCCGGCTTACGAATGTCGCGGGCAGTCGAAAGAGGAAGTTTACTGCTGCACGGCGGGCGGCAAGATTGAGCGCGATCAGGCCTTGGTGAAGTCGTGCGGGTTGTACTTTGAGCCGCAGCGGTTGGGCATTGCTGGCGCTGACTGGCGTGCGTATTGGCAGGCGCGGCAGGCACCGGAGTGGTTGCTGGATTTGGCTTCGTTGCAGCCTTCCACGCGAGTTTCAGTGACTGAGTTGCTGCGAATGCTGGCCGTAATGCCGGCGCAGGATCAAGCGCGGCGGGTGTTGCTGGATGTGGTGTTGAATGCGGCTGACGGCAATGTCGTGGGCGAACTCGGTGGCCGGTTGCGGGTGAAAACCTGGAGCTGGTTGGGGGATCAGGACCCTTCGTCGCGTCAGGGTGGGTTTGCTGGGTGGACGGCGGACGGTACGCCGATTTGGGCCGGTGGGCGTGGGACCAGTCAAATGGTCTTGCGTCACTACGGTGGGGCGTTGGCTTCGGTGTTGCCGGTGGATTGGCCTTTGGATGCAGGACGGTGTGTCGAGGTGGGGCTGTTTTCACGCTATCCCATCGGGCGTGTTCTGGCGGGGGATCGTGTTGTTGAGTCCGGGCCCTTGCTGGGCGATTACCGCGTCGAATTCACCAACGGCAACCAACTCGATATCCACAGCGACGGCGAACTGTTTTTGGTCAAAGACAAACTGATCGCCCGTCTGGACCGCGAAGAATACGTCGCCCGTGTCCTCCAGCGCGAAGCCAAACCCGAACCCGCCGAAGCCGCCAAAGCCCTGGTCGTCGCGATCCGCACGTATCTGCTGCAAAACGCCACCCGCAGCGGCGACTGCCTGAGCATCGACGACAGCAGCAGCCGGCAACGCGTCGCCCCACGTCCAGCCACCGCCGAGTCACGCAACATCGCAGCCTGGACCAGCGACCTGGTCCTCGCCGGCAGCACCGTCACCTACCACACCGATCAGTCCGGCCCGGACAAGCTCTCCTGGCAGCAAGCCGTCGAACAAGCCAACGCCGGCCAACGCTACGACGCCATCCTGCTCCACGCCTATCCGCGTGCCAGCCTCAGCCGCTGGGACAATCCAGTCGCTTCCTGCGAAGCGCTCCCCGCCGCGCAAGACTGGCTGCAACACCAACGCCGCGGCTGGCGTCTGCGGTTGGAAAGCGAGGTTGGCTACAACGAAGTCAGCACCTTCGCCGTCTGCCGCCTGGCTTTCGGCCGCCCCTACGTCGACCGTGAACGCCAGCGCATTTACGTGCGCGGCGTGTTGTCGCTGCAAGACCGCCTCGACCTGACCCACGAATACCTGCACCTGGCCTTCGAAGCACACCCCAACGGCCAGGATGAAACCTACATCGAAGGGCTCGCCCGCCACCTCTTGCTGGAATAGGCCATGAAACTCCGTTATCCACAGGTCTTCCTGTTCCTCTGCTCCTTTTGCGTATGGCCGACGACGTTCGCCGCCGAAAGCGCCGCCAAACTCCACACACCCGTTGGCGGCTGGCGCACCGGTGCGCCTGAAGGCGAAGGCGAAAACTTTCGCCAGATCGTTAACTACCCGGCCTCCTCGGTGAACAACCCGGTGGGGCAGGCCAACACTGCACGCATCACCGGTCAGATCAACGCCACCCCCAAGTCTGGTGAGCCGGGCCGGTTGATCGTCAACGGCGTCAGCATGCCACTGAAGATTGACCCCGCTGGTCGCTTTGATCGCCCGTTCTCATTCCCCAATGGCAGCAACAGCGTCGAAGTCCGCAGCCCCGATGGCCAGCAGCGGCATCGCACGCAATTCCTGAACGCCAGCGGCGGGGCCACTCCGGCGAAGTTGCGGGTGCTACTGGCTTGGGACAGTGATGGCACCGACCTCGACTTGCACCTCATCACACCCGACGGCGCCCATATCTGGTACGGCGACCGCGTTGTTCCTAACGGTGGTGCGCTTGATGTTGACGTGACGACGGGATACGGCCCGGAAATCTTCGCCATGCCTGCGCCGATAAAAGGCCAATACCTGGTGTATGTGAATTACTTTGGGGGTGGGTATCGCAGTGATGAGGAAGGACAGGAGGACGCGGTTCAGCCGCTGACGACAGCGCAAGTGACGGTGATTACAGAGGAAGGGACGCCGAACGAGAAGATGGAGACTTTTCTGGTGCCGATGCGGGCGGTGGGGGAGTTGACGTTGGTTAAGGGGTTTAGTTATCCGTGAGCGTGAAATAAGGCGACCGCAGCGTTTTTACGTAGCTGCAGTCCACGATCCTTGGTTGTCCGATTATTGCGATTCGTCCTCCATGAAGGCGTCATCACTGGCCAGCTCGCGCTCAATCTGTTCGATGCTGGGCAGGCTGGTTTGAAGCTCTGCCGGCAAGGATTCCACCAACTCGTACTCGGCCACGCCGATAGGGCGGGCGTTATCTCGCAGCGCATATTCGGCCACCACCTTGTTCTTGCTCTTGCATAGTAGAAGGCCAATGGTCGGGCCGTCCTGCGGATGTTTGAGTTGCGCATCCACTGCAGTGAGGTAAAAACTCAGTTGCCCCAAATGCTCAGGTTTGAACTTGCCAGCTTTGAGTTCGATCACCACGTAGCAGCGTAGCTTGAGGTGATAAAACAGTAGATCGATGAAGAACTCTTCACCGCCTACATCCAACAGTACTTGCTGGCCGACGAAAGCAAAGCCTGCGCCCAGTTCCAGTAAGAAGTCGGTGACATGCTTAACCAGAGCGTTCTCGATCTCGCGCTCCTGAGCATCAAGGGTCAAGCCGAGGAAGTCGAAACGGTAGGGATCTTTCAGTGATTCGCGGGCAAGGTCGGATTGAGGTTTGGGCAACTGGCTATCGAAGTTGCTGACGGCCTTGCCGCTGCGCTCCAGCAGACGGGTCTCGATCTGCATTACCAAGATGTTGCGCGACCAGTTGTGCTCGATGGCCTGGGCGGCATACCAGCGGCGGTTTTCAGGACTGGACAATTTGTCCAGAAGCGCTATCTGGTGATACCACGGCAATTGTGCAAGCACCTCTTGCACAAATTCCGCGTCCGGCCACGCGCCAGCAAAAGCGCGAAAGTAATTGCGGCGCTGGCCCGACAACCTCTCATTCAGAGTTTCAAAAGACAGGCATGCTTTCTTCCAGGCATTAAAAAGCCGGCTTGTGGCCGGCTTCTCGGGGACTGGCTTGGTTCATTTTTGGTAAACCGCGCCAGCCTTCAAAACGTACACCCGGATCTTGCGTCCGGCTGTGGGACTCGGCGAGAAAATCATCTGCCTTGTCGGTGCGATCTGAGCCGCGGGGCGGGTCGATGCGCAAATGTGGGGCGCAGCATACTGATTTTTTGGGGGGATTCCCAGCGTGGCGTGCGCCCTAGAGCGATTGCGGTTACGTTAGCAACTGGCGAAGCCTGCGTCCGGCTGCGCAGCAGTCGTAAAATCATCTAACCCGGTGTTTCAGGTACACCGCGGATACCGGATGGACGACTGCTGCGCAGCCGGACGCAGGCTTCGCCAGCTGCTACAACGTTATGTGTTTACAGAAAAGGTATGGGTGGCCTGCGTTTGTTCAGGGTCGACCACCAGAACACCCATCCCAGAACCCTTATGTTTTGTTCTTCGATTTGCGGAGGTCTGAAGACTTCATCCGGGTATTCGGAGCTGTTGTGGCTGCGCATGCGTATCGCGTTGCCTGGTACCCGACTCAGGTATTTGATGCGCAACATGCCGTCGTGCTCGATTGCATAAATCTCTCCGTCGACAATTTGCGTGAACCCGCGGTCGATGGCGACGATGGAACCATCTTCAATTTTTTCGGCCATGCTGTTGCCAACCATGCGGGCGCAGATGGCATCGGCGTGGTTGATTTCCAGGGAGTCAAGATCGCTGCGCCGCAGGCGGATCGATTCGCTGGGGTCTTTGATGACATGGGTTTTGTCGGAGCCGGGGGCAGTGGCCGCTTCTTTGTAAAAGGGTAGTTCGATGTCGACTGGGTCGATGACCTGATAGGTGCCTCGGATTGACTGGGCGTCGAAGGTGTTGCCGGATGCGTCGACCAGATGCAATGCCCTGGCGTCTTGCGGTCCTTCGCCGGTTTTCAGCCATTCTGTGTTCACGGACAGTCTTCTGGCGACATCTTCCATGCGGTAGTCAGGAACTCCGCGGGTATACCAGTTATGGACAGTTTGAGGGTCTGAAATACTCAGGAATTCGGCAAATCTCGTCGTCGTGATTTGTAGCTCTTTCAGGAGCATTCTGAATCGTGGTCCGCAGGTTTTGTTCTTTTTCATAAACACGAGTCTAGCCGTGCGGCATAAGGCTTTGATTCAACAAAACGTTCAAATCTGGCGTGAAATTTAAGTCCTGATGTAAGACGTCTTTTGTAAAAATTAAACAAGCAAAAACCGGTTTCCCGCCCGTTAAATGTGCTGTTGAATGTGATTTTCAAACGCCCACAAAAAACCCCGGATCAACCGGGGTTCTTCGTTATAGCCGTTCGTGAGAGACGACTATCAGCCTTTATAGGCAGCAACCGACTTCATGATCTCGGTGCGAGCGGCTTCTGCGTCGCCCCAACCTTCGATCTTCACCCATTTGCCTTTTTCGAGGTCTTTGTAGTTCTCGAAGAAGTGCTTGATCTGTTCCAGCAGCAAAGGTGGCAGATCGGTGTATTCCTTCACGTCGACGTACAGCTGGGACAGCTTGTCGTGTGGGACTGCGATGACTTTGGCATCGCCGCCGCCGTCGTCGGTCATGTGCAGGATGCCGACCGGACGGGCGCGGATGACGGAACCTGGAGCAACCGGGTAAGGGGTCACGACCAGCACGTCGAGGGGGTCACCGTCGTCAGCCAGGGTGTTCGGGATGAAACCGTAGTTGGCCGGGTAGAACATCGGGGTGGCCATGAAACGGTCAACGAACAGGCAATCGCTGTCTTTGTCGATTTCGTATTTGATCGGGGCGTGGTTGGCCGGAATCTCGATCGCGACGTAGATGTCGTTCGGCAGGTCTTTGCCAGCCGGAATCTTGCTGTAGCTCATTGGGCGGTGCCCCCGTTAGTTGACCAAAAACACTTGGCCGGATTGACCAAAAAGTGGCGGCGATTATAGGCATATTCCTTCGTCGACGCCATGTACCAGAGGTCGTAGAGACCTTAGTCGTGTGCCTGATAGACCGGGTCTTCGGCCAGAAGTTGCCGCAGCCGGGCCAGAGGGTCCTGACGATAAAACAGCTTCAGCTGTTCATAGACCTGAGGATACGCCTCGTGCAGCAAATCCGGGGCGCTAAAGAAGTATTCGCTGGTGACCGCGAAGAACTCGGCGGGGTTTTCCGCAGCGTACGGGTCGATGGCGGTGTCAGCGTCGGGATTGCGGTCCAGTTGCCGATCAAGGTCGTCGTAGGCCTCTTGCATGACCTTGGCCCAGTCGCTGACCCGCATGTCGGCGTGCAGTGGCGGCAGGCCGTTGGCGTCGCCGTTGAGCATGTCGAGTTTATGCGCGAGTTCGTGGATCACCAGGTTGTAGCCTTCCCAGCCTCCGCTGGCCATCACGCCGGGCCACGCGAGGATGATCGGGCCTTGCTGCCAGGCTTCGCCGCTGTGTTCGCCGTCCCATTCGTGTTCGACGCCGCTGGCATCGCGATGGCGTTGGGGGCTGAGGAAGTCGTCGGGATAGAGGACGATTTCGTGGAAACCCTGATACCAGTTCAGATCGCCCAGGTGCAGCACCGGCAACTGCGCCTGTGCGGCAAGCAGCAGGCGCTGTTCCTGGTGGAGTTCGACGCCGGGCAGGGCGGTCAAGTGTTTGTCCTGGAGGAACAGCACGCTGGCTTCGCGCAGCCACTGGTCTTCGGCGGCGCTAATGCCATCGAGAAAACTCAAGTGATGACGCACCCGCTGCCACATGTCGTCGGCAATCGGGTGTTTGGCCAAGGTGCGCTGGCGACGCCAGGCGCTAAGGGACCACATGGTGAATCAGCGCGATTGAGTTTTGGACGCGGCGTTGCCGAAGCGGCTGCGGATGATTCCGATAATCATCGGCACCAGCGACAACAGGATGATGCCCACGACCAGCAGCGACAGGTTTTGCTTGATGAACGGTACGTTGCCGAAGAAGTAACCCAGGGTCACCAGGCCACCCACCCACAAAATAGTGCCGAGGACGCTGAAGGCGAAGAAACGCGGGTAAGGCATTTTGGCGACGCCGGCGACGAACGGTGCAAAGGTGCGGATGATGGGCAGGAAGCGCGCCAAGGTTACGGTTTTGCCGCCGTGTTTGTCGTAGAAGTCGTGGGTTTGCTGCAGGTAGTCGCGGCGGAAGATTTTCGAGTTCGGGTTGCTGAACAAACGCTCACCCGCCGTTCGTCCGATCACGTAGTTGGTACTGTCGCCAAGGATCGCCGCCAGCATCAGCAGGCCGCCCAGCAGCACCGGGTCCATGCCGCCACCGGCCGCAACGGCACCCGCGATGAACAGCAGGGAGTCGCCCGGCAGGAACGGCATGACCACCAGACCGGTTTCGCAGAAGATCACCAGGAACAGAATGGCGTAAATCCATGGCCCGTAGTTGTTTACCAGCAAATCGAGGTAAACATCGAGATGCAGGATAAGATCGAGCGGGTTGAAATCCATGGAGAGCACCTGAGGTGACGGCCCGACTCGGCAGGCCTGTGCGGATGACTTCGCGAAAGGCTACAGACGGGTGTAGTTTTTCTTACAAGCCGGAAAGGTCGGCATTATACGGGCTGAGAGGTGAAAAGCGCGTTGAGTTTGTAGCGGGGGATTTCGGAGCGCAGTGAGAGAAGATCGCAGCCTCTGGCCGTACCCATAAGGGCTGCGATCTTTTCGGCTTATAGCTCGTCGCTGATCGGCAACACGTAGTTCTTGAACTCGGTGTCTTCCTTGAACCCGATGGATTCGTAGGTTTTCTGCGCGACTTCGTTATTGCTGCTGGTGGAAACGCGCATGCGTACAGCGTTGGTTTCCTTGGCCATTTTCTTCGCAGTGCGGATGAGGTTGTCGGCCACCAACTGGCGGCGGGCCTCTTCGGCGACGTAGATGTCGTTGAGGATCCACACGCGCTTCAGCGAAAGGGACGAAAAGCTCGGATACAACTGACAGAAACCCATCAGTTTGTTGCTGTCGTCATCGGCCAGGGCCAGGTAGATCACCGACTCCTTGCGACGCAGGCGCTTTTCAAGGAACGCCCGGGACGAGTCCGGATAAGCCAGGGAGCCATAAAACTCGCGATATTTGACGAACAACGGGGTCAGCAGGTCCAGGTGTTCGAGCGTCGCTTGAATAATCCGCATGGTAGGTCTCGTCTTCAAGTGGCTGTCTTCACGTACTGTGACGGCGAACGGTTCTCACTCGGGCGGCCGTGTTTCGATCCTGCCTGAAACTGGGTCAGAAACGCAATGCGGAAACGGTTCAGGCATCCGACGAACTCAGTAGGAAATTACCTTTCATGCCTGCTCCAGCGTCCGACTCGAGTGTCTGAACTTGAGCTTCGTCCTTCAGATTGACCCCTGACAACTGCCGCCGACAGGCCTCGCGCATCAAATACAGCAAACGGTGTGCCGCCATGCCGTAACTCAGGCCTTCGAGTCGGACGTTGGAGATGCAGTTGCGATAGGCATCCGTCAGCCCGACCTTTGGATTATAGGTGAAATACAGCCCCAGGCTGTCCGGGGAGCTGAGGCCAGGGCGTTCGCCGATCAGGATCACCACCATTTTTGCACCCAGCAGTTCACCGATTTCGTCGGCTACGGCGACCCGACCCTGTTCCACCAGAATGACCGGTGAGACGGACCAGCCGTCACTCACAATCTGATCTTCCATCCGTGCCAGAAACGGCAGGGTATGGCGATGAACGGCCAGCGCCGACAACCCATCGGCAACGACAATTGCCAGATCGACACCGCCGGGATTGGCCAATGCGTAATCGCGCAGTGTCTGCGCCGAATCATCACTCAGCTTTCGCCCCAAATCGGGGCGTTGCAAATAACTGTTCCGGTCCGTAGCGGCGCTGTGTAGCAGCAGACTGGCACGCCCGCGTTCAGCCAGTTGTGAGCTGAGCCCCACATGGTCGAACGGTAAGTGCACCGCATCCCGCGCCTGAGCGTGGGCGTACTGGAAATCCAGCTGCGCGCTGGTCGGCATGCTGGTGCCGGTTCTTCCCAAGGCGATCCGCGCCGGCGTCAGGCGACGCAGTTCCAGCAACGGGTTCTGTGGATCAACGGGTGGTTTATCCATTTCAACACTCATCCCAGTTGCGCCATCGCTTGGCGGAAAGCCGGCGGCAGGCTGTCGCCGAAGTGAATCTTGCCGTCTGCCTGGGTGAAAATGCCCATTCTTGCCAGCCATTGTTCGAATTCCGGCGCCGGTTTCAGGCCCAGGGTCTGACGGGCGTAAAGGGCGTCGTGGAACGAGGTGGTCTGATAGTTGAGCATGATGTCATCGGAGCCGGGGATGCCCATGATGAAGTTGATCCCGGCCACGCCCAACAGGGTCAGCAGGGTGTCCATATCGTCCTGGTCGGCTTCGGCGTGGTTGGTGTAACAGATGTCGCAACCCATGGGCACGCCCAGGAGCTTGCCGCAGAAGTGGTCTTCGAGGCCGGCGCGGATGATCTGTTTACCGTTGTAGAGGTATTCCGGGCCGATGAATCCTACGACGGTGTTCACCAGGAACGGTTTGAAATGTCGCGCAACGGCGTAGGCGCGGGTTTCGCAGGTCTGTTGATCGATGCCGTGGTGGGCGTTGGCTGACAGGGCGCTGCCCTGACCGGTTTCGAAATACATCAGATTCTGGCCCAGCGTGCCGCGATTCAGGCTCAAACCGGCGTCGTAACCCTCCTGCAACACGTTCAGGTTGATGCCGAAACTGGCGTTGGCCGCTTCGGTGCCGGCGATCGACTGGAACACCAGGTCCAGCGGAACGCCGCGATTGATAGCCTCAATGGACGTGGTGACATGCGTCAGCACGCAGGCCTGGGTGGGAATCTCGTAGCGCTGAATGATCGCGTCGAGCATTTCCAGCATGGCGCAGATCGAGGCGATACTGTCGGTGGCCGGGTTGATGCCGATCATCGCGTCGCCGTTGCCGTACAGCAGGCCGTCCAAAATGCTCGCGGCGATGCCGGCCGGTTCGTCGGTGGGGTGATTGGGTTGCAGGCGTGTGGATAACCGGCCGCGCAAACCCATCGTGCCGCGGAATTTTGTAACAACACGGATTTTCTGCGCCACCAGCACCAGATCCTGCACGCGCATGATCTTCGACACGGCAGCGGCCATTTCCGGGGTCAGACCTGGCGCGAGGGCGCGCAGGCTCTGTTCGTCGGCGGCATCGCTGAGCAGCCAGTCGCGAAAGCCGCCGACAGTGAGGTGGCTGACAGCCGCGAAAGCTTGTTTATCGTGAGTGTCGATGATCAGTCGGGTGACTTCATCGGCCTCATAAGGAATCAGCACTTCCTGTAGGAAATGAGTGAGCGGGATGTCAGCCAAGGCCATCTGCGCGGCAACGCGCTCGCCATCGTTAAGTGCCGCGACGCCAGCCAGGAAATCCCCTGAGCGTGCCGGACTGGCCTTGGCCATCACCTCCTTGAGGCTTTCGAAGCGATAAATCAGGCCACCGACAGTGTGAGCAAAACTAGCCATACAGATTCTCCGTGACGGCGCAGATGGGGTCTGCGCCGTAATTTTCGGCCCTTTTAGTGCAGGGCTTCTTCAGCTTTCTGAATGGCCGCGAATTCTTCTTCGGGCGTGCCTGCTACCAAGTGATGCCGACTGTAGAAAGCAAAGTAAGCAATTAACACTCCATAGATGATCGCAGCGCCAATTACCACGCGTGGGTCTACCAGAAAACCCGCCACCACGGCGATGCAAGCCAGCACCAGCGCGACACCCGAGGTGAAGATACCGCCCGGCGTGCGGTATGGGCGATCCATTTTGGGGCGCCGAATGCGCAGTGTGATGTGCGCCGCCATCATCAGGACGTAGGAAATGGTCGCGCCGAACACCGCCACCAGAATCAGCAAGTCACCCTGACCGGTCAGTGACAAGCCGAATCCGATGATGCCGGGAATAATCAGTGCCAATACGGGAGCCTTGCTTTTGTTGGTTTCTGACAGTTTGCGCGGCAGGTAGCCGGCGCGGGACAGTGCAAAGATCTGCCGCGAGTAGGCGTAGATGATCGAGAAGAAACTGGCAATCAACCCGGCCAGGCCCACCAAATTAACGAAGTGGCCCATCCAGGTCGAGCCACCATAGGCCTTGCTCAGCGCTTCGACCAACGGGTTACCCGAGGTCATCAAAGCATTGGCGCCCGCACCGCCAGGGCCGATCACCAGAATCAGCAGGGCAAAGGTCACCAGCACCAGCATTGCACCAATCAACCCGCGTGGCAGGTCGCGTTTCGGGTTTTTGGTTTCTTCTGCCGCCAGTGGCACACCTTCAACAGCCAGGAAAAACCAGATCGCATAGGGAATGGCTGCCCACACGCCGACGTAGCCGAACGGCAGGAAGCTGCTGGCGCCCTTGGCCTCGGTCACCGGGATGTCGAGCAGGTTGGCGACGCTGAAGTGCGGCACCATCGCCACCAGAAACACTCCCAGCGCTAGGGCGGCGACGGCGGTGATGACGAACATCAGTTTCAGGGCTTCGCCGACCCCGAAAATGTGAATGGCGATAAAGATGATGTAGAACGCCAGGTAAATCATCCAGCCGCCGATGCCGAACAGTGATTCGCAATAGGCGCCGATAAACACCGCGATCGCCGCTGGGGCGATGGCGTATTCGATCAGGATTGCGGTCCCGGTCAGGAACCCGCCCCAAGGGCCGAACGCACTGCGGGCAAAACCGTAGCCGCCACCGGCGGTAGGGATCATTGACGACAGTTCCGCCAAGGAAAAGCACATACACAGGTACATGGTCGCCATCAGCAACGTGGCGAGAAACATGCCGCCCCAGCCACCTTGGGCCAGGCCGAAGTTCCAACCCGCATAATCGCCGGAGATGACGTAGGCCACGCCCAGACCCACTAGCAGGACCCAGCCTGCTGCACCTTTTTTCAGTTCACGTTGCTGGAAATAGTCGGAGCCGACCTTTTCGAAGTCGACCGAGGAGGTAGCCGGCTGCACGCTGGCTTGATCGCTAGACATAGGGGTTCACCTGTTCTTATTGTTTTTGACCGGCGTGTTTGCCGGGTTGGCGCGAAGGCGCAATGTGCAAGCAAGCTCACTCCCAGAAGGAGAGTGGCTTGCCTGCGACAGACGCTTTTAGAAGAAGCCCAGCGGATTGATGTCGTAGCTCACCAGCAGGTTTTTGGTCTGCTGATAATGGTCGAGCATCATTTTGTGGGTTTCACGACCGACGCCGGATTTTTTGTAACCGCCGAACGCGGCATGCGCCGGGTACAGGTGGTAGCAGTTGGTCCACACACGACCGGCCTTGATGGCGCGGCCCATGCGATAGGCGCGGTTGATATCGCGGGTCCACAGACCGGCACCCAGGCCGAACTCGGTGTCGTTGGCGATGGCCAGGGCTTCGGCTTCGTCCTTGAAGGTGGTGATGCTCACCACCGGGCCAAAGATTTCTTCCTGGAACACGCGCATTTTGTTGGTGCCCTTGAGCAGAGTCGGCTGGATGTAATACCCGGTCGCCAAGTTGCCTTCGAGTTTTTCCACCTTGCCGCCGGTCAACAGCTCGGCGCCTTCGCCCTTGGCGATTTCCAGGTACGAAAGGATTTTGTCGAATTGCTGCTCGGACGCCTGGGCGCCGACCATGGTGTCGGTGTCCAGCGGGTCGCCACGTTTGATCGACAGCACTTTTTTCATCACGACTTTCATGAAGTCGTCGTAGATCGACTCTTGCACCAATGCACGGGATGGGCAGGTGCAGACTTCGCCCTGGTTGAAGAACGCCAGCACCAGGCCTTCGGCGGCTTTTTCGATGAAGGTTTCTTCGGCTTGCATGATGTCGGCGAAGAAGATGTTTGGCGACTTGCCACCCAGCTCCACGGTGGACGGAATGATGTTTTCGGCGGCGCATTTCATGATGTGCGAGCCGACCGGGGTCGAGCCGGTGAAGGCGATCTTGGCGATGCGTTTGCTGGTGGCCAGTGCTTCGCCGGCTTCTTTGCCGAAGCCTTGCACGACGTTGAGTACGCCGGGCGGCAGCAGGTCGCCGATCAGCTCCATTAGCACGGTAATGCCCAGTGGCGTTTGTTCGGCAGGCTTGAGCACCACGCAGTTACCGGCCGCCAGGGCCGGGGCGAGTTTCCAGGCGGCCATCAGGATCGGGAAGTTCCACGGGATGATCTGCCCGACCACGCCCAGCGGTTCATGGATGTGATAGGCCACGGTGTTGCCGTCGATCTCGGCAGCGCTGCCTTCCTGGGCGCGGATGCAACCGGCGAAGTAACGGAAGTGGTCGGCTGCCAGCGGGATGTCGGCGTTGAGGGTTTCACGCACGGCTTTGCCGTTGTCCCAGGATTCGGTGATCGCCAGGACTTCGAGGTTTTGTTCGATGCGGTCGGCGATTTTCAGCAGCACCAGCGAGCGCGCCTGGGCGGACGTGGCGCCCCAGGCATCGGCGGCCGCGTGGGCAGCGTCCAGGGCCTTTTCGATGTCTTCGGCCGTGGAGCGCGGGAATTCGGCAATCGGTTGGCCATTCACTGGCGAGGTATTGGTGAAGTACTGACCTTTGACAGGCGCGACAAACTCGCCGCCGATGTAGTTACCGTATTTGCTCTTGAACGAAACGATAGCGCCTTCAGTACCGGGGTGAGCGTAACGCATGGTGATTTCTCCTTGGCTTTTGTGCTTATAAGGGAGAGCGCATGTGCGCTTGCTATAAGCGTAGAGCAAAGGTCGGGCCACTGCCTTGCAGGTCAGGCAAATCAAGGCTTTACGCGGTTTTTGTCGGACCGGCGGACTCTGTCTGTGACGGTTTCGGTACGGTCCCCGTGACACTTTGTACCGCTTCTGGCGCAACGTGTGACGGGTCGGTCTCGCCAGCATTGCAATGCGCGTCGCGCTGGAGGATGCTCGGCTCACGCAATTTTGCTTCGTGTAGCAGCTGCCGAAGGCTGCGTCCGAGTGCGAAGCGCTCGCCTCGTTTTCGGCAATGCATACGGGACACAGGTTTACGACTGCTTCGCAGCCGGACGCAGCCTTCGGCAGCTGCTACACGGAAAAGCGGACCAGACTCTGCGGGGAGAACAATAAGAAATGCACGACAACCATTTGAGTCGCCATGCCCAGCAAGTCCTGACCGTCACTCAGGGAAAATCCCACCTGCACGGCCCCGGCAGCGATCCGTCGATTGCCCGTTCCTGGCTGCGTTGTCTTGAGGACTATCACCTCGACCCGTCCCTGACCATGGCGCCGACGGTGCTGGAACATGGCCGCGTCCTGGAAAGCCGCGAGCGCTTGCAGCAAGTGCTGCACATCGCCGGCAGCGAAATGACCAGCCTTCATCAGCAACTCTCCGGTGCCGGCCACGCTGTCCTGCTGACCGACGCCCGCGGCGTGATCCTCAATTGCGTCACCGCGCCTGCCGAGCGGAAGATTTTCGAACGCGCCGGCCTCTGGCTCGGTGCGGACTGGAGCGAAGCGTGCGAAGGCACCAACGGCATCGGCACCTGCCTGGTGGAGCGCCAGTCGCTGACCATTCACCAGGATGAACACTTTCGCGGCCGCCACACGGGCCTGACGTGCTCGGCGAGCCCGGTGTTCGACCCGCATGGCGAACTGCTGGCGGTGCTCGACGTGTCCTCGGCGCGCCACGAGGTCTCGCGTCAGAGCCAATTCCACACCATGGCCCTGGTCAATCTTTCGGCGAAGATGATCGAGAGCTGCTATTTCCTGCGCTATTTCGACAATCAGTGGTTGCTGCGTTTTCACCTTCAGGCCGAATCCGTCGGGTTGTTCAGCGAAGGGTTACTGGCGTTTGACGGGGAAGGGCGGATCAGTGCGGTCAACCAGAGTGCGCTGAACCTGTTGGGGCATATTCGCGGTGGGCTGCTGGGCAAGCCGGTGGAGGCGTTTTTTGACTGCTCGCTGGATGAATTGCTCGGCCGCGCAAGCGTCAATGCCAGCGCCAGCTGGCCGTTGCGCACGCGCGACGGGCGGAGTCTGTTTGCGGTGTTGCGCGGGCAGCCACGCAGCATTCCGGTGCCGGTGGTGCAAAGTCCGGTGATCGCCGAACCTTCGCGCTTGTCGGGCATTTGTCTGGGTGACACGGGGCTGCAGGAAAATTTCCGCAAGTCCTTGCGCGTGTTCGAGCGGGACGTACCGCTACTGATCAACGGCGAAACCGGATCCGGCAAGGAAGCGTTTGCCAAAGCCGTCCACCAGGCCAGCCGGCGAGCAGAAAAAGCCTTCGTCGCCCTCAACTGCGCAGCCATCCCCGAGAGCCTGATCGAGAGCGAGCTGTTTGGCTATCGCGGCGGCAGCTTTACTGGCGCTCGCAAGGAAGGCATGCGTGGCAAGTTGCAGCAGGCCGATGGCGGGACTCTGTTCCTCGATGAAATCGGCGACATGCCCCTGGCTTTGCAGACCCGACTATTAAGGGTGCTGGAGGATCGTCAGGTAGTGCCGATCGGCGGCGAGCCGGAATCGGTCAACGTACGGATCATCAGCGCCACTCACCGCAATCTGCTGGAGCGGGTGCAGGACGGCAGCTTCCGCGAGGATTTGTATTACCGGCTCAACGGGCTGGAAGTTGCACTGCCGGCGCTGCGTGATCGCAGTGATAAGTCTCAGTTGCTCGATTTTTTGTTGGCCGAAGAGGCGGGCGGGGAAACCGTATTGATTGACGGTCCGGCACGCCAGGCGTTGCTGGCCTTTGCCTGGCCGGGGAACGTGCGGCAGTTGCGCAATGTGCTGCGCACGTTAGCGGCGTTGTGCGACGGTGGGCGGATTGGGTTGGAGGATTTGCCGGCGATGATTCGCCAGGCCCGGTCGGTTCCGGTTGTTGCCGTTGAAGAGCCGTCGGACTATCCGCTGGATGACGCTGAGCGGCTGGCGTTGCTGAATGCGTTGGAACAGACGCGTTGGCATATGACTCACACGGCTGAACAGTTGGGGGTCAGTCGTAACACTCTCTATCGAAAACTGCGTAAACACGGCATTGAGCGGTAGGCAGTTAAATCCAGCCCTCACCCTCACCCTCACCCTCTCCCGGAGGGAGAGGGGACTGATCGAGGTGTTCTTGGAGGTACATCGACCTGAAATGACGAGCCGAGCTCAGGTTGCGAAAACCATGGAGATCTGCTCCCTTTCCCCCTCTCCCCTGTGGGGCGGTCCGACGTTTCGGGAGGGCTGGGATGAGGGGTGGATCTCAAGCCATCAGCTAAAGAGTGCGAATTTTCCCACCCTACGCTAACCTGCGGCCATGTTTTACGAGGTCGACTAATGCACATTCACATTCTTGGTATCTGCGGCACTTTCATGGGGTCGATGGCTGTTCTGGCCAAAGAGCTGGGCCATCACGTGACGGGCTCCGATGCCAACGTCTATCCGCCGATGAGCACTCAGCTTGAGGCTCAGGGCATTGAGTTGACCCAAGGCTATGACCCGGCGCAGTTCGATCCGGCACCGGATCTGGTGGTGATCGGCAATGCCATGTCCCGCGGCAACCCGGCTGTCGAATACGTGCTGAACAAAGGCCTGCCGTACGTCTCCGGCCCGCAATGGCTGTCAGATCATGTGCTGCAAGGTCGCTGGGTGCTGGCCGTCGCCGGTACCCACGGCAAAACCACCACCAGCAGCATGCTCGCCTGGGTGCTGGAACATGCGGGCATGAGCCCGGGTTTCCTGATCGGCGGCGTGCCGCAAAACTTCTCGGTGTCCGCTCGCTTGGGCGACACACCATTCTTCGTGATCGAAGCCGACGAGTACGACAGCGCGTTCTTCGACAAGCGCTCCAAGTTCGTTCACTACCGCCCGCGCACGGCGATCCTGAACAACCTGGAATACGATCACGCCGACATCTTCCCCGATCTGCCAGCCATCGAGCGGCAATTCCACCATTTGGTGCGGACCATCCCGAGCGAAGGCCTGGTGATCCATCCGACCACCGAACCTGCGTTGCAGCGAGTGATCGAGATGGGCTGCTGGACCCCGGTGCAAACCACCGGCGCCGGCGGTCAGTGGCAGGTCAAACTGCACAGCGAAGACGGTTCGAAGTTCGAAGTGATGTTCGAAGGTGTTGCCCAAGGTGTGGTCGAGTGGGACATGACCGGCCAACACAACGTCGCCAACGCTCTGGCTACGTTGGCTGCCGCCCGCCATGTCGGCGTGGTGCCGTCTATGGGCATCGCTGCTCTTAGCGCATTCAAAAGCGTCAAGCGCCGGATGGAGAAAGTCGCGGAGGTCCGTGGCATTACCATCTACGACGACTTCGCCCACCACCCGACGGCTATTGCGACGACCCTCGACGGCCTGCGCAAGCGCATCGGCGATGCACCGTTGATTGCGATCATCGAGCCGCGCTCCAACTCTATGAAACTCGGTGCTCATCGCGACGGCTTGCCGGAAAGCGTGGTCGATGCCGATCAGGTGATCTGGTACGCGCCGGCTAACCTCGGTTGGGATCTGGGGGCGACTGCTGCGTTGTGTACGGTGCCGTCGATCGTCAGCGATTCGCTGGAAGGCATCATCGAGCGCGTGAAGAGCCAGGCCCAGCCCGGCACTCACGTGGTGATCATGAGCAACGGCGGCTTCGGCGGCCTGCACGGCAAACTCGCCGAGGCGCTGCAATGAACAACGGCCCGGAACGCATCACGCTGGCGATGACCGGCGCTTCCGGCGCCCAATATGGTTTGCGCCTGCTTGACTGCCTGATTCGTGAAGACCGCGAGGTGCACTTCATGATCTCCAAGGCTGCGCAACTGGTGATGGCCACCGAGACGGACGTTACGTTGCCGCCGAAAACCCAGATGATGCAGGCCTTCCTCACCGAATACACCGGGGCTGCCGCCGGACAGATTCGGGTGTACGGCAAGGAAGACTGGATGTCGCCAGTAGCCTCGGGCTCCGGCGCGCCAGCGGCGATGGTGGTGGTGCCGTGTTCCACCGGGACCTTGTCGGCTATTGCGACGGGGGCCTGCAACAACCTGATCGAGCGTGCCGCCGACGTCACCTTGAAGGAACGTCGTCAGCTGATTCTGGTGCCGCGTGAGACGCCGTATTCGAGTATCCATCTGGAGAACATGCTCAAGTTGTCGAATATGGGCGTGACGATTTTGCCGGCGTCGCCCGGTTTTTATCATCAGCCGCAAACCATCGACGACTTGATCGATTTCGTCGTGGCGCGAATTCTCAATCTGCTGAATATTCCCCAGGACATGCTGCCGCGTTGGGGCGAACACCATCTGACCAGCGATGAATAAGCTGCTGGCGATGGTGCTGGCGCTGCAATTGGCTGGCTGCGCCACGGCGCGAACGCTTGATGCCGCCAAGCCAGGGGCGCCAGTGGTGTACTCGGGGACGCGTCTGGATTTGTATGCCATGAACGGCGGCTGCTGCGCCATGGACCGCTTCGGCGCCGAAGCCCCGAGCTACCCCGGTGTCGACCTGCCGGCCAGTGCGTTGCTCGACACGCTGCTGTTGCCGCTGTCGGTGCTCACGGTGATCGGGGTAAGTTTTCAGGCAACGGGCGGGTTGTAGCGTTCGGCTCTGAGTGGGGGGCGCACCCTTCGCGAACAAGCCCGCACACACATTAGATCTTCAGCAGACACAAATTATGTGACACCGCCGATCAAATGTGGGAGCGGGCTTGGTCCGGGCGGCGATCCGACGAAGGCGTCATTTCAGGCGCAGCATTATTTGCCCAACTTCCTCAATTCATCCGACTCCACAATCCGTACCCCATCCTGCTCTTCGAGCGCCAGTCGCCACATGGCGCGGGCCAGTTGGCAGGCTTCGATGCCGCGGTATTTACCGGGGATCAAGCGGGACAAAGGCCCAACGAATTGCTCAGCCATACGCGGTTCCATACGCTCGCCCAGCAGCAGCGAAGGTCGGCAAATGGTCAGTTGCGGCCAGTCCTGCGCGCGCAATGCATATTCCATCTCGCCTTTGACCCGGTTGTAGAAAATAGGGGACCTGCGATCAGCCCCCAGTGCACTGATCACGATCAGGTGCCGTGCGCCCAGCTCCCGTGCACGTTTGGCGAACGCCACTACCATGTCCAGGTCCACCGCGCGAAACGCCTGTTCCGAGCCGGCTTTCTTGATGGTGGTGCCCAGGCAGCAGTAGGCGATGTCGACGCGACCATTCAATTGCGGCAGAAACACCGCAGGGTCGCCGACCGGGTTTTCCAGATGGGGATGCTCGGCCAATGGCCGGCGTGAGGGCGCCAATACTCGTGAGATCGTGGGCTCATTGAGCAGGCGATCAAGTAAATGTTCACCGGTCAAACCGGTAGCTCCGGCAAGCAGTACGTGCTGAGGCGTCAAGTACATAGTGTTTCCCCCTTGATACTATTCAGCTTAGTTGCTCGTTGCGTCCTTGCTGCTGACGGAGACACTTTGTAGTGCTTTTCGTGCCTGCTGTTTGCGTAACAGCTGCCAGTGAGAGAGAACGGTTTTCGGCGCCCAGATCTGCGGTTCAGAGGCTTCGAAGCTGTCCGCCAGTTCACGTTCGGCGACGGTGGCCTTGGCCAGTTTGAAGGCTTGCTCCAGGTCGTCGGTCTGGTTCAGTGCCTGGGCGAACAGCGCATCGCCGAAGTAGGTGAAGTTGGCTTCTTCCGAGCAACCGAAGGACACGCGGTCAGCGCGCGAGGCGGTCATGATCAGGGTGCGTTCATCTTTGAGGGCGGGAATGAAGCCACCGGAGTAGCAGGACGAAATCACGATGATCTTGTCGCGGTTTTTCAGCGGAGAGAGAACTGCGGCAAGTTCATCGGCCGGTAGATCGGACAGTTCCATGCGCGGCTGGTCGAGCACCAATTCGTGTTCGCTGGTGCCGTGGCTGGTCAGGTAGATGAAGATCAAGTCTTCCGGGCCACTGCGTTCGGCCAGGGCGGCGGCGGCGCGGCGCAGGTTTTCCCGGGTGGCCATCGGCCGGTCGACGAGGTGGTCGCGATGGTTCACCAGGCGGATCTGGCCAAACGCACCAAAGCGACTGCTGAGCATGTTGCTGACGTAATCGGATTCGCGCAGGAACACGCTTTGCTTGCCGTCACCACCCAGGGTCAAGGTGTACAACTCGACTGCGGGGGTCGAAGCCGGCACGTTGGACAGTGCATCGTCGAGCAAACGGCCCTGGGCCAGCAAACCGAGTTCCAGGCTGTCGGGCAGCAGCTTGCCATCGGCATCGCGAACACGCTGGCCATTGACCCACGTACCGTTTTGCACCGTGCCGTCAGTCAGCACCAGGGTGCCGTGCCCCGAGTAACTGTCACCGTCGAACTGGCCGATGTAGAAGCTGCCGTCTGACAGGTTCAATCGACCTTGGCCGGTGAAGCGCCAGTCGCTGAACTGGCCGATGTAATGGCTACCGTCGGCACCGATCAGCTCGCCCTTGCCGTTCAGCGATCCTTCCTTGAATTGACCGAGCCAGACATCACCGTCGGCGTTCTCGTAGCGGCCCTTGCCGTGCAGTTGGTTGTTTTTGAAGCCGCCGATATAGATATCGCCATCGGCGCTGTTGAAAGTCCCGTTGCCTTCGAGCTGACCGTCGACGAAATGCCCGGTGAACTGATTGCCGCTGGCGTCGCCCCGTTGGCCTTCGCCGTTGGGTTTGCCGTGGGCGAACTGGCCCTGATACGAGCTGCCGTCTTCGAGTTCGAGACGACCGAGCCCTGAATATTGATCGGCCTTGAATTCACCGCGGTAGGTCATACCGTTTTCTTTGAGGGTGCCTTCGCCGTCCCGTCGACCGGCTTTGAAACCGCCGGTGAAGCTGCTGCCGCTGGTGGTCAGTGTGCCCTTGCCGTCGAACAGCCCTAGATTGAATCCCCCGCGATAGACTTCGCCGTTACTGCCGTGCCATTCGCCCTGGCCATGCCATTGGCCCTTGTCGAAGTCGCCGGCGTACCAGCTGCCGTTCGGGTAATCGATACGGCCCTGGCCTTGCAGCAATCCGTTGACCAGTTCACCGCGATAGCGTCCGCCGTCCGGCAAGCGGGCGTCGGGGGGCAACAGCGATTCGCCGTCGCCGCAAGCGGTGAGCAATAGGGTCAGAGCGAGGAGTGCAAGTGGGCGCATAGCGGGATCCGGGCAATTAGGCGACCGAGTATGCCGCAGCTGTTTGACCTTATATAGCCAGGAAACAGGAGAGGGCGCGAAACAGCGTGAGCTGCTTCGCATCCGGGATGGGTTACACGAAGCAGAGAGACAGTGGCTCGGCGATGTAGGCCGGTTTGTCCGAGCCTTCAATCTCAAGCGTGGCGGTGGCCTTGAGCAGCCATTGGCCGGGTTTCTTCTCGATGACTTCGTTCATGTCGACCTTGAGTCGTACCCGGGAATTGACCTTCACTGGCTGGATGAAACGCACGGTATCCAGACCGTAGTTGACCACCATCTTCGCCCCTTCAGGGAGGATCAGGATGTCTTCCATCAGTTTGGGGATCAGCGACAGCGACAGGAAACCGTGTGCAATGGTGCTGCCAAATGGCGTTTGCGCGGCTTTGACCGGGTCGACGTGGATGAACTGATAGTCCCCTGTGGCTTCGGCGAACAGGTTGATGCGCTCCTGATCGATGGTGAGCCATTCGGAACGTCCGAGTTCCTTGCCGACATAATCTTTGAGCTCTGCAACTGGAACATAGGGCATTGAGACTCTCCTTGGGTTCATCGGTTTTATAGTTTTGAGGTGGGGGGATTTGACCTCCCGGATTACCACTTTAGATCAACATGGCAAATGGCTCCGGTCAACTGAACATGATTTTGGCGAATGCCGGTCTATAGCGTTGGCGTGCTTATAATGCTCGGCCCGCTTGTGCGGGATGATATTGGCGGGAGATGACGGATGTTGTTACGTGGCCTGACCTGGCTGGTGCTGTTCCAATTGCTGGGCACAGCCATCAACCACTTGTTTTTACCGGTGCTGCCGGGGCCGATTGTCGGCCTGCTGTTGCTGTTGGTATTCCTGATCAGCCGTGGCCAGGTCGGCGAACCGCTGAACCTCGCGGCCAGCAGTCTGCTGCGTTACCTGCCGTTGCTGCTGGTGCCGCCAGCCGTAGGTGTGATGGTTTACGCTAAAGACATTGCCGCAGATTTCTGGGCCATCGTCGGTGCGCTGGTGTTGTCCCTGTTGCTGTCCCTGGCCTTCGCTGGCGTGCTGATGCAGCGCATGGTCAAGCGTCACGCTCATCGTGAGGACGGCCAATGATCTTCGACTGGCACGGCGCCTGGGCGTCGGTGATTCATCATCCGTTGTTCGGCATCGGCATTACGCTGGGTGCTTATCAGCTGGTGCTGGCGGCGTACGAGAAAACCCGCTGGATCTTTCTGCAACCGGTGCTGGTCTCGATGCTGCTGGTGATCGGCGTATTGGTGGGTTGCGGCCTGACCTATGCCGAGTACCGCAAGAGCACCGAGATCCTCAGCATCCTGCTCGGGCCTGCGACCGTTGCGCTGGCTGTGCCGCTGTACCTCAATCTGCGACGCATTCGGCAGTTGTTCTGGCCGATATTTACTACGCTGGTGATAGGTGGCGTCGTCGCCACCGGCATGGGCGTATTGCTGGGCTGGTCGTTTGGTGCCGAACATATGATCCTGATGACCATGGCGCCGAAGTCGGTGACGTCGCCGATTGCCATGCTGGTGGCAGAGCAGATCGGTGGCGTCGCGGCGCTGGCGGCAGTGTTCGTGTTGATTACCGGGGTGATCGGGGCGATCTTCGGGCCGAGTCTTTTGACCAGGCTGGGTGTGCACAGTCCTGAGGCGCGCGGTATGGCACTGGGCATGACGGCGCACGCGGTAGGCACTGCGGTGGCAATGCAGGAAAGTGAAGAATGCGGCGCCTTCGCGGCGCTGGCGATGAGTCTGATGGGCGTGGCCACGGCAGTTTTCCTGCCGTTGGCGGTGTCGATGGTGGTGTAAGGAAATGTCTATGAGCTTGCCGCTTTTTCCGCTGAACACGGTGTTGTTTCCTGGCTGCATCCTCGATTTGCAGATCTTCGAGGCGCGCTACCTGGACATGATCAGTCGCTGCATGAAACAGGGCGGCGGCTTCGGCGTGGTGTGCATCCTCGACGGCGAAGAGGTCGGCATCGCCCCGGCGGGCTACGCACTGGTCGGATGCGAGGCGCTGATCACTGATTTCAAACAGCAGGACAATGGCTTGCTGGGCATTCGGGTGCAGGGCGGACGGCGTTTCCACGTGTTGCGCACCGAGGTTCAGCGCGATCAGCTGACCGTCGCCGAGGTCGAGTGGCTAGAGGACGAACCTGAGCAACCGCTCCAGGACGAGGACGCTGACTTGGTTGCACTGCTCAAAGCCTTGGCCGAACACCCAATGGTCGAAGCATTGAACATGGGCACCGAAGCAACCGGGCAGCAGTCGTTGGCCAATCAGTTGGCGTATCTGTTGCCGTTTGCCGAAGTGGACAAGATCGACCTGCTGCAACTCGATGATCCGCAGCAGCGACTGGATGCGATTCAGGCGCTGCTGGATGAGTTGCAGGGTGAGTTGTTTGCCTGATCAGTAGGCATACCGCAACATCGCATGCGGTAAGTGCCGCAACGCAAAGAACCCGAACAGCGCTACCATCGCCGGCAACACCAGCCACCAGACCTTCGGTGGCATGGCGTTGAGCGGTGCCGGGCGCTGATTCAGCCACAAACTCGCCGCACACACGCACGCTGCCAGCATCGCGCCGGCCAGCACATCCGTTGGCCAGTGCGCGCCCAGGTACACCCGGGACAGGGCAATCGCCAGCGCGGGCAAGCAACCCAATAGCAGCCAGGTCAGACGCATGCGCGGTGGTTGCCCGCGACCAGCCAGCACGGCCAGCGTCAGAAACAGCGCAAAAGAGCCCGAGGCGTGGCCGCTGGGCATGCTGTAGCTGGTCAGAGGGTCGCTCAACACTTCCGGGCGTACGCGGGCGAAAAAGTGTTTGGTCACGGTGTTGCCCAGCGCGGTGCACAGCAGGGTGCTACCGGCGAAAATCGCCTGGCGCCATTGCCGGGTGAGCAACAGCAAACCCGTTAACAGGGCGCTGAACAACAGCATGTTGCGAAACTCGCCGATCAACGTGAACGTCACCGCCACTTCATCGAGCATCGGG
Source organism: Pseudomonas svalbardensis (assembly GCF_030053115.1). Lineage (NCBI taxonomy): Bacteria > Pseudomonadati > Pseudomonadota > Gammaproteobacteria > Pseudomonadales > Pseudomonadaceae > Pseudomonas > Pseudomonas svalbardensis. The sequence goes on along the minus strand of NZ_CP125619.1, from coordinate 5,521,032 downwards.
CTGCGGTGCTCCTGCACCAGAGTCATCACACCCTGATCGAGGGCTGTCAGGTGCGGATAGCCGATAAACAGTCCCGCCAGAATCAGAAAGCTCATTCCGGTAATCAGCATCGTCGCTTTGCGATGACGGCGCATGCTGCTGGTGATGCTCAAGCCCAGCATGAGGGCGATGCTGCCGGCGACGATTCCGGCCTCAGGCCAGAATCCCTCCGGCAGCGGCAAGCGAATCGCCGCCCCCGTGGCCCAGCCGGGCAGCAGATAGGCAACGGTCCAACCAGCGGCGGCCAGCAGGCTGACGGCAGCGAAGCGCGGGAAGGGCATGTCGAACATCCCCGCGACCATCGGCAACATCGGCCGCAGCGGGCCGATGAAGCGCCCGACCAGCAGGCTGGCGATACCGTAGCGCTGGAAATATGCCTCGGCCCCGGCGATCCATTCCGGATGATGGCGCAATCCTGGCAGGCGCCGGATGTTCTGATGGAAATGTCGCCCGAGGAAGTACGAAATGATGTCGCCCAGCACACCGCCGAGGAACCCCAGCAACAGCGTTTCGCCCAGCGACAGCGCACCGCTGCCGGCCAGTACCGCCACGGCAAACAGCAACACTGTGCCGGGCACGATCAGCCCGGCAATCGCCAGGCATTCCACACAGGCCACTATGAACACCGCCGCGGCCAGCCATTGCGGGTTGACCGTCAACCAACCGGTCACGCTATCGAGCCATGGGCCCATAAAAACAACTCCCTCTTATTAATTGACCCCCGCAGGAGTTGTATTCACAGCAAAAAATAATCGCGACCTTCGACCTGCCCCCGTCGCAGCGGGTTGCGCGTGCAATACGGCGCGTAAGCCGCATCGACGAAGCGGTACATCAAATGCTCGTCGCGGCCGTGGGGAATGCCCAGGCGCGTGGTTTGTATGATGTGAACGGGCGCCGGGCCGACATCTTCCACCAGCAGCACTTCATGGTCGAAGCGCTTGGCGTCCCAGACCGGCACCTTCAGGCCCAACGCTTTGCAGAGCAAAGTCTGTCCGGCGCAAAGCTTTTGCGAGGGGCGAGGGCGACCTTGGGCGTCGGGATTGTTCAACAGCATTTGCGCCAGGCTCGCCGGCCCGCTCAAGTCATCGACCCACGGATAGGCGGATTTGATCAGCACTGCATTGCCCGGGCCTTGGGCGCTGAAGTTCAGGGAATCGCCGCCCCGGGCGTAATACATATAGATGTGGCCGCCATCCAGAAACAAAGCCTTACGTTTTTCTGTGTAGCCGAGGGAGGCGTGGCTGCCTTTTTCTTCGAAGTAATAGGCTTCGGTCTCGATAATACGGGCGCTGAGCCACAGGTCGCCGACCCGGTGACGAATGACTTTGCCGAGTAAATCCCGGGCCAGCGTTTGAGCATCTCTGTCGAAAAATGCATCCCCGAGCCCCTCGGGCGGGCTCATTGCGGACGTGGGAACAGTCAGGTTGGTCATGAAGAACGGCGTTTATCAGGGCTGATTGAGTCGTGATGATAACAATTTGCAGCTTAATCACGGCTGAACGTCGGCAAATTGCCCTCCATTTCGACCATCCGCCCGTCACCGCTGTTAGTCGAGGGACGCGACAGCTATAATCTGCCGCTTTACTCTTTACCAAGACCTTAGCAAAGACCACTCCAGACCATGACTGAGTCCGTTCTTGACTACATGACCCGATTGGGTCGCGCTGCCCGCGAAGCTTCTCGCGTCATCGGCCGTGCCAGCACCGCGCAGAAAAACCGCGCCTTGCAGGCTGCTGCCAATGCGTTGGACGCCGCACGCGCCGAGCTGACGGCTGCCAATGAACTGGATTTGGCCGCTGGCCGCGCCAATGGTCTTGAGCCTGCATTGCTTGAGCGTCTGGCGCTGACCCCGGAACGCATCGACGGCATGATCGTCGGTTTGCGTCAGGTGGCGGCTCTACCGGATCCGGTCGGCGCGATCCGCGACATGAGCTTTCGGCCGTCGGGCATTCAGGTCGGCAAGATGCGCGTGCCGTTGGGCGTGATCGGGATCATCTACGAATCCCGGCCGAACGTGACCATCGATGCCGCCAGCCTGTGCCTGAAGTCCGGCAACGCGACCATCCTGCGTGGCGGCTCCGAGGCGATTCATTCCAATCGTGCCATTGCCGCCTGCATCCAGCGCGGTCTGGCTGAAGCCGATTTGCCTGCCGCCGTGGTGCAAGTGGTCGAAACCACTGACCGTGCCGCCGTTGGCGCACTGATCACCATGCCTGAATACGTCGACGTTATCGTGCCCCGTGGCGGCCGTGGCCTGATCGAGCGCGTGAGTCGTGACGCCCGCGTGCCGGTTATCAAGCATCTGGACGGCATCTGTCACGTTTACGTCAGTGCTCACGCCGACCTGCCGAAAGCCCAGCGCATCGCGTTCAATGCCAAGACTTACCGCTATGGTATTTGCGGCGCCATGGAAACCCTGCTGGTCGACCAGGCAGTCGCCAAGGATTTCCTGCCGTCGATGGCTGCACAGTTCCGCGAAAAAGGCGTCGAACTGCGCGGCTGCGAACGCACCCGGACGATCATCGATGCGGTGGCGGCCACTGAAGAAGACTGGAACACCGAGTACCTGGCGCCCATTCTCTCGATCCGTGTGGTCGACGGACTGGACCAGGCCATCGAACACATTAACAAGTACGGCTCCCATCACACCGATTCGATCGTCAGCGAAAACCTTGCTGACACCCGACGTTTCGTCGCGGAAGTCGATTCGTCGTCGGTAATGATCAACACCCCGACGTGCTTCGCCGATGGATTCGAATACGGATTGGGTGCCGAGATTGGCATTTCTACTGATAAGCTGCACGCCCGCGGCCCGGTGGGTCTTGAAGGTCTGACCTGCGAGAAGTACATCGTGGTCGGTGATGGCCAGTTGCGCGGCCAGGCGTCGGACTGACTTGGGCGACCTCGACCTGTCAGCCCCGGTAACCGCCAGCGAGCCTGCGCCTCGACGCATTGGCATGCTGGGCGGAACCTTCGACCCAGTGCACATCGGCCATTTGCGCAGTGCGCTGGAAGTCGCCGAATCGCTGGCGCTCGATGAGCTGCGTCTGACACCCAGTGCCAGACCGCCTCATCGCGGTACGCCGCAGGTGTCGGCGAAAGACCGTCTGGCGATGGTCGAGTGCGCGGTGGCCGGTGTGGCGCCGTTGGTGGTGGACGCCCGCGAATTGCAGCGGGACAAACCGTCCTACACTATCGACACCCTGGAACTGATGCGCGCCGAACTGGCCGCCGAAGACCAGATTTTTCTACTTTTGGGCTGGGACGCATTTTGCGGCCTGCCCACTTGGCACCGCTGGGAAGAGTTGCTCCAGCATTGCCACATCCTGGTGCTGCAACGCCCGGATGCCGACAGCGAACCGCCGGATGCCTTGCGCAATCTGTTGGCGGCACGCTCGGTGAGCGACCCGCTGGCCCTCAAAGGGCCGAGCGGACAGATTGCATTCGTCTGGCAGACACCGCTCGCGGTATCCGCCACCCAGATCCGTCAACTGCTGGCCAGCGGTAAGTCGGTACGTTTCCTGGTGCCCGACGCGGTCCTGGCCTACATCGATGCGCACGGTCTCTACCGTGCGTCGAACTGAAAAAGGGCGCGCTTCAAAACACGTGAACGCGTGTACCGAAGCGCCCGAACATACGAGCAAAAACGAGTTTTATATGACGAACAAAGACGTAACTAAAGTAAAGCGCAAAGGCACGTTCAAGAGCGCCCCGCTGCCAGTAGAAGTTCCAACCGGCCCTGAGCTGCGCGGCGAAGAGCTGGTCAAGGTTGCCGTAGCGGCCCTGGAAGATGTCAAGGGCCAGGACATTCAGGTAATCGACGTTCGTGAAAAGCAGAGCATCACTGACTTCATGATCATCGCTACCGGTACGTCCAACCGCCAGATCGGCGCGATGCTGGATAAGGTCCGCGAGGCGGTCAAAGCCTTGGGCGTCAAGCCGCTGGGTGAAGAAGGCAAGGGCGACAGCGACTGGGTCCTGCTGGATATGGATGATGTCATCGTGCACATGATGACTGCTTCGGCTCGTCAATTTTACGACCTGGAGCGTCTGTGGTCCGGTGCAGAACAGAGCCGTGCTCTGAACGCGGCTCACCACAGCCCGGAAAACACCCATGAGCACTTCGTCAAGCTCAACAAAGACCAGCAATAAGGGATCGCTGTGCGACTGCGACTGATCGCCGTCGGTTCACGCATGCCCAAGTGGGTGGAAGAAGGCTGGCATGAATATGCCAAGCGTCTTCCGTCCGAGCTGGCGCTGGAACTGGTGGAAATACCGCTCAACACCCGTGGCAAGAACGCCGACGTGGCGCGCTTCATCCGTCAGGAAGGCGAAGCCATGCTGGCCAAGGTCGGGCCGAACGAGCGCGTTGTGACCCTCGAAGTCCACGGCAAGCCCTGGAGCACTGAGCAACTGGCGGTCGAGCTCGATCGCTGGCGGCTGGACTCGCGCACGGTGAATTTCATGGTCGGCGGCCCCGAAGGGCTGGCGCCGGAAGTCTGTGCCCGGGCCGATCAGCGCTGGTCGCTCTCGCCGTTGACGTTGCCGCACCCGCTGGTGCGAATCCTGATCGGCGAACAGCTGTATCGTGCCTGGACAGTCTTGTCCGGCCACCCTTACCACAAGTAGTTCTGCCCTCATGCCCCAGCCGATCCGCATCAAGGACCACGAAAAAGACGCCCGTCTGGTGCGTGGCCGCGTCGTGTTCGGGGCAATTGCGGTGGTGTTGCTGATCTGTGTGCTGATCGCGCGGCTGTATTTCCTCCAGGTGATTCAATACGAGTACCACTCGACCCTGTCGGAAAACAACCGTGTCCATGTGCAGCCGATTCCGCCGACGCGCGGGTTGATCTTCGATCGCAATGGCGTGGTGGTGGCCGATAACCGGCCCAGCTTCAGCTTGAGCATGACCCGCGAACGCTCCGGCGACTGGCAGCAAGTGCTCGACGTCATTGTCGAAGTGCTGGAGCTGACGCCCGAGGACCGGGTGATCTTCGAGAAGCGCATGCGTCAGGGGCGCCGGCCGTTCGAGCCGGTGCCGATCCTGTTCGAGCTGACCGAAGAACAGATCGCCCGCATCGCGGTGAATCAGTTCCGTCTGCCGGGTGTGGAAGTGGTCGCGCAGCTGGTGCGTCACTATCCGCAGGGCCCGCACTTTGCGCACTCGGTGGGTTACATGGGGCGGATCAACGAGAAAGAGCTGAAGTCGCTCGATCCGGTCAATTACAGCGGCACCCACCACATCGGCAAGACCGGTATCGAGCGTTTCTACGAGCCCGAGCTGCACGGTCAGGTGGGTTACGAAGAAGTCGAGACCAACGCTCGAGGCCGCGTGTTGCGCGTGCTCAAGCGTACCGATCCGATTCCCGGCAAGGACATCGTCCTGAGCCTGGACATCAAATTGCAGGAAGCGGCCGAAGCTGCACTCGGCGGTCGTCGTGGTGCGGTGGTCGCGCTGGACCCGAAAACCGGCGAAGTGCTGGCGATGGTCAGTGCGCCGAGTTTCGATCCGAACCTGTTCGTCACCGGCATCAGCTTCAAGGCCTACGCCGAGCTGCGCGATTCCATCGACCGGCCACTGTTCAACCGCGTGCTGCGCGGCCTGTACCCGCCGGGCTCGACCATCAAGCCGGCCGTGGCAATTGCCGGCCTGGATGCTGGCGTTGTGACCGCATCGAGTCGGGTGTATGACCCCGGCTATTACCAGTTGCCCAACTACGATCACAAATACCGTAACTGGAACCGTACCGGTGACGGCTACGTCGATCTGGACACGGCGATCATGCGGTCCAACGACACCTACTTCTACGACCTGGCCCACAAGCTGGGGATCGATCGGTTGTCGGCTTACATGGGCAAGTTCGGCATCGGCCAGAAGGTCTCGCTGGACATGTTCGAAGAGTCACGGGGGCTGATGCCGACACGGGAATGGAAGCGTGCAACCCGACGTCAGGCCTGGTACCCGGGAGAAACACTGATTCTTGGGATTGGGCAGGGCTACATGCAGTCCACTCCGTTGCAGCTGGCCCAGGCCACAGCGCTGGTCGCGAACAAGGGTGTCTGGAACCGTCCGCACCTGGCCAAGACCGTCGAAGGCGAGCGGCCGAAGGATGAAAACCCGATGCCGGACATCATCCTGCGTGACCCGTCCGACTGGACCAAGGTCAACCACGGCATGCAACAGGTGATGCACGGTGCCCGGGGTACGGCACGCAAAGCGGCGATCGGTTCGCAATACCGCATCGCGGGCAAAAGTGGTACGGCCCAGGTCGTCGCGATCAAGCAGGGCGAGAAGTACGACCGCTCCAAGGTTCAGGAACGCCATCGTGACCACGCCTTGTTCGTCGGCTTCGCACCAGCCGACAACCCGCAAATCGTGGTGTCGGTGATGGTCGAGAACGGCGAGTCCGGTTCCGGCGTCGCAGCGCCCGTGGTGCGTCAAATCATGGACGCCTGGCTTCTGGACCAGGACGGTCGGTTGAAGGGCGAATACGCCAGCCCTATCAGTGCGGAGGCTACGGCCCGTGAAGAGTAATTTCGATCGCATCCTCTCCAGCGAGGATGTGATGCGTCGCCGCGCGACGCTGTTGCAACGCATGCACATCGACGGTCCGTTGCTGATCCTGCTGCTGACCCTCGCTGCCGGCAGCCTGTTCGTGCTGTATTCGGCCAGCGGCAAAAGCTGGGATCTGCTGGCCAAGCAGGCCACCTCGTTCGGCATCGGCCTGGTGTCGATGATCGTCATTGCGCAGTTTGAACCGCGCTTCATGGCCCGTTGGGTGCCAGTCGGTTATGTGCTCGGCGTGCTGTTGCTGGTGGTGGTGGACGTCATGGGCCACAACGCCATGGGCGCTACGCGCTGGATCAACATTCCCGGGGTGATCCGCTTCCAGCCCTCGGAATTCATGAAGATTCTGATGCCGGCGACTATCGCCTGGTATCTGTCCAAGCGCACCTTGCCGCCGCAGCTCAAGCATGTGGGCGTCAGTCTGTTTCTGATCGGCTTGCCGTTTATCCTGATCGTGCGTCAGCCCGACCTCGGCACTTCGCTGCTGATCCTCGCCGGTGGCGCGTTCGTTCTGTTCATGGGCGGCCTGCGCTGGCGCTGGATTCTCAGCGTGATTGCCGCGGCTGTGCCAGTGGCGGTCGGCATGTGGTACTTCATCATGCATGACTACCAGAAGCAGCGAATCCTGACCTTCCTCGACCCCGAAAGCGATCCGCTGGGCACTGGCTGGAACATCATTCAATCGAAAGCCGCCATCGGTTCCGGCGGTGTGTTCGGCAAGGGTTGGTTGCTCGGTACTCAGTCGCACCTGGACTTCCTGCCGGAAAGCCACACCGACTTCATTATTGCGGTCATGGGCGAAGAATTCGGCTTGGTGGGTATTTGTGCACTGCTGCTGATTTACCTGTTGTTGATCGGCCGCGGACTGGTGATTACCGCTCAGGCCCAGACATTGTTCGGCAAATTGCTCGCGGGCAGTCTGACCATGACGTTTTTTGTTTACGTTTTCGTCAACATCGGTATGGTCAGTGGCCTGTTGCCGGTTGTGGGGGTGCCGTTGCCGTTCATTAGCTACGGAGGAACTTCGCTGGTGACGCTGCTGTCAGCGTTTGGGGTTTTGATGTCGATCCATACCCATCGTAAGTGGATCGCTCAGGTTTGAATAAGGTGAAGATTTCAATGCAAGTAATGCGTGGCTGGGCGACTCGATATGCGCCATGGGTCGGCCTGGTGAGCATCCTTGGCACAGCGCAGGATGCGTTGGCCGGCGATTACGAAGGCTCACCCCAGGTGGCCGAATTCGTCGGTGAAATGACCCGCGACTACGGTTTCGCCGGTGAACAACTGATGGGCGTGTTCCGCGAAGCCGAGCGCAAGCAGTCGATTCTGGACGCGATCTCGAAACCTGCCGAGCGGGTCAAGCAGTGGAACGAGTACCGCCCGATGTTCATCACCGACGCGCGCATCGCCCGTGGTGTGGACTTCTGGCGTCAGCACGAGGCGCTACTGGCTCGTGCCGAGCGGGAATACGGCGTGCCGGCGCAGGTTATTGTTTCGATCATCGGCGTTGAGACCTTTTTCGGCCGCAATACCGGCAATTTTCGGGTAATCGACGCCTTGTCGACCCTGGGTTTCGACTATCCTCCCCGTGCCGAATTTTTCCGCAAGGAATTGCGTGAGTTCCTGTTGCTGGCCCGGGAAGAGCAGGTCGATCCGCTGACGCTCAAAGGCTCTTACGCTGGCGCGATGGGTTTGCCGCAGTTCATGCCGAGCAGCTTTCGTGCCTATGCGGTGGACTTCGACGGTGACGGCCACATTAATATCTGGACCAATCCGGACGATGCCATTGGCAGCGTCGCCAGTTATTTCAAGCGTCACGGCTGGGTAGCCGGCGAACCGGTGGTCAGCCGCGCCGATGTGCGTGGCGATCAGGTGGACGAAGGTTTGACCACAGGCATCGAACCGACTAAAACCGTCGGGGAGTTGCGGGCGCTGGGGTGGTCAAGTCATGATGCGCTGCGCGATGATATGCCGGTCACGGCTTTCCGCCTGGAAGGTGACAATGGCCCCGAATACTGGATGGGTCTGACGAATTTTTACGCAATCACGCGTTATAACCGCAGCGTGATGTACGCCATGGCCGTACATCAACTGTCTGAACAGCTGGTCCAAGCACGGGGCGTCAAGTAATGCGGGCATTGCCTATGAATAAACCCCTGAAGCTGATGGCATTCGCCGCGTTGGCGGTGCTGGTCGCCAGTTGCTCGACCAGTCGCGCGCCGGCGCAAAAGTCTTCTCCCACCGCCGTGCGCGCAACGCCAGGCCTGGACATCAACCGCGCCCACAAGGATGGCGCGCCATGGTGGGATGTCGACGTCTCGCGCATCCCGGATGCCACGCCGACCCTGCACAGCGGTCCTTATAAAGCCAATCCGTACACCGTGCTGGGCAAGACTTACTTCCCGCAGCAGGAATCCAAGTCCTACGTCGCCTCCGGCACGGCTTCCTGGTATGGCACCAAGTTCCACGGTCAGAACACCGCCAATGGCGAGGTTTACGACCTGTACGGCATGAGTGCTGCTCACAAGACCTTGCCACTGCCAAGTTACGTTCGGGTGACCAACCTGGACAACAACAAGAGCGTAGTCCTGCGAGTCAACGACCGCGGGCCGTTCTACTCGGACCGAATCATCGACTTGTCCTACGCAGCGGCCAAGAAGCTCGGCTATGCCGAAACCGGTACCGCGCGGGTCAAGGTCGAAGGCATCGACCCGCAGCAATGGTGGGCAGCCAAAGGCCGTCCGGCGCCTTTGATGCTTAACGAGCCGCAAATCTCGCAAAATAGCGCTCCGACGATTACGGCTTCGGCCGGCACCGTCGAACAATGGACGCCACCGCCGCAGCAGCACGCCGCTGCCGTTGTGCCTGTGCCGATCGATGCAAAAAAAAACGCTTCTGTAGCAGCCTCTGGCCAGTATCTGCAGGTGGGCGCGTTCGCCAACCCGGACGCTGCAGAACTCCTGAGATCGAAGCTCAGCGGGATGGTGAGCGCTCCGGTGTTCATCAGTTCGATCGTGCGCAATCAACAGACGCTGCATCGGGTGCGCCTGGGGCCGATCGGCTCGCCGGGTGAAATCCAGCAAGTGCAGAACAGTGTGCGCCTGGCCAATCTCGGTTCGCCGAGCCTGGTCACTGCCGAGTAATACGTAGTACTTGATTGACGGTTCGCTTGCGGTTTGGGGGGTGGACCTGGTTGTTGGCTCGTTGAAGAACAAAAGCCCGGCAAGGGTCTGAGTGAACAGCTGAACACGCGATGACCCGTTAGAAGGTCATCTGATTAGTTTTGCCCTTGGGCAGTTTCCATTAGCGATTTCGAGAGACGGATGAACATCACCACCTTTGCCAAACGCCTGTGCCTGCTAGTCCCGCTGCTCCTCTCGCCTGCCGCTTTCGCGGTCGAGATGATGCCGTCGCCACCGCAACTGGCCGCCAAAGCCTACGTACTCATGGATGCCAGCAGCGGCAACGTGCTGGTAGAGAACAACGGTGACCAGCGTCTGCCTCCGGCTAGCCTGACCAAGCTGATGACCGCGTATATCGCGACCCTGGAAATCCGTCGTGGCCAGATCGGTGAAAACGATCCGGTGACCGTCAGCGAGAACGCCTGGCGTACCGGCGGTTCGCGGATGTTCATTAAGGTCGGCTCGCAAGTCACTGTCAGCGACCTGCTGCACGGCATCATCATTCAGTCGGGTAACGACGCCAGCGTTGCGCTCTCTGAGCACATCGCCGGCAGCGAAGACGCCTTCGCTGACATGATGAACAAAACCGTGGCCGATCTGGGCATGACCAACAGCCACTTCATGAACCCGACCGGTCTGCCGAACCCTGAGCACTACTCGTCGGCTCACGACATGGCCGTGCTGGCTCGCGCGATCATCCACGAAGACCCGGCTCACTACGCGATCTACTCGCAGAAAGAGTTCTTCTGGAACGGCATCAAGCAACCTAACCGTAACCTGCTGCTGTGGCGCGACAAGACGGTCGATGGCCTGAAAACCGGTCACACCGACGAAGCCGGCTACTGCATGGTGTCTTCGGCTGTACGTGATGGCATGCGCCTGATCGCCGTGGTGTTTGGCACCAACAGCGAAGTGGCTCGCGCCTCCGAAACCCAGAAGCTGCTGACTTACGGTTTCCGTTTCTTCGAAACCCAGACCTTCTATCAGAAAGGCGCCGAGCTGGCTCAGGCCCCTGTCTGGAAAGGCACCACCAATCAAGTCAAGGCCGGCCTGGCCCAAGACCTGACCATGACCCTGCCGAAAGGCCAGCTGAAAAAGCTCGCCGCCAGCATGACCATGAACCCGCAACTGATTGCGCCAATCGCCAAGGGCGACGTGATCGGTAAAGTCGAAGTGAAACTGGACGACAAGGTCGTGCACAGCGCTGATCTGATCGCTCTGGACGCGGTCGACGAGGGTGGTATCTTCCGCCGCATGTGGGATAGCATCCGTCTATTCTTCTACGGCTTGTTCAACTGAATTAGTGTGGACTTGCATGGCCCTGTTCCAATCCGGAACGGGGTCATGTCCGTTGCCACGGCTTACGAGGCCGTTACGCCATGACAGACACCGAAGTAAAGGCACCAAAGATCGAATTCCCCTGCGCGGATTACCCTATCAAGGTGATCGGCGACACAGGCGTGGGTTTCAAGGACAAGATCATCGAGATCCTTGAGAAACACGCGACCGTTGACCACAAGACCCTGGCCGAGCGCCAGAGTACCAACGGCAAGTACACGACCATCCAGCTGCACATCATCGCTACCGGTCAAGAACAGCTGTACGACATCAACAGCGAGTTGCGGGCTACCGGTTTCGTGCACATGGTGCTGTGATGTCTGCCGCGGTGGGCTTTCGCGAGCTCGGCCAGATGGCTTACGAGCCGGTCTGGCATGCCATGCAACGCTTCACCAACGAACGCGGCAGCGATGCCGCGGACGAGATCTGGCTGGTCGAGCATCCACCGGTTTTCACCCAGGGCCAGGCCGGCAAGGCCGAGCACGTGTTGCTGCCGGGGGATATTCCGGTGGTGAAGGTGGATCGCGGTGGTCAGGTGACTTATCACGGCCCCGGTCAATTGGTGGCCTACCTGTTGCTCGACGTACGCAAGCTGGGTTTCGGCGTGCGAGACCTGGTCAGCCGCATGGAGCAATGCCTGATCGAGTTGCTGGCCAGCTACGGCGTCACCGCCGTGGCCAAGCCGGATGCTCCGGGTGTCTACGTCAATGGGGCGAAAATCGCTTCTCTGGGTCTGCGGATCCGCCACGGTTGCTCCTTTCATGGACTGGCCCTGAACGTGGACATGAACCTGGAACCGTTTCGACGGATTAATCCCTGCGGCTACGCCGGGCTGGCGATGACCCAGCTGAGCGATCACGCAGGATCGATTGAATTTGCCGAGGTAAGTGCCCGGCTGCGCGCGCAGCTCGTCAAACACCTCGACTATGCTGAGCAGACGACCCTAACGGGCGGAATCGACTGATATGACTACTGATGCAGTGCAAACCATGATCCCGACGCTCGATGTCACCGAACGTCCGGCCCCGCGTGCCAAGGTTGAAGCCGGCGTCAAGCTGCGCGGCGCCGAGAAGGTTGCACGTATCCCGGTGAAGATCATTCCGACCACCGAGCTGCCGAAGAAACCCGACTGGATCCGCGTGCGCATCCCGGTTTCCCCGGAAGTCGACCGCATCAAGGCCCTGCTGCGCAAGCACAAGCTGCACAGTGTCTGCGAAGAGGCGTCCTGCCCGAACCTGGGCGAATGTTTCTCCGGCGGCACCGCGACCTTCATGATCATGGGTGACATCTGCACCCGTCGCTGCCCGTTCTGCGACGTTGGTCACGGTCGTCCGAAGCCACTGGACGTCAACGAGCCGGAAAGCCTGGCCATCGCCATCGCCGACCTGAAACTCAAGTACGTGGTGATCACCTCGGTTGACCGCGACGACCTGCGTGACGGCGGTGCCCAGCACTTTGCCGACTGCATCCGCGAGATCCGCAAGCTGTCGCCGAATGTGCAGCTCGAAACCCTGGTTCCGGACTACCGTGGCCGCATGGACGTTGCGCTGGAAATCACCGCTGCCGAGCCGCCGGATGTGTTCAACCACAACCTGGAAACCGTGCCGCGCCTGTACAAGGCTGCGCGTCCGGGTTCGGATTACCAGTGGTCGCTGACCCTGCTGCAACGCTTCAAGCAGATGATGCCGCACATTCCGACCAAGTCCGGCCTGATGCTGGGTCTGGGCGAGACCGACGAAGAAGTGATCGAAGTCATGAAACGCATGCGCGAACACGACATCGACATGCTGACCCTGGGCCAGTACCTGCAACCGTCCCGCAGCCACTTGCCGGTCCAGCGTTTCGTGCACCCGGACACCTTCGCCTGGTTCGCCGAGGAAGGTTACAAGATGGGCTTCAAGAACGTCGCTTCCGGCCCGCTGGTACGCTCCTCGTACCACGCCGACGAGCAGGCGAAACTGGTTAAAGCCGAGCTGATGTCGTCCTGATCAGCGGCTAGTAAAAAAGGCGCCCGCAACGTTTATCCGGCCTTGCGGGCATTTTTTTGCCTTGCCCTACGGCGATGACCGTCTTTTCCTGCAACTTGCGGGGCGACTGACCCTCTTCTGTTTGTCCCCGTTCCTGACTACTGTGTGCTTGACGCATTCACGCAGGGAGATTCATGGATGACCGTTCGACCGACTCACACCCTTTGTCCTCATGCACCCGTTCCGGCTTTACCGTCGCAAGGGCTGATTGGCGTTATTGCGCCCGCCGGTCCCGCAGCGCTGGACACCGACAAAGCCATCGCCTGGATGCGCGCTCGCGGATATTCACTGCGGGTTTTCTCTGGCGTGTACGAGAAAGATGATTACCTGGCCGGCAGTGATGATGTACGGCTCAATGACCTGCACGCAGCGTTCGCCGACAGTGAGGTCGACGCCATCATTTGCTTGCGTGGGGGTTACGGTACACCGCGGTTGCTGGATCGCATCGACTTTGAACTGCTACGCAACAATGCCAAGCCGTTCATCGGCTACAGCGACATCACTGCGCTGCACCTGGCGATCAGCCGTTATGCGGGCTTCGTGACCTTTCATGGCCCGATGCTCAACGCCGACCTGCTGGGTGACAAGCAAAAACCTACCGAGTCTTCGTTCTTCAACATGCTCAGAGGACAGGTGAAGGCTGGTAGCGTGTTGACGCACCCGGTGGCCTACCCGTTGACCACAATCGAGCCTGGTATCGCTCACGGGCGTTTGCTGGGGGGCAATCTGTCGCTGATCGCCGCGACCATGGGCACGCCGTATGAGATGGATGCCGAGGGCGTCATCCTGTTCATCGAGGACATTAACGAGCCGCTGTATCGCATTGACCGGCTGCTGACTCATCTGCGTCTGGCGGGCACGTTGAACAAACTGCGCGGGGTTCTGGTGGGGGATGTGGCGGGGGTAGATGGGGGTGCGCTGGAGTGTTTGCTCAAGCAGACCTTTGAGCCGTTGCGCATCCCGGTGCTGGCCGGGTGGCGCAGCGGGCATTGCGATCCGAACCTGACGTTACCGATGGGCGCGCTGGTGAGGCTGGATGCGGGGAACAAGGAGTTGGTGTTGGAGCAGGATGTGGTGGTCAAGGCTTAGAGCTTGGTCGTCTGATAGTCAGTCTTCGCGAGCAGGCTCGCTCCCACACTGATCTGCGTCGAATACAAATGCTGTATTTACTGAAGATCAAATGTGGGAGCGAGCCTGCTCGCGAAGCTTTTTTAGCGGTTACGCAGGCCTTCGAGTAACTTGTGCGTCGGATACCCATCCGCCGGCCAGCCAAACGACTGCTGGGCGCTGCGGATCGCCTTGCGGGTGTTGGCGCCGATAATGCCGTCAGCATTGCCAGCGTCATAGTTCTGCGCGCTCAGCAAGCTTTGCAGTTCGATCCGCTCGGTACGGCTCAGCGGCAAATCATCTTTCGGCCATGTGCCGTTGATCAGGCCGGCGCCGTTGAAACGCTCCGACAACAGGCTAACGGCCAAGGCGTAAGACGACGAGTTGTTGTACTTGAGGATCGCGCGGAAGTTGTCGAGGACCAGGAACGCCGGGCCACGGTAACCGGCCGGCAGCAACAGGGCGGCTGACAGGTGTTCGGAGCCTGGCGGAACCAGGCCGCCATTGGGCAGGGTGACACCCAGTTGCAGCCATTCAGCGACGCTCTTGCGAATCGTGCCATCGGCCAGGGCGTAGTTGAAACTGCCCGGAAGCTGCACTTCAAAGCCCCACGGCTGGCCTTTTTGCCAGCCTGAGCTTTGCAGGTAGTGCGCCGTCGAGGCCAGCGCGTCGGCCGGGCTGCCCCAGATGTCGCGGCGACCATCGCCATCGAAGTCCACGGCGTGGGTGTTGTAGGTGGTTGGGATGAACTGGGTCTGGCCCATGGCGCCGGCCCAGGAACCAAGCATTTTCTCAGGCTCGATATCACCCTGTTGCAGGATCTGCAGGGCGGCGATCAGTTGCGCGTGGGCAAACCCGGGACGCCGACCTTCATAGGCCAAGGTCGCCAGGGAATTAATCACCGACTTGTTGCCCTGGAACTGCCCGAAGTTACTTTCCATGCCCCACACCGAGACCAGTACCTGACGATCGACGCCGTAGCGCTGTTCGATGCTTTGCAGGATGTCGGCGTACTGGCTGACCAGCGCCTGGCCTTTGTGTACCCGCAGCGGCGAAAGGGCGCCGTCGAGGTATTCCCACACCGGACGGGAGAATTCTGGCTGGCTGCGGTCGGCACGGATCACGCTGGTGTCGAGGCTGACATTGGCGAAGGCGCGGTCGAACAGGTCGGCGCGGATACCGGCGGCCAGAGCGTCCTTGCGGAAACCCGCCTGCCATTCGGCGAAGGTCTGGGTGGGCTGGATGTCGAGGTTTTCACCGGTCGGAACCACGGGCGGAATGATCGCAGGGGCTGTCGCGACGGGTAGGGTCTGAAGCGGCTTGGCGTCGGCTGCGGTGGGTTTTTCCGCGCAGGCAACAAGCAAAATGAGGCTGGAGGCAGCTATCAGTTGGCGCAGGGGCCAACGACGGGAAATACAAAGGGGCATGCACGGGTCCAGAGAGTACGAATCAGGTGCAGACCTTAACATGTTGAGCGAGCGCTTGCCTTTCAGGCCGCCAGAAAGTAAGAAGCCTCCCAGCTATTAGGCTGGAAGGCTTCGCGGCGGTAGCTGCCTTTGCCCTTGCCGGCTGGTTCCTGACGGCTGCGGAACAGAGGCTGGGCGATGATGGATTTGGCCTTGTTGGGGCCATGCTTCGATGGCTTTTTGCTCATGATGATTTCTCGCAAGTGAGTGGGTTTTGCGGTGCAAATCATCGGACAGAGTGGGGCTTGTGTCTATAGGGCAAATGCAGGTGTGTTGTGTAGGACGGACGATCTTATTCGGCAGGCAACGTCAGCCGTTGGCCCGCCATCAACAACGACAATCGACTGAGGCTCATCCACGGCGAACCGGCGGCCTGGCCTTTGATCTGTGCGTCGATGCGCTGTGCTTCCAGCAACAACTGCGCCCAGCGTTGCGCCGAGTAGCGTTGCAGGGCTTTGCTCATCAATGGTTTGCGTTTGTCCCAGACCGGCGGTCGGGCAGAGCTGAAGGCTTTGTCCAGTGGCACGCCCTGGCTGTACTGCAGCGACAAGTTGGCCAGCAGGCGCAGCTCCCGGGCCAGCGCCCAGAGAATCACGGGTGGTTCGACGCCTTCACCGCGCAGCCCTTCGAGCATGCGCAGGGCATGAGCCGCTTCGCCGTTGAGAATCGCATCGGTCAGGCCAAAGACATCGAAGCGCGCACTGTCAGCGACGGCCGCTTGCACAGTTTCGACGGTGATCTGACCACCTTCGGCCATCAGTTTGAGCTTTTCGATTTCCTGGGCTGCTGCCAGCAGGTTGCCCTCGACCCGTGCGGCGATCAGTTCGACAGCGTCCTGGCTGGCGGAAAGCCCGGCCTGGGACAACCGTTGACGGATCCAGCTCGGCAACTGGTTGGCCTCTATCGGCCAGATTTGCACGAACTGGGTCTGCTGACCTTCGACCAGCGCCTTGCCCCACTTGGTTTTCTGCGCACTGCCATCAAGTTTCGGCAGGCTGATCAGCAACACCGTGTCTTCGGCGGGCCGTGAACAGTACTCGATAAACGCGGCAGCGCCTTTGTCTCCGGGTTTGCCGGACGGCAGACGCAGTTCCAGCAGGCGCTTTTCGGCGAACAGAGACATGCTCGCGCCGGCTTGCAGCAACGTTCCCCAGTCGAAACTGGCGTCGGCGGCGAAGACCTGGCGCTCGTCGAATCCCTGTTGGCGGGCGGCGGCACGAATGGCGTCGGCGGCTTCCTGACACAGCAGTGGGTCATCGCCACTGATGATGTAGACCGGCGCGAGGGCACCTTGCAGGTGTTTGGCGAGTTGGGCGGGGGCGAGTTTCATAGAAGAGGGCGAACGGGGCGCCTGAGCGCCCCGTAAGTCTTACTGCTGCGGCAGTTCGATTGGCGACTGGCGCGGCGTTTGCGCTTCAGCCTTCTGCGCCGCTTCCAATGCATCGGCTTCAGCCTTGGCTTTGGCGTTGGCGGTCTGTTGCATCTGATCCAGCTGAGCCGGAGTGAGCTGTTGCAGGCGCAGCATCATCCGTTGAACCAGTTCACGACGGGTTTCCTTGCGGGCGTCGTTGCCTTCCTGGTCGGAGCCCACGAGGTTGCTGCCGTCGTGGATAAAGATTTTTTGCACTTCCAGTTTGTCGCTCAGCAGCGTCAAGTTGCTCTCACCACGGATGTCGTAGTTCAGCACTGTGCTCACCTGATACTCGCCAGTACGACCGGCACCTGCGTAGCTGAGGATGCGTTGGCTTTCCTGCTCATCGGTCAGTACCAGCTTGTAAGGTGCGCCGCTGTAGACCTTGACGCCGCTGCTTTCCAGCACCTGACGCAGTTGTGTCACGACTTCGCCGTAGGCGTTGCGGGCACTCAGGTCGAGTTCCTTGATTGCCAGTTCATTGGTGCCGGTGCCGCGCAGCTGGAAACCGCAGGCGCTCAACAGGACCGCAAGGCCCATCACCAGCAAATTGCGTTTGATCATCTTGTTGCTCCCCTTGAAACCATGTGGGCCGATCTTGCGGCCCGAAAGGTTTTACTCGGCGCCAGGCATGACCTGGCACCTGATCCAATTAGCTGGCGACGATATTGACCAGTTTCCCGGGCACTACGATCACTTTACGAATGGTCAGACCGTCGACAAAACGCAGCACGTTCTCGTTGGCCCGTGCGGCGGCTTCGACTTCTTCGCGGCTGGCGCTGGCGGGCATTTCGATGTGGCCGCGCAGCTTGCCGTTGACCTGGATGACCAGTTGCAGGCTGTCCTGCACCAACGCGCTTTCGTCCAGCACCGGCCAAGCGGCGTCGATCACCGGGGCAGCGTGACCCAGGCGATGCCACAGCTCGTGGCTGATGTGCGGAGTGATTGGTGCCAGCAGCAAGACTACGGTTTCCAGACCTTCGTGAATCAATGCGCGATCCTGCCCGGTGCTTTGCGGGGCTTTTTCCAGCACGTTCATCAGCGTCATCACCTGAGCGATGGCGGTGTTGAATTTGTGGTTCTGGCCGACGTCGTGGCTGGCCTGCTTGATGGCCTGGTGGATCGAACGGCGAATGGCTTTCTGCTCGTCATTCAGGCCGGCGACGTCCAGTTTGCCCGGCAGGCCCTGAGTGACGTGGGCTTGAGCCAGGCGCCAGACGCGCTTGAGGAAGCGGTGCGAACCTTCTACACCAGAGTCGGACCATTCCGCGCTCATGTCGGGTGGCGAGGCGAACATCATGAACAGGCGGCAGGTATCTGCGCCGAACTGGTCGATCATCGACTGTGGGTCAACGCCGTTGTTCTTCGACTTGGCCATCTTCTCGGTGCCACCGATTTCCACCGGCAGGCCGTCTGCGATCAGCTTGGCGCTTATGACTTTGGCTTTGCTGTCGCGTTCGAGTTCGACGTCCGCCGGGTTGAACCACGTATAGGCACCGTTGGCTTCACGACGATAGTAAGTCTCGGCGATCACCATGCCTTGAGTCAGCAGGTTCTTGAACGGCTCGTTGGAACTCACCAGGCCTTCGTCGCGCATCAGCTTGTGGAAAAAGCGCGCGTAGAGCAGGTGAAGAATGGCGTGTTCGATACCGCCGATGTACTGATCCACCGGCAGCCAGTGGTCGGCCGCGGCTTTTTCCACCAGGCCGCCTTCATAGTGCGGCGAGGCGTAACGGGCGTAGTACCACGAGGACTCGACGAAGGTGTCCATGGTGTCGGTTTCACGCTTGGCCGGTGCGCCGCATTTCGGGCAGCTGCACTCGTAGAAGTCGGGCATGCGCGCCAGTGGCGAACCCGCGCCGTCCGGTACGACGTCTTCCGGCAGCACGACTGGCAATTGATCTTCCGGGACCGGCACATCGCCGCAGGTGTTGCAGTGGATGATCGGGATCGGGCAGCCCCAGTAGCGCTGGCGGCTGATGCCCCAGTCGCGCAGGCGGAACTGGGTACGCGAGGCGCCGAGGTTCTTCTTGATCAGCGCGACTTCGATGGCGTCGAAGGCACCTTCGAAGTCGAGGCCGTCGAACTCGCCGGAATTGATCAGCGTGCCGTGCTCGCCGTAGGCGTCTTGCCACGGGGATGGGTTAGTGCCGCCGGAGCTGGTACGCACTACCGATTTGATCGGCAGGTTGTACTGGGTGGCGAACTCGAAATCACGTTCGTCGTGCGCCGGGACGGCCATGACCGCGCCATCGCCATAGTGCATCAGCACGTAGTTGGCGACCCACACCGGGAGTTTCTCACCGGTCAGCGGATGCTCGACGAACAGCGAGGTCGGCAGGCCTTTTTTCTCTTGAGTGGCGACGTCGGCTTCGGCGACGCTGCCGCCCTTGCATTCAGCGATGAACGCTTGCAGCTCAGGGTTGTTCTGCGCGGCCAGGGTCGCCAAATGGTGTTCGGCGGCTACGGCAACGTAGGTCGCGCCCATCAAGGTGTCCGGACGGGTGGTGAAGACTTTCAGTACGCCGGCTTCGCCGATGGAATCGACGTTGTACGGGAACTGCACTTCCATGCCGCGGGATTTGCCGATCCAGTTGCGCTGCATGGTTTTGACCTGTTCAGGCCAGCCAGTCAGTTCGTCGAGGCTCTCCAGCAGCTCATCCGCGTAAGCGGTGATCTTGAAGTAGTACATCGGAATTTCGCGCTTTTCGATCAGCGCGCCAGAACGCCAGCCGCGACCGTCGATCACCTGTTCGTTGGCCAGAACGGTCTGATCGACCGGGTCCCAGTTCACGGTGCCGCTTTTTTTGTAAATCACGCCTTTTTCGAACAGGCGAGTGAACAGCCATTGTTCCCAGCGGTAGTAATCAGGCTTGCAGGTGGTGACTTCGCGGGACCAGTCCACCGCCAGGCCCAGGCTGCGCAGCTGGGTTTTCATGTAGGCGATGTTTTCGTAGGTCCACTTGGCGGGCGCTACGTTGTTCTTCATCGCGGCGTTTTCCGCCGGCATGCCGAAGGCGTCCCAACCCATGGGTTGCAGGACGTTCTTGCCTTGCATGCGCTGGTAGCGGGAGATCACGTCGCCGATGGTGTAGTTGCGCACATGCCCCATGTGTAGCTTGCCGCTGGGGTAAGGGAACATCGACAGGCAGTAGAAAGTCTCTTTGCCTGGCTGTTCACTGACTTCAAAGGACTTTTGCTCGTCCCAGAACGACTGGGCGGCGGCTTCGATTTCACGGGGCTGATATTGTTCGTGCATGGCTACTTTTGAACTGAATAGGGGTGGCCTAATCCTCTTCAATGCAACGCCGGACGGTGATCACGCCAAATCGGCGTTTCGGTGTCCAGGCGAGCTGGAAGTGGAGTTACAGGAAGCGCCGTAGCATACATGACCGCGCTCCACCGAGGGAAACCCTGATTACTGCTGCGGGTCGCCCAAAACCCGCTGCGAGGGCCGTTGGTCGCAGCGCTCAGCCGGTTTGTTCATGGAAGCTAAGCTCTAAATGGGGAGTGAGTCTTATCTTCAATGAGGTGAGGGATGGTTGAGTCACGGCAAAAAGTTACGAAACCGGAGCTGTACGAAAGACTGATCGATCGTCTGGGAATCGCCCTGGACGCGGCAAAAACCGCTGGCCGGTTACGCGATGAGCGTCCGCTGGAACTGGAATTGCGTGGCTTGAGCCCCGCAGAGTTTGCACTGGTCAAGGCGTATCTCGATCGCAGTGAACGTGAGACACACGGATGCTTGTCAGAAGCAGTGAAGCAACTCGACGCACCACGTTCGGCCAAGATCATCTGGCTCAAGGACAAGGTTCCCGGCAGGGACGCGGTAAAGGTCCGGTCT
Source organism: Pseudomonas svalbardensis (assembly GCF_030053115.1). Lineage (NCBI taxonomy): Bacteria > Pseudomonadati > Pseudomonadota > Gammaproteobacteria > Pseudomonadales > Pseudomonadaceae > Pseudomonas > Pseudomonas svalbardensis. The sequence goes on along the minus strand of NZ_CP125619.1, from coordinate 5,500,050 downwards.
TTGCAATTCAAGTAAGGACACTGGAAGCAATGTCTGATGTATTTGTGAAGCATAATCCTTCCGCATTTGTTGTCGCATTGCGTCAACCCACTTAGGCTTCGGGCATCTTTTTGGAGATGCTCGATGCCTTTTCGATATTTCGTTAAACAACTCCTGTTGCCGCCCGGCATTCTTTTGCTGCTGTTGGTGCTTGCCTGGTGGTTGCGTCGCTCAAGACCGCGCCTTGCCGGGTTGTGCTTTGCGTTGGGCGTAGGTGGCTTCTGGCTGATGAGCCTGCCGGTGGTGGTGCAGTGGGGCGCCAAGGCGCTGGAGCGTGAAGCGCCGCTGGCTCGCGATGAATGGGCAACGCTGAGTCAGCGCGCCGATGCAATCGTGGTGCTCGGTTCGGGGCGTGAGCGGGGCGATCTTGCATGGGGCGCTGATCAGCCAACGGGCGTGGGCCTGGAACGCGAGCGCTATGCGGCGCGGCTGGCCAAGGCCTCCGGTTTGCCGATTCTGACCAGCGGAGGCCTGCATTACGGCACCCCGCCAACCGAAGCGAAATTGATGGCTGACTCGTTGCGCGATGATTTCGGCGTGACCGTGCGTTGGCAGGAAGGGCGCAGCCGCACGACCTGGGAAAACGCGCAGTTCAGCGCCGAGGTGTTGTTGCCGGAAGGGAACAAGCGCGTGGTCGTCGTGACTCAGGCCTGGCACATGCCGCGAGCGGTCTGGAGTTTCAACAAGGCAGGATTTGAAGTGGTGCCGGCGCCGGTGGGGTTTTTAGGCGTGGACAACGCCCGGCCACTGGGCGGCTGGATGCCGGAATTCAAGTCGATCTGGCAAAGCGGGCAGTTGTTGAATGAGGCGGTGGGGCAGATCGGGTATTCACTGTTTTACCGATGACCTGTGGCGAGGGGATAAATCCCCTCGCCACAAAAGCTGACTTAAACAGTCTTGGCCATCCGGTTCGCAACCAGCGCCCAGCCAAACAACAGCATGCAAACAATGATCAGCGGCCACGAACGCCATTCAAGATAAGGCGTCAGGTTGTGCATGGGCACCACTTCACCGTACAGAATGCCGCGTTCGAACTGCGGGATCTGCACGGTGATCTGGCCGAACGGGTTGATCAAACCGGTCACGCCGTTGTTGGTGGCGCGGATCATCCAGCGACCGGCCTCAAGCGCGCGCATCTGCGCCATCTGCAAGTGTTGCAGCGGGCCGATGGAGGTGCCGAACCAGGTGTCATTGCTGATGGTCAGCAGCAAATCGCTACGCGCCGCGAGGCTGGCGGCGAATTCCGGGTAAACCACTTCGTAGCAGATGAACGGCGCAATCTGATAGCCCTTGGCTTGCAGCATCGGCTGATCGGCAGGGCCACGGGCAAAGTCCGACATCGGCAGGTCGAAGAAAGCGATCAGCCCCCGTAACACTTCCTGCAACGGAACGTACTCGCCAAACGGCACAAGTTTCTGCTTGAGGTAAGTGCCATCGCCTTCACCCGCCACGGTAATACCGTTGAAGAAGCGCTTCTCGTGATGGACTTCCTGGCGGATCGGTACGCCGGTAATCAGCGCGGACTTACGCTCTGCGGCGAAGTTTCCCATCATGTTCAGGTAGCCCTCGGCGGACTCCTTGAGCACCGGAATGGCCGTTTCCGGCCAGATCAGCAAGTCGACCGGTTTCGAGCTGAAACTCATGTCGCGGTACAGCGCCAACTGCGCGTTGAGCTGCGTCGGGTCCCACTTCATGCTCTGTTCGATGTTGCCCTGAATCGCCGCGACACTCAGCGGAGCTCCCGCCGGGGTTGTCCAGGCGTGTTCCTTGAGCGCCATGCCGGCGATCCAAGGGCCGACCAGCAGCAACACACCCGCGGCGATGAAGCCTTTGCGGCCGGTGCGTACCAGACGCAAAGCGTTATAGATCAGCGCTGCCGTCAGGGCCAGAGTGAAGGAAATCAGCCACATCCCGCCGAGTGGTGCGAGCCCGGCCAACGGGCCGTCGAGCTGGCTGTAGCCGGAATAAAGCCAGGGGAAACCGGTCAGGAACCAGCCGCGAAAGGCTTCCTGACCGACCCACAACGCCGCAAACGCCAGGGCGTCGGCCAGCGGTGCTTCGTTACGCCGCAGCCAGCGCGCCCAGATCCAGGCGGGCAGGGCGAAGAACCAGGCAATCGCCGCCGTGAAGATCAGCATCAGGAAGCCGGCCAGCAGCACCGAAGCGCCGCCGAAGTGGTGAATGCTGTAGTAGATCCAACTGGTGCCAGCGCCAAACAGGCCGAAACCGAAACACCAGCCACGGCCCAGGGCCTGACGTGGGTTCAGTTCACGCAAGCCGGCATAGAAGAAACCGACCGCCAGCAACGCCAACGGCCAGAGATCGAACGGCGCCAGGGCCAGAGTGGTGATTGCACCGGCCACCACGGCCAGCAGGTTACCGGGCCAGCCGGGGCGGGTCAGACGATGCATTTCAATCCTTAGAATTACCGGGCGATAGGTGTCAGGCGCAGCAGGTGAATCCGACGGCTGTCGGCGTTCAGGATGCGGAAGCGATAAGGGCCGATTTCAGTGATTTCGTTGCGTTTTGGCAGGTGCCCGAACGCGCTCATCACCAGACCACCGACGGTGTCGAATTCGTCATCGGAGAATTGGCTGTCGAAGAACTCGTTGAAGTTCTCGATCGGCGTCAGGGCCTTGATCAGGAAATCACCGCTGGGCAGCGGCTTGATGTAGCTGTCTTCTTCGACGTCATGCTCGTCTTCGATGTCGCCGACGATTTGTTCCAGTACGTCTTCGATGGTCACCAGGCCCGCCACGCCGCCGTATTCGTCAATGACGATGGCCATGTGGTTGTGGTTGGCGCGGAACTCGCGCAGCAGCACATTCAGACGCTTGGACTCGGGCACGAAAGTGGCCGGGCGCAGCAGGTCCTTGATGTTGAAGCTGTCACCGTTCTCCTTGAGGATCAACGGCAGCAAGTCCTTGGCCAGCAACACGCCCATCACGTCATCGTGGCTTTCGCCGATCACCGGGTAGCGGGAGTGGGCCGAGTCGACCACGGCAGGCAGGAACTCGCGGGGTGTCTGGGTCGCCTTGATGCTGATCATCTGCGAGCGCGGGACCATGATGTCCCGTACTTGCAGGTCAGCAACCTGGATGGCGCCTTCGACGATGGCCAGCGCTTCGCTGTCCAGCAACTTGTTTTGGTGTGCATCGCGCAGCAGCTCCAGCAGCTCCTGGCGGTTCTTCGGCTCGTGGGCAAAAGCCTGGGTGAGCTTACCCAGCCATGACTTTTGCCCGTTGCTCGATCGATCTTCGCTCATAGCGATTACTCTGAATCCTTTGTTGTAACGATAGGGGATGTGTCTGTTTCGTCGTCCGCATACGGGTCGGGATAGCCCAACTCTGCAAGCAACGTTCGTTCCAGTGCTTCCATTTCTTCGGCTTCATCGTCATCTATATGGTCGTAACCCAACAGATGCAAGCAGCCGTGAATGACCAGATGAGCCCAATGGGCCTTGAGTGCCTTGCCTTGTTCAGCGGCTTCGCGCTCGACCACCGCCACGCAGATCACCAGATCGCCCAGTAGCGGGATATCCAGGAATTCGTCGGGAACGTCTGCGGGGAACGACAGAACGTTAGTGGCGTAATCCTTTTGCCGCCAGGTGTGATTGAGCTCACGACCTTCGGCTTCATCGACCAAACGGATGGTCATTTCGGAGTCGGCTGTGCGCTGGCGCAGCGCCAGTTCGCACCATTGGCGGAACTCGGCTTCGCTAGGGGCAGGCGCTTCGGTAGCCAGTTGCAGATCAAGCTCAAGCATCGCGGCGGCTATCCTTCGGGGCTTCATCGGCCACGCGATTCTCGAAGCGCTCGTAGGCTTCGACGATGCGTTGCACCAGTGGATGGCGCACAACGTCCTTGGGCTTGAAATGGGTGAAGCTGATGCCCGGCACGTCTTTAAGTACCTCGATCACATGGTGCAGCCCGGACTTGGTGCCTTTCGGCAGGTCGACCTGGGTGATGTCACCGGTGATGACCGCGGTAGAGCCGAAGCCGATCCGGGTCAGGAACATCTTCATTTGCTCGACGGTGGTGTTCTGGCTTTCGTCGAGGATGATGAAACTGTTGTTCAAGGTGCGACCGCGCATGTAGGCCAGCGGCGCAACTTCGATCACCTGGCGCTCGATCAGCTTGGCGACGTGTTCGAAGCCGAGCATTTCGTAGAGCGCGTCGTAGAGCGGGCGCAGGTACGGGTCGATCTTCTGCGACAAGTCACCGGGCAGGAAGCCGAGCTTTTCGCCCGCTTCAACCGCCGGACGTACCAGCAGGATGCGGCGAATCTGTTCGCGTTCCAGCGCGTCTACTGCGCAGGCAACGGCCAGATAAGTCTTGCCGGTACCGGCCGGGCCGATGCCGAAGTTGATGTCGTTGCCGAGGATTTCCTTCACGTAGCGCAACTGATTCAAGCCGCGAGGGCGAATCATGCCTTTTTTGGTGCGCAGGGCCACGGAGGGTTCGCCGGGGGAGACGTTGTCCAACTCTTCGACGGCCGATTCCTGCAGGAACAGGTGAACGATGTCCGGCGACAGCTCAGTACCCTTGGTTTCCCGGTACAGGCGGCGCAGGAGGTTTTCCGCGGAGGTGGTGTGTTTGGGTTCACCGATCAGTTCGAACTGGTTTCCGCGGTTGCGGATCTCGATGGTCAGGCGCTGTTCGATCAAGCGCAGATGCTCGTCGAATTGCCCGCACAGATTGGCGAAGCGGCGAGCCTCAAAGGGCTCGAGGATAAAACGATGTGGTTCTATGGGTGCGTTCAAGGTCGTATTTAGCCGCCCTGGGGCAATTAAGATGAAATCAAGGATAACGCCAGTGGCCTGGGTGCGAAAGGTCTTAAATATCGCAAGGCCAAACACCGTCCTTGTAGGAGCGAAGCTTGCTCGCGAAGAACGATAACGCGATCTGTAAGACAGACAGCGGCGTGGCCTTCGCGAGCAAGCATCGCTCCTACAGCAGCGAGCCCCGCAGCGAGTGCGGCTGGGCGGCGTCGATGTGCACGTCGGCAAACTGGCCAATCAGCGTGGGAGTGTCGCAGCGGAAGTTGACGATACGGTTATTCTCGGTCCGGCCTTGCAGTTCGCCGGGGTCTTTTTTCGAATAATCGGTCACCAGGATCCGCTGGATCGAACCGACCATTTGTCGGCTGATCTCGAAGCCTTGCTGGTTCAGGCGATGTTGCAGGGCGTTCAGGCGTTCTTTTTTCAGCTCTTCCGGCGTTTCGTCGGCCAGATCGGCAGCCGGAGTACCCGGGCGCTGGCTATAGACGAACGAGTAGGAGAAGTCGAAACCGACGTCTTCGATCAGCTTCATGGTCTGTTCGAAGTCTTTTTCGGTCTCACCCGGGAAGCCAACGATGAAGTCCGAGCTGATGCAAATCCCCGGCACGGCAGCACGCAGTTTGCGCAGTTTGGATTTGTATTCCAGCGCGGTGTGGTTGCGCTTCATCGCCGAAAGGATCCGGTCTGAACCCGATTGCACCGGCAAGTGCAGGTGTTTGACCAGTTCCGGCACGTCGGCGTGGGCCTGGATCAGGCTGTCGGAAAATTCCAGCGGGTGTGAGGTGGTGTAGCGGATGCGGTCGATGCCATCGACGGCGGCGACGACGCGGATCAGTTCGGCCAGGTCAGCCAAACGACCGTCATGAGTGGTCCCGCGATAGCCATTGACGTTCTGCCCCAGCAGGGTCACTTCGCGCACGCCGTTTTCAGCCAGGTGGATGATCTCGGCGATCACGTCATCGAAGGGGCGGCTGACTTCTTCGCCGCGGGTGTAAGGCACCACGCAGAACGTGCAGTACTTGCTGCAGCCTTCCATGACCGATACGTAGGCGCTTGGGCCATCGATGCGCGGCTCGGGCAAGTGGTCGAACTTTTCGATTTCCGGAAACGAGACGTCGACTTGCGGCAGCTTGGTAGCGCGGGCGGCGTCGATCATTTCCGGCAGGCGGTGCAGGGTCTGTGGGCCGAAGACCACGTCCACGTACGGTGCGCGATCGCGGATGGCCGCGCCTTCCTGGCTGGCCACGCAACCGCCAACGGCGATCACCATGTCCGGGTTGGCCAGTTTCAATTCGCGCCAGCGGCCAAGCTGGGAATACACCCGGTCCTGGGCGCGTTCGCGGATCGAGCAGGTATTGAGGAGGATCACGTCGGCATCTTCAGCGCGAGCGGTGACTTCCAGGGCCTGATGTTCGCCCAGCAGATCGACCATGCGCGAGCTGTCGTACTCGTTCATCTGGCAACCGTGGGTTTCGATGTAAAGCTTCTTGGCCATGGAAAGAGTCATCACGTGATTCAAAGAACCGCGCATTATAGGGAACATGACCCAAGGTTCCTACCGCTGTGCGTCCGGTGGCTATGCTATAGTTCGCGCCCTCATTTTTATCCCCGATGTGTTGCTCGCCCACCATGACCAAACGTGAAGCTCCAATCTACAAGGTGATTTTCCTCAATCAGGGCCAGGTGTACGAAATGTATGCCAAGCAGATCTATCAAAGTGATCTGTGGGGCTTCCTGGAAGTGGAAGAGTTCGTCTTTGGCGAGCGCACGCAAGTGGTCGTCGATCCGAGCGAAGAGAAGCTCAAGGCTCAGTTCGAAGGCGTTGTGCGCAGCTTTGTGCCGATGCATTCGATCGTGCGGATCGACGAAGTCGAGCGCCTCGGTACGCCGAAAATCAGCGAAGCCCGCGGCGCGGTCGGCAATGTCATGCCGTTTCCGATGCCGATGCCTGAGAAGTAAGCTTTGGTACCGAGTTGTCCCCATTCGCGAGCAGGCTCGCTCCCACAGTAAATCTCGGGCGTGCACGAAATATTGTGTTCACAGAAGATTCAATGTGGGAGCGAGCCTGCTCGCGAAGGGGACAGTCAGAACAACGCAGAAATCAGGGAAGCGGCGAGAACGGCGTACGCCCATCGGCGCTTTGCAATTCCATCAGGTACTTGCGAAAGATTTGCCCCAGCACCTGGGTAGCCACTTCAAGTTCTTCGCGGGGCATTTTCTCGGCGACTTCGTCGGCGGTGTCCAATGCTTCTTCAGCGCCATTGACCGCAGCCATTTTCAGCACGATATAAGCCTGGACGTTATTGGCCGGTACGCCTTCGCCGTGGAAGAACATGTAGCCGAGTTTGAATTGCGCCTGGGCGTGGCCTTGCAGCGAGGCCTTTTCGAAGTAGCCCAGGGCTTTTTTGAGGTCGCGCGGCGTATTTTTGCCGTCGTAGTAGAACTCACCCAACTCGTATTGCGCTTGCGCATCCCCTTCATCCGACGCTTTCTGGCAGGCGGCAAGCGCCTGTGCCAGGTCTTGCGGCTGAGTATTGAGGGTGCAACGACCCATCGCTGGGATTAACAACGAGTTGCCGCCTGCTTGTGCGAGCGCGAGCAGGGGCTGAAGGAGCAACAGGCAGCCCAATGCAAGGGCGCGGCCGGTGCGGTTCATGGGAATCGACTTACCTCTGAAGGGCGCGCGGACCCGTCGAGGGATCCAATAAGCGCGCATTATGAAATAAGCAGGGCCAACCTTACAAAGTCTTTACTCGTTTTTCTGCTGCGCGGGGAATATATCGCCCACTTTGCTGGGGATTTTGAGCAGAAGCGTAGGAATAAGGGCGGGAATGCGGGTGAAAGCTGACGCTGGCAACCGCCAACGTCAGCGGCACAGCGTTATTTCAATGCAGCAAATGCACGTTCAGCGGCATCCAGCGTCAGTTTCAGCTCGGTTTCGCCGTGGGCGATCGAGGTGAAGCCGGCTTCGAAGGCGCTCGGCGCCAGGTACACGCCGCCTTCGAGCATCAGGTGGAAGAAGCGCCCGAACAGCGCGGCGTCGCTGGCCATCACGTCATCGAAGGTCACGATGTCGTCGGCGCCGCTGAAGTACAGACCGAACATGCCGCCGGCCTGTGTGGTCACGAACGGAATGCCCGCAGCATCGGCTCGTTGTTGCAGGCCATCGAGCAGGCGACTGGTGTAGTCAGTCAACTCTGCGTGGAAGCCCGGGCGGCTGATCAGGCGCAGGGTCGTCAGGCCGGCAGCCATTGCCAGCGGATTACCCGACAAGGTGCCCGCCTGATAGACCGGGCCCAGTGGCGCGATGTGCGACATGATTTCGCGCTTGCCGCCGAAACAGCCAACCGGCATGCCGCCACCGATGATTTTGCCGAAGGTGGTCAGGTCTGGCGTCACGCCGTAGTGAGCTTGTGCACCGCCGAGGGCGACACGGAAACCGGTCATCACTTCGTCGAAAATCAGTACCACGCCATGCTTGTCGCACAGGGTGCGCAGGCCTTCGAGGAAACCTGGCGCCGGCGGTACGCAGTTCATGTTGCCGGCCACGGGCTCGACGATGATGCACGCCACGTCCTGGCCGACTTCGGCGAGCATGGTTTCGACGGCGTCGATGTCGTTGAACGGCAGGGTCAGGGTGTGTTTGGCAAAGGCCGCCGGCACACCGGCTGAGCTCGGCACGCCTTGGGTCAGGGCGCCTGAACCGGCCTTGACCAGCAGGCTGTCGGAGTGTCCGTGGTAGCAGCCTTCGAACTTGATGATGCTGTCGCGGCCGGTGAAACCACGGGCCAGACGGATCGCACTCATGGTTGCTTCGGTGCCGGAGCTGACCATGCGCACCATTTCCATCGATGGCACGATCGAGCAGACCAGATCAGCCATCTGGGTTTCCATCTCGGTCGGCGCGCCGTAGGACAGTCCGTGCTCAAGCTGTTTGCGCACGGCGTCCAGCACGTCGGGGTGGCTGTGGCCGAGAATCATCGGCCCCCAGGAACCGACGTAATCCACATAACGCTTGTTGTCTTCGTCGGTGACGTAGGCGCCTTCCGCGTGCTTGAAGAACAACGGCGTGCCGCCAACGCTTTTGAATGCGCGAACAGGCGAGTTCACGCCACCGGGAATGTGTTTCTGAGCATTGGCAAACAGCGTTTCGGAACGAGACATGATCGGGCTCTCAAATCAGATTTTTAAGCTACTTAAATAGAAAGCAGGGCGTTGAATGCGCGGGCGCGGCGTGTCACTTCAGCCGTGCTCTCGGCGCCAAACAGGCCATGGATTACCGCCAATAGATCGACCCCGTGGGCCACCAGTGGCGCGGCGTTTTCCAGGGTGATGCCGCCAATCGCGCAGATCGGCAGGTGCAGTTTGCTGCGCGCCTGGTCGAGCAATTCGAGGCTGCAAGTCGGTGCGCCGGGTTTGGTGTTGGAGTTGAAGAAACGACCGAAAGCGACGTAACTGGCGCCTTCCTTGGCCGCTTGCTCGGCAAGTTCGAGTTGCGCGTGGCAGGTCGAGCCGATGATCGCCTGGCGACCGAGCAGTGCCCGAACCGGCATCAGCGGGCCGTCGGTCTGTCCCAGGTGCACGCCGACGTTCAGGCGTGCAGCGAGTTCGGCATCGTCGTTGATGATCAACTGGGTCTTGTAGCGTTCACACAGATCGCGCAGCGCTTCGGCCTCGCGCAGACGGCGGGCCTCGTCGCTGCTCTTGTCGCGGTATTGCAGCAGGGTGACGCCGCCTTCCAGCGCCGCCTCCACGTACGAAAGAAATTTACCTGCCAGTAGCTGGCTATCGGTAATGGCGTACAGGCCACGTAGCTTCATCGGGCAATCCTTTTTGCTTTACGCATGGACAGTTACGAACAGAAATCCAGCGGCAGGCGGCGCGGCACGAACTGGCCTTTGCCCAACTGCTCCGCATCACGCAGGGTGCGCCACGTGTAGTTAAGCGCGGTCTGCACGGCACTGGTGAGATTTTCACCGAGGGCCAGACGACCGGCCAGCGCACTGGCCAGCGTGCAACCGGAGCCGTGATAACTGCCGGGCAAGCGCTGGCAGGTGAGGGTTTCGCGGTGACCGTCGCGGCTGTACAGGCGATTGTGGATTTCGTGTTCATCGCCATGGCCGCCGGTGATCAGCAGGTGTTTGACGAATGGCAGGAGTTTTGCGGCGCACTCGTCCGCGGTGCCTTCGGGCAGTTCGGCGAGGATGCGGGCTTCGGGAAGGTTAGGGGTGGCGATGATCGACAGAGGCAGCAGGCGCTCGCGCATGGCGTATCCGACTTCGTCCTTGCCCAGGCGTCCACCGCCACCGGCGCGCAGCACCGGGTCGCAGACCACCGGTAAATGCGGGTGCGCCGACAGCAGTTCGACCACGGTGTCGACCATTTCCAGGGAGCCGAGCATGCCCAGTTTCACCGCCGCGACTTCGGAGTCGTTGAGCACGGCATTGGCCTGGGCCAACACCCACTCACGGTCGAGCACGCGGAAGTCAGTGACGTTGACCGTGTCTTGCACAGTCAGGGCGGTGACGGCCGGGGCCGCATGACAACCCTGAGCGAGCAGGGCTTCGATATCTGCCTGCAAGCCGGCGCCACCACTTGGGTCGTGGCCGGAGAGACAGAGGACAACGGGGCGAGAGCTGTAGATATTCATGGTGCGCGAGCTTACCACCAAACATCTTTTTTCGGGTGCTGCCCAATGAGTCATAACGCGGCCCGAGCCGAACGCAGGCTTCGCCAGCTGCTACAGGGAATAGGGCGTTGTCACAAACTGACCGGCGTAACAGCTCTAGCTCAATGCGTGGAGCTAGAACGCCCGTTCTAGAGCCTTTGTAGGAAAAATTTCAATAGTGTTCAATGGCCATCAACGGCTATGCTAGAGTGGATCCAAACCAATAACAGGTAATACCGGTTTTACGTCTACTCAAAAGGAATGAGGGGCTTCCTGAGATAACCGGACAGGCCACGCTGGGGCTTAAATGCGCTATTTGCTGATGTTGCTGTTGTGCTTGCCCCTCATGGCGAGTGCAGTCGAATTCGACGAATTCACTCAAAGCCTTCCCCTGGGCCGAACCTTGCAAGTGTTCGAAGACGCGGGCGGACAGGCGACCATCGCCGATGTCCGTGTACAAGTCGCGGCCGGAAACTTCAAGCCCCACGACAAAGCCACCCTCAACGCCGGTTACTCGCGTTCAGTGTTCTGGCTGAAAATCGACCTGCATTACCGCCCGAACAACCCCGCGGTGCAACGCACCTGGTTGCTGGAACTGGCCTATCCGCCCCTCGATCACATTGATCTCTATTTGCCCGATGCGGCCGGTGGCTATCAACTGGCACGTCAGACCGGCGATGCCTTGCCGTTCGACAGTCGCGAAATCCGCCAAAACAACTATTTGTTCGATCTGAACTTCACCCCTGATCAAGCGCAAACCCTATACCTGCGCCTGCAAAGTGAAGGGTCGATCCAGGCGCCGGTCACCCTATGGTCGAGCACTGCCTACCTGGAAGAGCAACCGTTCCGACTGTATGTGCTGGGGCTGATTTACGGCGTTTTGCTTGGAATGCTGGTGTACAACCTGTTCATCTATCTCAGCGTGCGCGATACCAGCTACCTCTATTACATCTTCTATATCGCCTCGTTCGGCTTGTATCAGTTGTCAGTGAACGGCGCGGCCGTGGAGTATTTCTGGCCGAACAGTCCCTGGTGGGCCAACGCCGCGACGCCGTTTTTCATCGGTTGCTCAGGCCTGTTCGGCAGCCAGTTCGCGCGCAGCTTCTTGCAGACGGCGACCCACAGTCGTTGGCTCGACCGCTTGCTGCTGGCGTTGATTGTGTTTAGCGCGGTGGTGGTCGGGTTGTCGTTGATGACCAGTTACGCCCTGGCCCTGCGCCTGGCGACGGCGCTGGCACTGACCTTCACCGTGGTGATTTTTGCCGCAGGGATTTTCGCCTGGCTACGTGGCCTGCGAGTGGCGCGTTATTTCATCATTGCCTGGTCGGCGTTTTTACTCGGCGGCATCGTCAACACCCTGATGGTGCTGGGTTACCTGCCAAACGTGTTCCTGACCATGTATTCCAGCCAGATTGGCTCGGCGATAGAGGTGGCACTGCTGTCCCTGGCGTTGGCCGATCGCATCAACGCCATGCGCGAGCATCAGGCGCAGACCCTGTTCGATGCCGGTCAAACGCTTGAAGTGCTGAACCAGCAACTGGCTCACAGTAACAAGCTCAAGGACGAATTCCTCGCCACCCTGACCCACGAACTGCGCACGCCCATGAACGGTGTGATCGGCTCGCTGGAGCTGATGCAGACCGTCGAGATGGACCCGGAGCTGGAGCAATATCAGCAAACGGCCGCTGGTTCCGCGCGAGACATGATGCGCATGGTCAACGGCATCCTCACCCTGACCGAGTTGCAGGCCGGCAAACTCAAGACCTATCCGGCCGTTTTCAGTTTGCGCGGCGTGGTCGAGGCCTTGCGCCTGCAGTTCGAGGGCAACGCGTTGAGCAAGTCGCTGGACTTCAAAGTCGAGGTCACGCCGGGGCTGCGGGATCGCTTGCACGGAGACAGCGCCAAGTTGGCGCAATGCCTGGAATGCCTGCTGGATAACGCGATCAAGTTCACTAGGATTGGCGGACTGGCGCTGCGGGTGACGGGTAACCCCGTGGCGCCCGACCGACTGGCCCTGTCCTTTGCGGTGATCGACACCGGCATCGGCTTCACCGATCTGGGGGAGGCGACCCTGTATCAGCGGTTCTTCCAGCTTGATGGCTCGATGACCCGTGAATACGGCGGTCTGGGCGTTGGCCTGGCGATCTGTCGGCAACTGGTCGAACTGCTCGGTGGAAAACTGACCCACCGCTCCGAGCCTGGTCGTGGCAGCCGCTTCCAGCTCGACGTCGAGTTCGAACTGCCCGTGGTGGAGCGGCCGTCAGTGCCCTTGATGACCCGGGAATTTCCTCGCCTGCGGCTGCCTCAGGACTGCACCGTCCTGCTGGTCGATGACAACAGCATCAATCAGTTGGTGATGCGCGGTATGTTGCTCAAGCTTGGGTTCCGGGTGCGCACCGTCGACAACGGGGCTGCCGCGCTCGATCACTTGCAGCGCGAAACCTTCGATGCGGTATTGCTCGATTGCCAGCTTCCATCTCTGGGTGGCGCGTCCCTCTGTTGCCAGATCCGTGCGTTGCCGGGCTGCACCGAACTGCCGGTATTCGTGATTGCCTTGAGCGTTGATCGGGAACGCTGCCCAACCGGTGCATTGATCGATTACCTGAACAAACCGGTGAAATTCGAGGACCTGCAGGCAGCGCTCTATCGCCGGGTGTTGTGTCCAAAGCAAGGCGAAAGCGCCGACAGTTAGGCAGATATGACACTTTTTTCGGCTGGGGTGCGGTGCTTAACTGAAGTCCCTTGGCTGACCAAAGGAGCCCCGTCATGAACCTGCATCAGTTCGCCGAAACCCACGAAGTCACCAACCAGCCACCGTCGCTGGACGGCGCCAACCTGTATCGCATCGACCTGCCGTTGCAGGAGTGGTCGCGGCGTTTCGGAGCCGGGTGGGCCGAGTCGCGGATCGACGCTTACGGCGCACTGGCCGGCGGGACGCTGATGGAAGCGGGGTTCCTGGCCAATCAGAACAAGCCGGTTTTTAGCAGTCATGACCGTTATGGCCATCGCATCGACCTGGTGGAATTTCACCCGGCCTATCACGAACTGATGCGCACGGCGATCGAGCACGGTTTGACGTCGTTGCCCTGGGCGCATCCGCAGTCCGGCGCCCACGTCGCCCGCGCCGCCATGACCTACCTGCACAGCCAGGCCGAAGCCGGTAGTGGTTGCCCGCTGACCATGACCTTCGCCAGCGTCCCGGCGATGCGCCTGCAAGCGGATCTGGCAGAGCAATGGCTGCCGAAAATCCTCTCTACCGAATACGACCCGCGCAACGTCGGCATGGCCCACAAGGCCGGGGTCACCATCGGCATGGCCATGACCGAGAAACAGGGCGGCACCGACGTGCGGGCCAACACCACCAAGGCTTTTCCGGTCGGCGCCAGTGGTCCCGGCCAAGCGTATGAACTGGTGGGCCACAAGTGGTTCTGTTCGGCACCGATGTGCGATGCCTTCCTGACCCTGGCCCAGACTGACAAGGGTTTGACCTGTTTCCTGCTGCCGCGCCATCGCCCGGACGACACGCGCAATCAGTTCTACATACAGCGCCTGAAGAACAAACTCGGCAATTGCTCCAACGCTTCCAGCGAAGTGGAGTTCCGTGGTGCGCTGGCGTGGATGGTCGGCGAGGAGGGGCGCGGCGTTCCGACCATCATCGAAATGGTCGCCATGACCCGCTTCGATTGCATGGTCGGTTCCAGTTCGCTGATGCGCCAGGCCCTGACCCAGGCTAGCCACCACTGCGCTCACCGCAGCGTCGGCGGCAAATTGCTCAGCGAGCAACCCTTGATGCAGAACGTACTGGCCGACCTGGCCCTGGAAAGCGAAGCCGCCCTGGCCTTGAGCCTGCGCATGGGCCAGGCGCTGGATCATCTGGATGACGAGCATGAAGCCAAATTCGCTCGGCTGGTCACAGCGGTGGGCAAGTACTGGATCTGCAAACGCGCGCCCGGGATGATCAACGAGGCTGCCGAATGCATGGGCGGCGCTGGTTATGTCGAAGACAGCATCCTGCCGCGGTTGTACCGTGAGGCACCGGTCAATTCGACGTGGGAAGGTTCCGGCAACGTGCAATGCCTTGATGTGTTGCGAGCGTTGTCGAAGGAGCCGGGTGTGCTAGACGTACTGTTCAGCGAATTGGGCGATGGTCATGGCGACAAACGCCTGGCCGCACACATCAGCCAATTGAAGGCGGCCTTCAAGGACACCAGCGACATTCAATACCGGGCCCGTCAGCTCACCGAAGACATTGCCTTGGGCCTTCAGGCCAAGCTGTTGCTGGAGGCCGGCAACTGCGCCGTCAGTGATGCCTTCATCGCCAGCCGCCTCGGTTCGGCCGGTCGGGTGTATGGCGCGTTGCCACGTGGGCTGGATGTGGAAGCGATTGTCGCCCGGTCGACCCCACAGGGCTTCTGATCGCGCTGACTTGCAGGCAAGATGAAGGCCTGCAAGTCAGAACACAGGATGCTGATCGTGACCGAAGCTTTTATTGTCGTTCAAACCGCCGAGCAAGCCGTGGACCGGCTTGCGCTCTTGCACAATCGTGCAACCACCGCGCTGAACCAGGCGCTCAAGCGTTACCTCAAGGATCGTGTCGAGCCGGACGCCGAACAGCGTGCGATGTTTCGTTATCCCGAGCTGCGTCTGACCTACCTTTGCCAGGGCGAAGTCCCACAGACCACGCGCGCCTATGCCAAGGTTCAATTGCCGGGGACCTACAGCGTCACCGTCACCCATCCAGCGGCGTTCCGTAAGTACCTGCTGGAACAGCTGGTGCCGTTGATGCACGACTTCACCGTGACGGTGGAAGTCGGTATCAGCCAGCAAAACATTCCTTATCCGTACGTGGTTGAGCAGGGCGATGAACTGGCCGGCTCCGGCGTCACCGCAGCGACGCTGGCGCGGGTGTTCCCGAGTACCGACCTGTCGGCCGCGACCGATGGCATCGCCGACGGTTTGTACGATTGGGAAAACACCGACCCGCTGCCGTTGGCCTTGTTCGACGCCGCCCGGGTGGATTTCTCCCTGCGCCGTCTGGTGCATTACACCGGCAGCGACTGGCGTCATGTGCAGCCATGGATTCTGCTGACCAACTATCACCGTTATGTCGACCAGTTCATCGTCCATGGCCTGGAACAGTTGCGCAGCGATCCGCGTTTCGTGCGCATGGTCTTGCCGGGCAATGTGATCATCGAAAAGAGCATGGACCACGGCGAAGCCTCGGCGATTGCCGCCGGTGTGGTTTGGCACCGCTATCAGATGCCGGCCTATCACCTGATCGCCACCGACGGCCATGGCGTGACCCTGGTCAACATCGGCGTCGGCCCGTCCAACGCCAAGAACATCACTGACCACCTAGCGGTGCTGCGTCCGCATTGCTGGCTGATGATCGGCCACTGTGGCGGTTTGCGTCAGTCGCAGACGATTGGCGATTACGTGCTGGCGCATGCTTACATGCGCCGCGACGGGATTCTCGATCGGGTCGTGCCGCCGAATATTCCGATTCCGGCCCTGGCCGAAGTGCAAATGGCGTTGCAGCAAGCGGCGGCCAACATTACCGGTGAGAAGGGCGACGAGCTGAAAAAACGTCTGCGCACCGGCACCGTACTGACCTACGACGACCGTAACTGGGAATTGCGCTGGGCTCAGGAGCGTCCGCTGATCAACCTGTCTCGCGCCGTGGCGGTGGACATGGAAAGCGGCACTATCGCGGCGCAAGGTTATCGCTTGCGGGTTCCGTACGGCACGTTGCTCTGTGTTTCGGACAAACCGTTGCACAGCGAAATCAAGCTGCCAGGTTCGGCCAACGCCTTCTATGAGCGTGCGGTCAGCCAGCACTTGAAGATCGGTATCGAGGCGGTGGATCTGTTGCGTACTGAACTCAACTCGCTGCACTCGCGCAAACTGCGCAGCTTCGACGAGCCGCCGTTCCGCTGATTGTTCTCATGGTCATTTTGCGGTCAGGGCACTAGCATTAGCAGCCCTGACCGTTAGATGTTCCTTTTCCCATGTCCCGTCCTCAACGTCCCGTTTCCCGCCGCCCTGGCGTGAAACCTGTGCCATCGTCCTCAGCCCCGCGCCGTGTTGCCAAAGCGCCGCCGGCCGAGCCGAAGCTGATTCTGTTCAACAAACCGTTCGATGTGCTGACGCAATTCAGCGACGGCGAAGGGCGGGCGACGCTCAAGGATTTCATCGAGATTCCCGGGATTTACCCGGCAGGACGACTGGACCGCGACAGTGAAGGTTTGCTGCTGCTGACCAATGATGGCCAGCTTCAGGCGCGGATCGCCGACCCGAAACACAAACTGGCGAAGACCTATTGGGTGCAGGTGGAAGGCGAGCCGAGTGCCGAGCAATTGCAGCGTTTGCGCGATGGCGTCGAGCTGAATGACGGTATGACCTTGCCAGCCGAGGCGCGACAGTTGGAAGAGCCCGAGCTGTGGCCACGCAATCCGCCGGTGCGGTTTCGCAAAAGCGTGCCGACCAGCTGGCTGGAGCTGGTGATTCGCGAAGGTCGTAACCGTCAGGTGCGGCGCATGACCGCAGCGGTCGGCTTGCCGACGTTGCGTCTGGTGCGGGTCAGAATTGGCGACTGGACCATAGAAGGACTTGATCAGGGCCAGTGGAAGGAAGTGCCGGCACGTTTATAACGAGCCGGATTCGATCAGGCCGATCACCACGCTTTTGATCACGAACGCGGCGACGCCCAGGCCGAGTACGGAAAACAGAATGAACGAGCCAAAGCGCCCGGCCTTGGACTTCTTCGCCAGGTCCCAAACGATGAAACCCATGAAAATGATCAGAATGCTGACCAGTCCGGTCATCATCCACTCTTCGAATACTGCAGGATCCATCGAACATCTCCAGCGCGGGCGGGGCTAAAAGGCGCTGGAGTATACGACATGGGGAATTGGCGGGGCATTGACCTGCGGCACCATGCCGCAGTCATTCGTCGTCTGTGTCGGCCCCATCGGCGGGCGTTCCGACGATGACGTCCTCAGCCACGCAGATGAGTCAGCGGCAACTCGGTACTGTTGAGCACCTGATTAAGCACAAAACTCGACCGCACACTCGTCACCCCTTCAATCCGAGTGAGGTGTCCCAGCAGCAATTTTTGATAATGGTCCATGTCCGGCACGACGACCTTGAGCTGATAGTCGGCATCCATCCCGGTCACCAAACTGCACTCCAGCACCTGCGGCAACGTACGAATCGCCGCTTCGAAGTTCTCGAACCGCTCCGGTGTATGGCGGTCCATGCCGATCAACACGTAAGCCGTAAGGCTCAGGCCGAGCATCTTGCGGTCCAGCAGGGCCACCTGACGGGAGATGTAACCGTCGTCTTCCAGCTGCTTGACCCGTCGTGAGCATGGCGATGGGGACAGGCCGATGCGTTCGGCCAGTTCCTGATTGGAGATGCGCGCGTCGCGCTGCAATTCCGCCAAAATGCTCAGGTCGTATCGGTCGAGTTTGCTCATCAATCAGGCCTTTGTCATAACTATTGCGGTGGATTATCTATCCAGGGTTAAAAATTGCGCAAGTGATGTTTATTTGAGCAATCTTCGCAATCCTCTGCCGGCGCCGCGAGCCTATTCTTATCACCAGAATCACTGCTCGGACAAACAGTCCAGTGCGGCTCGCCCAATCAGGCCAGCTGCGGTCGCCACCCCCACCGGGGATGAGCCGGCCCCCGAGCTACACACTGTCCAGAAGACGGCGTGAGGTGAGCCGACGTCATAAGCGTCGAGCACGGACGAAGTTCTCTAAAGGGAGGCCGACGGGTCTCCCTTTTCTTTTGCCCGGAATTTGACGACGGCGCTCAATAAATAGGTTACGCGACTGATAACCTGTTGCAGAACCGGCCGGTGCTTTCCCAGTCTTACGTACAGGCCCTAACCCGCAGTGAGGAAAAGCATGAAGTCGCGCATCTGGCGTTTGGCCGGTGTTGGTTTGCTGTGTGTAAGTGTCACTGCGCAATCGCTGGCCGATGAGCCGCAAAACCGTGGCCCTGATAGCGGGCAACGCGGCTCGGATGGCCATCAGGGAAACAATCAGGGCCAAGACGGCAGTAACCAGCCCCGGCCGCAGCACGATTACAACAATCCGGTTCGACCACCTCCACCACCGCCGCAGCTACCGGCCAACGACCTGCCGATTCAGGGCCGGCCCGACACCGTGCGCCAGACCCAGCAGCCGCAGCGTGGTTACTACCAGGACGTGCCGCGGCGCTACGATAACAGCCAGCACTGGCAGAACAACGGTCCGCGTCCCGATGACCATCGCTGGGCCGGTCGCCCGGATGGGCATGGCAATGGCTGGGGACCTGGCCCGCAGTACCGTCCCGGTCATGTGATCGACCGCTTCCCGGACCGTGATTACCGAGTGCCGTATCGCGGTCAGGATTACTTCTACTCCGGCGGCTACTGGTATCGCCCGCTCGGCCCGCGTTATGTTGTGGTGCAGCCGCCACGCGGGATTCGCGTCAGCTACTTGCCTGATTACGCGCGTGAAGTGTGGATCGGCGGTGCGCTGCTGTTCCTGGCGGCCGGCTCTTATTACGCCTATCAGGAAAGCACTCAGGATTACGTCGTGGTCGAGCCGCCCGTACAACCGCAGCCGCAACCGGTCAGCAATGGTTATGACGTGGTGGCGTATCCGGCCAACGGTCAGTCGCCAGAGCAGGTCAACCAGGACGGTTACGAGTGCTATCAATACGCGGTGCAGCAGAGTGGCTTCGATCCGCGAACGGCCACCTACCAGCCAGCCCCGTCGGTGGTGCAAGCCTACCGTCAGGCCCAGGGCAACTGCCTGAGCAGTCGCGGCTATCAGGTTTCTTTCTGAGTCCTGCCAGCCAGTACCACTTCCTGCGGGTCGGCGTGCACCAGTACTTCGGCTCGCGGGTAGGCGGCATGAATGGCATCGGCGGCTTGGTCGCTGATGCCGTGAGCGACTGACAGGGTCAAATCCCCCGGCAATTCCAGGTGCAACTGCACGAACCACTGGTTGCCGGAAACCCGCGTACGCAGGTCGTGCGCCCCCAATACTCCCGGTACGCTGCAGGCCAGTTCGAGCATGTGCTGGCTGACGTCCGACGGCAGTTCCTCATCCATCAGCACGGTAAAACTTTCGCGGCCGATCTGAATCGCGCTCCAGAGAATGTAGACGGCGATCGCCAATCCAAACCAAGGGTCGACCTGATGCCAGCCAAACCCGGCCAGCACCAGCGCCACCAGAATGCTGCCGTTGAGCAACATGTCCGAGCGGTAATGCAGAGAGTCGGCGCGCACCGCATTGGAGCCGGTTGCCTTGACGACCCGATGTTGCAACATCAGCAGGGCCAGCGTCAGCACCAGGGAAAACACGATCACACCGATACTGATCCATGGCGCCCCCACCGGTTCCGGGTGTTTCAGTCGATCGATCGCCTGCAAGGCAATCAGCACCGCACTGCCACCAATGAACAACGCCTGAGCCATGCCCGCCAGCGACTCGGCCTTGCCGTGCCCGTACCGATGATCATCGTCGGCCGGGCGCAAGGCGTAATGCACCGCGAGCAGGTTGAGCAGCGACGTGACGCCGTCGAGGGCTGAGTCGGTCAGCCCGGCGAGCATGCTCACCGAACCGCTCAACCACCAGGCGATGGCTTTGGCGACGATCAGCGTACACGCCACCGCCACCGAGGCACGGGTCGCCAGCCGCAGCAGACGGGCATGTTCGGAGCTGGAGATCATAGGTGCTGTCGTTCCTTCTTATGCACGGGTTACGCGGCAGGTTGCAGGCCGAACATGGCCAGTTGCTGGGCGCTGCCCTTGTGCTGGATCAGACGCGGGTCATCCAGCGGGAAGCTGCGGCCCAGTTCGGTTTCGAGAATAGTCTGCAGCTTGTGGTTATCGACCTTGCCGTCGGCGCCGATGGCTTCCTTGAGTTTTTCCGGGGCCACCTGTGCGGTCTCGCCGGGCGCGTAGTAAATCGCGCCAGTGGCGAAGTCCACGGCAAACGCGATCAGGCCGGGAATGATGTAGAACAGCAGGCCCACGGCATCGAGCGCGGCGATGGCCGGGTCGATCTTGCCGTCGATCTGACCGCGACGGTCAGGGTAGAAAATCGATCCGCAAGCGGTCACCTGGGTCAGCAACGTCGCGACCAATACACCGCCAATCAAGCGAAAGGGAACACGCATATGAAATCTCCTGGGTAATTTCAAAACGAAAGGACGCCTGTATGAATTAGGACCGTCATTAACGCCGAGCAGTTCGCCGTTATACTCGCCGCTCTGTTTTGGAGCCAGCATGATTTCTTTGCCGATTGATGAAGTTTTACCCGCCCTGCGTGAAGCCTTGGCTACACGCCACGAAGCCGTGCTCGAAGCACCGCCCGGTGCCGGTAAAACCACCCGCGTGCCGCTGGCCTTGCTCAACGAGCCCTGGTTGGCCGGGCAGACCCTTCTCATGCTCGAACCGCGCCGCTTGGCCGCTCGGGCAGCAGCGGAACGTCTGGCCAGTGAGCTGGGCGAGAAGGTCGGCGAAACCGTCGGCTATCGCATTCGTCTCGACAGCAAAGTAGGCCCCAAAACCCGTATCGAAGTGGTCACCGAAGGGATTCTGACCCGACGCTTGCAGGACGACCCGGCGCTCGAAGGCGTGGGTTTGCTGATCTTCGACGAATTCCACGAGCGCAGTCTCGATGCCGATCTGGCGCTGGCCTTGAGCCTGAATGGCCGCGAGCTGTTTCGTGACGATCAACCGCTGAAAATCCTGCTGATGTCGGCCACGCTGGAAGGCGAACGCCTGGCCGGGTTGCTCGATGACGCGCCGATCCTGCGCAGCGAAGGCCGCATGTACCCGGTGGCGATGCGCTGGGGCCGACCGTTTCAACCGGGTGAATTCATCGAGCCGCGTCTGGTGCAGACCATTCTCGAAGCCTTGAATGATGAAACCGGCAGCGTGCTGGTGTTCCTGCCGGGGCAAGCGGAAATCCGTCGGGTGCATCAGCAACTCGCCGATGCACTGGGCGATAGCACACAGGTTTTGCTCTGCCCGTTGCACGGTGAACTGGACCTCGCCGCCCAACGCGCCGCAATCGATCCGGCCCCCGCCGGCAAACGCAAAGTGGTGCTGGCGACCAACATCGCCGAGACCAGCCTGACCATCGACGGCGTGCGCGTGGTGATCGATGCCGGGTTGGCGCGAGTGCCGCGTTTCGATCCGGGCAGTGGCATGGCCCGCCTCGATACTCAGCGTATTTCCAAAGCCAGCGCGACTCAGCGCGCCGGCCGGGCAGGGCGGTTGGAACCGGGCGTGTGTTATCGCTTGTGGTCGCAAGATCAGCATGAACAACTGGCGGCCTACGCCAGCGCGGAAATTCTCTCGGCGGATCTTGCCGGATTAGCGTTGCAGCTTGGTCGCTGGGGCGTGACACCGGAGCAATTGGTGTGGCTCGACGTACCGCCCGCGGCCGCTTATGCACAGGCTCAGGACTTGCTTGATCGCCTGGGCGCATTGGACGGCGAAGCGCTGACCCGACACGGTCAGGCGATGGCCGAACTGCCGGCCCATCCGCGCATCGCACATTTGCTGTTGCGCGGTCAGGCGCTCGGTTTGGCCGACATGGCCTGCGATGTCGCGGCCTTGCTCGGCGAGCGAGATATTTTGCGCGGTGCCGGGGCTGATTTGCACAGTCGGTTGGTGCTGTTGTCCGGCGAAGAACGTGCTGCTCGCGGCGCTCAGGGTGGCGTGCAACGTGCTCGGCAACTGGCGCGGCAGTATCGCGGTTATCTGCGGAACAAGGCGTCGGAACCGGTCAGCGATCCGGATCATCCGCGCTGGCTCGGCGCGCTGTTGGCGTTGGCCTATCCCGACCGCGTTGCCCAACAGCGACGGGCCGGTGGCGCGGAGTATCGCCTGGCTAACGGTCGCGCAGCGCTGTTCGCCGAAGCCGACAGTTTGATGAAGCAACCGTGGCTGGTGATCGCCGATCTCGGCAGTCGTCAGGGCCAGCGTGAAGAGCGCATTTATCTGGCGGCGGATTTCGATCCGGCGCTGTTCGATTCAGTGCTGGCCGAACAGGTGCGCTGCGTCGATCAACTGGATTGGGACGAGCGCGAAGGCGTGTTGCGCGCCGAGCGGCAGCGCAAGGTTGGCGAATTGATCCTCAGCCGCGAGCCGTTGACCGGACTCGATGAGACCGCCCGCAGTCAGGCGTTGGTGAATCTGGTGCGGCGCAAAGGTCTGGAGCTGTTGCCGTGGACTCCGGAGCTGCGTCAGTGGCAGGCGCGGGTTGCGTTGTTGCGGCAGCTGGATCTCGGCAGTAAGGAGCAGAGCGAATGGCCAGATGTCAGCGACGCTGCTTTGCTCAAAAGCCTCGAACATTGGCTGATGCCGTATCTGGGCAAAGTCTCGCGCCTTAGTCACTTCGCCAATCTGGACCTGTCGAGCATCGTCCATAACCTGTTGCCGTGGCCGCTGCCGCAACGGCTCGATGAGCTGGCGCCGCATCATTTGAGCGTGCCGTCGGGATCATCGATTCGTCTGGACTACAGCGAGCAGCCGCCGATTCTGGCGGTGCGGTTGCAGGAGTTGTTCGGTCTGGCGGAAACCCCGCGGATTGCCGGTGGCCGGCAGGTGGTCAAACTGCATTTGCTGTCCCCGGCGCGACGGCCAGTGCAGGTGACCCAGGACCTGGCGAACTTCTGGCGCAGCACGTATGCCGAGGTGAAGAAAGATTTGAAGGGGCGGTATCCGAAGCACTACTGGCCGGATGATCCGCTGGTGGCCGAGGCGACCGCTCGAATCAAACCTCGTAAAAGCTGAAGATGTTCAAGAGGCGGCCTTCGCGGTCAACTGCTCCCGACAATAATCGGCAAACAACTGCGCCGGTTTGGTCAGTTGTCCGCGCTTGAGCCACGCCGCCACCAGTCCTGATCCGGTGACGTCTTCGACGATGTCCACGCACACCACTTTCTGGCCGTCATAGGTGCACTCCGAATGCGGCCGGGTGACGAGGATCGAGAAGCCGAACCCTTGCCCGACCATGCCCCGGACCATCTCGATCGACGGTGAGCTGAAGGCAATGTTCGGCGTCAGTCCCAACTCCTCGAACAGGCTGACGAAGTAGGTCCGGCTCGGTTGCACGTCCAGCAAAATCATCGGCTCCAGGCACAGATCACGCAGCGACACTTGCTTGAGTTGGGCAAAGCGATGATCCGCCGGCAGCAACGCATAAGGCCGTTGCGCCGGCATCAGTGGTTCGGTCTGGATGGTGGCGTCGAGGTCGTGTTCATACAGGATCGCCAGGTCGAAGGTGCCCGAGGTCAGGCCTTGCACCAGCTCTTGCTGTTCGCCGTCGCGGATGCGGATTTTCACCCCCGGATACAGCGCCGAGAACCCGGCAATCAACTGCGGCAGGTACAGCGGCGCGACCGTTTCGAAGCAACCGATATCGATTTGCCCGGCCACCACATCGTTGTCGGCGAGGGCGTTCTGTTCGAACTCCTTGGCCATGCGCAGCAGTTCCTGGGCCTTGCGGTAGAAGCGTGCGCCGCTGGGGGTCAAGGACACGCCCTGGGCGTGATGACGGATCAGCAGTTGCACGCCGAAGCTGTCTTCCAGGCCTTTGATCGCCGTGGAGATCGCCGGCTGGGCGATGTACAGCTTGCGCGAGGCCTCGGCGACGCTGCCGCATTCGACGGTGGTGATGAAGTACTTCAATTGACGCAGGTTGTAGGCAGCCACGGCAAACCTCGGGGTGGACGATTTCGACATCCAGGCAATTTTCGCGCCGACTGCATCCGTTCTGACGACGGGGTTGTTATGCCTGAACGATAACCACATACCGCGCCACCGGGGAGATCGGCTGCCCAGTTTTTTCATGGTCTGCGAAGACATTTTTACTATTTTTCCTGGACACAGGCCTGGGCCACCATCCAATTCACAAGAAAAGCCCATGGAGCATCTGAACGTGTTCGAGCTTACAGACTGGCAAAACAAAGCCGCTGCGCTGCAGTTTCCCGATCAAGCCGTGATCGGCGGTAAACCCCGTGCGGCGCAGTCCGGGCAGACCTTCGCCGCGATCAACCCCGCCACCGGCCAGTGCCTGGCCAACGTGGCCGCGTGCGGCGATGAAGACGTGGACGCCGCGGTGCGCAATGCGCGGCAAGTGTTCGAGGCCGGAACCTGGTCGGCGCGTTCGCCGAGTGAGCGCAAGCACGTGCTGTTGCGCCTGGCCGATCTGATCATGACCCATCGCGAAGAACTGGCGCTGCTCGACTCGTTGAACATGGGCAAACCGGTGATGGACGCCTACAACATCGACGTACCGGGCGCCGCCGGGGTGTTTCGCTGGTACGCCGAAAGCCTCGACAAACTCTACGACCAGATCGCCCCCAGCGCGCAGAACGTACTGGCGACCATCACCCGCGAAGCGCTGGGCGTGGTCGCTGCGGTGGTGCCATGGAATTTCCCGCTGGACATGGCCGCGTGGAAACTCGCACCCGCGTTGGCGGCGGGTAATTCGGTGATCCTCAAACCCGCCGAGCAGTCACCGTTTTCCGCCCTGCGTCTGGCCGAACTGGCGCTGGAAGCCGGCCTGCCAGCAGGGGTGCTGAACGTGTTGCCGGGGCTCGGCGAGCAGACCGGCAAAGCCCTCGGTCTGCACCCGGATGTCGATTGCCTGGTGTTCACCGGCTCCACCGAAGTCGGCAAATACTTCATGCAGTACTCGGCGCAATCGAACCTGAAACAGGTGTGGCTGGAGTGCGGTGGCAAGAGCGCCAATCTGGTGTTCGCCGATTGTCAGGATCTGGATCTGGCGGCGCAGAAAGCCGCGTTCGGGATCTTCTTCAATCAGGGTGAAGTGTGCTCGGCCAACTCGCGGTTGCTTCTGGAGCGTTCGATCCACGACGAGTTCGTCGAGCGCCTCAAGGCGCAGGCCGAATGCTGGCAACCGGGTGATCCGCTGGACCCGTCGAGCCGCGCCGGGGCGATTGTCGACAGCCGCCAGACCTCACGCATCATGAAGTTCATCCAGCAGGCCGAGCGCCAAGGTGCGACGAAACTGTGTGGCGGTCGACAGTCGATTTTCAACGGTTCCGACAACTTCATTCAGCCGACGATTTTCACCGGCGTTAGCCCGGACATGCCGCTGTTTCGCGATGAAGTGTTCGGCCCGGTGTTGGCGGTCACGGCGTTCGATGATGAGGCCCACGCCTTGCAATTGGCCAACGACAGCGTCTACGGTTTGGCCGCGTCGCTGTGGACCGACGACCTCAACCGCGCCCACCGTGTGGCGCGGCAATTGCGAGCCGGCACGGTGTCGGTCAACAGTGTCGACGCGCTCGACGTGACCGTGCCTTTCGGCGGCGGCAAGCAATCCGGTTTCGGCCGCGACCTGTCGCTGCACTCATTCGATAAATACACCCAGTTGAAGACCACCTGGTTTCAGCTGCGCTCATAACAGCCGCTAATAACAAAACGGAGAACTGGCGATGACCACACCACGTGAAACCCGCGACTACCAGGCCGCCGACGCTGCGCACCACATCCACGCATTCGTCGATCAAAAAGCGCTCAACGATGAAGGACCACGGGTGATGGTCCGTGGCGAGCGCCTGCACCTGTGGGACAACGATGGTCGGCGTTACCTCGACGGCATGTCCGGGCTGTGGTGCACCAACCTCGGTTACGGGCGCAAGGACCTGGCTGCCGCCGCGTCCCGGCAACTGGAGCAGTTGCCGTACTACAACATGTTTTTCCACACCACCCACCCGCAGGTGATCGAGCTCTCGGAGCTGCTGTTCAGCCTGTTACCGGGGCACTACAGCCACGCGATCTACACCAACTCCGGCTCCGAGGCCAACGAGGTGCTGATCCGCACCGTGCGTCGTTACTGGACGATCCTCGGCAAGCCCGAGAAGAAAGTCATGATCGGTCGCTGGAACGGTTACCACGGCTCGACCCTGGCGGCGACGGCGCTCGGTGGCATGAAATTCATGCACGAAATGGGCGGTATGATTCCCGACATCGAACACATCGATGAGCCGTACTTTTTCGCCCACGAGGGCAACCTGACCCCGGCAGAATTTGGCCTGCGGGCGGCGCAGCAGCTGGAAGCGAAAATTCTCGAACTGGGCGCGGACAAGGTCGCCGGGTTTATCGCCGAACCGTTCCAGGGTGCGGGCGGGATGATCTTTCCGCCAGAAAGTTACTGGCCGGAAATTCAGCGGATTTGCCGCAAGTACGACGTGCTGTTGTGCGCCGACGAAGTGATCGGCGGATTCGGTCGCACCGGTGAATGGTTCGCCCATGAGCACTTCGGTTTCGAGCCGGACACGTTGTCGATCGCCAAGGGTTTGACTTCGGGTTACATCCCCATGGGCGGATTGATTCTGTCCAAGAAAATGGCTCAGGTATTGGTGGAGCAGGGCGGGGTGTTTGCCCACGGCTTGACCTACTCCGGGCACCCGGTGGCGGCGGCGGTGGCCATCGCCAACCTCACGGCATTGCGCGATGAAGGGGTGGTGACGCGAGTCAAGGATGACATCGGGCCGTACCTGCAACAGTGCTTGCGCGAGGTGTTCGGCAAGCACCCGTTGGTGGGCGATATTCAGGGTGTCGGCATGGTGGCGGCGCTGCAATTGGCCGAGGATAAAACCAGTCGCAAGCGCTTTGCCAATGAGAACGACATTGCCTGGCGTTGCCGCACGATTGGCTTTGAAGAGGGAGTGATTATTCGTTCGACGCTGGGGCGGATGATCATGGCGCCGGCGTTGATTGCCAGTCGTGAAGAGGTTGATGAACTGGTCGGCAAAACCTTGAAAGCGGTTGATCGTACGGCGCAGGAGTACGGCCGGCTCTGACATTGCCGGAAGGCCCTTCGGACCTTATCGTCGGAACGCCGCCCGGAGCAGGCTCGCTCCCACATTGGATTTGTGATCGACACAGATCCCCTGTGGGAGCGAGCCTGCTCGCGATTGCTATGGCACATCCAACACACCTCTCCCGGCTTTTGCACCCACCTTGGGCATCCCCGCCCACAGCGCCCTTTCGCAGTGCACGCTACCCAGTTTTTTCATCGCTCGCCTCGACATATTTCCTAATTTTCCTAATCCCGGCCTTGGTCCAACATCGACCTCGCCAGTCAGCCAAACGCTGCTCGCCGAAAGGTCCACCAGAGACCTCAGGTGTCAGCACTTCTCCAAGGCCGCTGGCCGTACTGCCCATGACAAAACTAAATCAACAGCTTTGGGAGTGCTCCATGATCAAGTCCTTGCTTACTCGCTTCGCACATCCACTGGCGGTCACCGCCATTGCCGCGACGGTCGCCACCAGCGCTCAGGCCGGCACCCTCTCTATCGGCCACACCACGTGGGTCGGTTACGGCACGCTCTACCTGGCTCGGGACCTGGGCTACTTCAAGGAAAACGGTTTGACCGTCGAATTGCCCGTCGTCGAAGAGGCGTCGATGTACATGGCCGCGCAAGCCTCGGGCGAGTTGTCGGGCTCGGCGTCGACCATCGACGAGGTGCTCAAGTACCGTCCGCAATTCTGCTTCAAGGCTGTAGCCGCACTGGATGACAGCCATGGTGGCGACGGTGTTTTGGTCGGCAAGGACGTCAAGAGTCTGCAAGAGCTGAAGGGCAAAGCCGTGGCGGTGAACGAAGGTTCGACTTCGCAGTTCTGGCTGTCGTACTTGCTGAAAAAACACGGCATGAAAATGAGCGACATCACCGTGCAGAACATGACTGCCGACGACGCCGCCACCGCGTTCATCGCCGGTCGCGTGCCTGCCGCCGTGACGTGGGAACCGCACCTGTCGATGGTTCGCAGCAAGCAACAAGGCAAGGTGCTGATCGACAGCAGTAGTACGCCGGGAGTGATTGTCGACGTGGTCGCGCTCAACTGCACGGTCATCGAGAAACAGCCGGAAGACGTCAAGGCGTTGGTGGCCGGTCTGTATAAGGCGGTCCAGTACACCAAGGACCATCCGCAAGAAGCCTACAAAATCATGGCCAAAGGCGTCGGCGGTTACCTCGCCGATCCGAAGGAGCTGGCCGCTGCCGCGCAGGGCGTGCGCTTCTACGATCAGGCCATGAGTGAAAAACTCCTCGGCTCGCCGGGCAAACCGGGTGACAGCGAACGGCTGATCAAACTGGCCAACGAGACCGCCAGTGAATTGCAGGGCAAACCCTACAACGTCAGTAATGACGACCTGATCGATAACCGCTTCGTCAGCCCGCTCTAGGAGGTTTGCATGTTCAAGCGCAATTCATGGCTGAGCCGCTGCATCACGCCCAAGACCGGCCTGCCGGTTTCAGTGATCTGGAGCGCGAGCGGTCTGGCCTGGGTGTTGTTGGTCGGCCTGTGGGCCGGGTTGTCTTATGGCGGCGTGGTGCCGGGCATGTTCTTGCCGACACCGGGCGCGGTGGTCGAGGCCGCCGTGCGCCTGAGCCGCGACGGCACGCTCGGCCTGCATGTATGGGCCAGCCTCGAAGTGGTAATGGTCGGCTTCATCGTGTCGTCGCTGGTGGCCGTGCCGCTGGGGTTGCTGATGGGCAGCTTTCGCATCGTCCAGGCGTTCCTTGAGCCGATGGTGAATTTCATCCGTTACCTGCCGGTAACTTCGTTCGTGCCGCTGTTCATTCTGTGGATCGGCATCGGTCTGGAGCAGCGGGTTTCGGTGATCATCTTCGGCGTGTTTTTCCAGCAACTGGTGATGATCGCGGACGTGTCCAAAGGCATCTCCAAGGACCTGATCAACGCCTCTTACACGCTGGGTTCGAACCGCCGCGATGCGGTACTGCATGTGATCGCCCCGGCGTCGTTGCCGGGTGTGCTCGACACCTTGCGCGTGACCATGGGCTGGGCCTGGACTTACCTGGTGGTCGCCGAGCTGGTCGCGGCCTCCAGCGGTCTGGGTTACTTGAGCCTCAAAGCCATGCGCGGCTTTCAGGTGGATGTGATTTTCCTGGCAATCGCGATCATCGGCCTGCTGGGCCTGGTCACCGATCAACTGTTCCGTTTTCTCCGTCTGAGGATCGCCGCATGGGCTCAGTAAGCGCCGTCAACCCTCGTTTCGTCACGCCACAAGCCTCGCCGGTACACGCCGCGCCACGGCTGCAAGTGGACAAGGTCAGCCTTCGCTATCAAAAGCCCGACGGTGGCGTGTTCACCGCGCTGGATCAGGTGTCGTTTGAAGTGCCGGATCAGCAATTCGCCGTACTCGTGGGGCCTTCGGGCTGTGGCAAATCGAGTCTGCTGTACCTCACCGCCGGATTGAATGAGCCCACGGAAGGCGAGATCTACGTCGGTGGCCAGCAAGTTCAAGGGCCGGGTGCGGATCGCGGCATGGTGTTCCAGAGCTACACGCTGTTCCCGTGGCTGACGGTGCGGCAGAACGTCGAGTTCGGCCTCAAGCGTCGCGGTATGGCAGCCGCCAAGCGCAAGGAGATCGTCGATTACTACGTCAATGAAGTCGGCCTGACCGGGTTTTCCGACAACTACGCCAAGCAGCTGTCCGGCGGCATGATGCAGCGCGTCGCCATTGCTCGGGCGCTGGCCAACGATCCGCAAATCCTGCTGATGGACGAGCCCTTCGGTGCACTCGACAGCCAGACGCGCCTGCAAATGCAGCAGTTGTTGTTGCGGGTCTGGGGCAACAGCAAGAAGACCGTGTTGTTCGTGACCCACGATATCGACGAGGCGATTCTGCTGGGCGACCGGGTCTACGTGATGGGCGCGCGGCCGGGTCGGATCAAGCAGATTCTGGACGTGCCGATCGAACGCCCACGGACCCTGGACATGGTCATGGAGCGCTCGTTCATCGACATGAAACGCAAGATCTTCGGGCTATTGCACGATGAGCTGGAGGAGGAGCATTGAGCCGAAATGCCAGCCATCCACAAATCCCTGTGGGAGCGAGCCTGCTCGCGAAAGCGGTGTGTCAGCAACATTGATATCAACTGACACACCTTCGCGAGCAGGCTCGCTCCCACAGGTTATGCGCTGGTCTGAGATTAAGGTGCTGCCGGCAGCAGGAAACGGGCGATCACCGGCAAGTGATCGGAGATCCGCAAGGTGTCGTCCTGTCTCACCGTCGCCTCGACCCGTTTGATCCGCGGACTGTAGAACAGGTAGTCGACAGTCCGGTCCGGGCCGTTCAAGCCCGGATCGTTCGGGTAATGGGTCAACCACTGCGCCCGGTCGATGCCGCTGGCTTCATTGTTGGTCGGGATCATCGGGTATTTGTCCCACAGCACATGCAGCGCGCTGTCGGCGGAGTAGGGCGTACGTTGCTGGTCGGGCAGGCGGCGATATTGCCCTAGCGGCAACAGGTTGAAGTCCCCTCCGATCAACCACGGCGTGCCGCGGCTTTCGAACTTGTCGAGGACTTTGACCAAGGCTGTCACCTGAGATTGCAGCGTTTCGCCTGTCGAAGTAACGCGGTCCAGATGGGTGTTGAGCACCGCTATCTGACCGCCGCCGCTCAACGGCAGATACGTGACCAACAAGGCGTTTTTCGGTTTGAACTGGCGGGAGATGAAATTGGCCGGTCCGACCGGTAATTGCAGGCGTTCGGCATGTTCGATCTGGTAGCGGCTGAGGGTGACCAGCTGCCGGCCGACGCTGCCAAAGATGTGCGGCTCAGGCACGAAATCGGCTTTCCAGTCGAAGGCGTGAGCGCTGCACGGATACAAGTCCGCGACTCGCTCCTGAAGCAGCTTGAACTGGTTTTGGTAATCGCTGGCCTTGGCGCCGTCATCGAGCTCCTGCAACAGCACGACGTCCGGTTGCTCGTCGCGGATCACCCGCGCCACTTCATCGAGGCTGAAGGCCATGTCTTCGGGCGTAGGTTTTTCGTCATTGCCGCCCGCCAGGTCATTCCAGAACACGTAGCGTTTTCCCGCCAGGTACTGGACGTTCCAGGTCATCACCTTCAGCGCCTGACCGGGCACCAGCGTCGGTGCCTGGGCGTTGCAACTGACCGGTAAGGCTTCCTTGGCTTCGGGGCGCCAGGTCAGGTTGTAGATCAGGGCAATCAGGCCGGTCACGGTCAACAGGCCCAGCAGGGTGTAGCGCAGTAGACGGGTCATGGCTCGGCTTATAGCGTTACAAAAGTTGACCCCGAGCATAACCGACAGACGGGCTTAAGCCCACGGGTAGAGCGGTCAGAGCGGTCCGTCAATTTTCTCGGGCACATCGTCGATCAGCATGAACAAGCGGAACAGCACCACGCTGACGAACAGTTGCAGGAAGCTGTGGGCGCTGTCGATCAGCAGGGAAATCACCGGGTTCTGCGGTTCGGGATAGACCGCAAGGGTCGCGCCCTTGATTACCCACAACGGGCCCATCACACAGAGAATGCACACCAGAATGCGCAGGAAGTTGCCGCGGGTCAGGCGCAGGCTTTCCTTCATCGCCGCCAGCGGTGCGAAACCGCGCAGCACCAGCAGGTACTCGCCAAACGCCAGGGTCACCATCAGCCAGATGCCCGGCAGGAAATACAGCGACAGGCCGATCAGGATCAGCAAGGTATTGAGCGCGGTGAGCAGGGCGAAGCGCGGCCACAGGTAGGCAGCCCTCGACAGCAGGTCATGGTTGCGCGGCGATTCACCCCGGCTGCGGGCATCGAGAAACAGGATCAGCGCGCCGGTGTACAGCGGGTAGACCAGCAAGCCGACCATCACGCTGATACCAGGAAAACTGTCCGGCTCGGTGGAGTGGTCGACCACCAGTTGCAACAGCGCCTCGAAGATCACCAGCGGCAGGCACAGCCGAACGATCTGGCCCAGATTGCGTTTGAAGAAATACAGAGAGTCACGCAGTACATCGAACGAATTCATCAGTCGGTATCGCAGGTTGGAAGCAGTGGGACACTTTAACCGATGAAGCGCTTTGGGGCGCAAACGTAAACGTTCGGTAAAGACCATTGAAACATCCTGCATCAACCTCCATTAGAGGGGTGTCCCTTATCCACAGTGGATAGGGCAGATATTCCCGGCAATCTACGAGGTCGCCATGAACAGCGAAGAACAAACCCTGATCGATGGACTGTTTTCCCGGCTGCAACAGGCCGAAACGGACTCAGCCCCGCGCGACGCCCAGGCCGAGGCGCGGATCAAGGAACACCTGACTCGCCAGCCAGCGGCAGGTTATTTCATGACCCAGGCGATTCTGGTGCAAGAGGTTGCCATCAAGAGCCTCGACGAACAGAACAAGCAGCTCGCTCAGCAAGTCCAGCAATTGCAGGCCGAACTGCAACAGGCCAAAGCTCAGCCGGCTGCTCCGGCAACCAGCGGCGGCGGTTTTCTATCGAGCATATTCGGTGGCGGCTCCCGTGATTCGCAGCCTGCTCCAACCCACAGCCCGCCCGCATCGAGCGGTGGCGGTTGGCGTGAACCGGCGCGGCCGTTGTTCAACTCGCAGCCGCCACAACAGAACTTCGGCTCAGCGCCTCCTCAGCAGAATTACGCTGCGCAACAGCCTGCCGGCAGCGGTTTCCTCGGTGGTGCGCTGAAAACCGCAGCCGGTGTGGCCGGTGGCGTGATGCTGGCGCAAGGCATCAGCAGCCTGTTCCATCACAATCAGCAGCCGGAAGTGGCTGAAGTCATCAAGGAAGAACCAACTCAAGTCGCCGATCAGAGCGACAGTGGCAATGGCGGAGGCGACGATCAGCGCGTGGCTGACAACTCCAATGACCAGGGCGGTTTTACCGACGCCGACTACGGCGATGACAGCTCATCGTTCTTCGGCGGCGACGACGATTCCTTCGTCTGATACGCCATTCGTCCGGAGCGCTCTGGCGCTTCGGACCGATTATTCGCGGAACAATCCTTCAGGCTGGCATACTGGGCAACTTTTCGGGCCTGGTGCCTGATCCTGCCCGCGCTCCGGCGCGCCAACGAGGATGACCGGTGAAAAAAATCGCAGTGTTCGCCGATGTCCAGAACCTCTATTACACCGTGCGTCAGGCCTATGGTTGCCACTTCAACTATGCCGCGCTGTGGGCTGATATCAGCAAGCAGGGCGATATCGTCGAGGCCTATGCCTACGCCATCGATCGCGGCGACAGCAAACAGCAGCAATTCCAGCAGATCCTGCGCAACCTCGGCTTCGTCGTGAAGCTCAAGCCCTACATCCAGCGCAGCGATGGCTCGGCCAAGGGCGACTGGGACGTGGGCATCACCCTCGACATCATGGACGCCGCCGATCATGTCGACGAAGTGGTGTTGGCCTCCGGTGACGGTGATTTCGACATGTTGCTGGAGCGCATCATCACCAAGCACGGGGTGCAAGCCGTGGCCTACGGCGTGCCGGGCCTGACGGCCAACTCGCTGATCCGCGCCGCCAGCCGCTACGTGCCGATCGAAGGCGCGTTGCTGCTCAAGAATTGATTTTTACGGAGTTGAAACAGGTTTGGAACGCATAGCAGTCATCGACTTTGAAACCACCGGGATCTCCCCGAGCAGCAGCTGCCGGGCCACGGAAATTGCCGTGGTGATCCTTGAACAGGGGCGCATTGTCGAGCGTTACCAAAGCCTGATGAATGCCGGCGTGCGCGTCCCGGCCTTTATCGAACAACTCACCGGCATCAGCAACGCCATGCTGCGCACCGCGCCATCGGCCGAGCAGGTGATGAACGAAGTCAACGAATTCGTCGGCATCACACCGCTGCTGGCCCACAACGCCGCGTTCGACCAGAAGTTCTGGGACTTTGAGTTGGGGCGGATCAAACGCACACGCTTGCAGAACTTTGCCTGCTCGCTGCTACTCGCCCGCCGTTTGATGCCCGCTGCGCCGAACCACAAGCTCGGCACCCTCACAACATTCGCCAACCTGCCTCACACCGGTCAGGCTCACCGGGCCATGGCCGATGCCGAGATGGCGGCCAACCTGACGGCGCATTTGGCCCAGGAACTGCGGCAAAAGCACGGGTTCCGGGAGTTGTCCCATGATCTGCTGGTCAGCTTGCAGAAAGTGCCGGCGGCGAAAGTAGGCGAACATCTCAAACGCTATCGCGGGTTCTAAGACCCACCACAAATCCCCTGTAGGAGCTGAGCTTGCTCGCGATGACGGTTTAACAGTCAACATTGATGGTGACTGACACGCCGCCATCGCGAGCAAGCTCAGCTCCTACAGGAGAACTATTTGCCATTCCCCTCCAGCTGCCCCAACGGCACGCGCTTCTCTATCGCGCTCGACAGCACGATCGATGTCTTGCTGAACCCGAACTTGGCGATCCGGTTGATCAGCTCTTCCAGCTCCGGCATCGAACCCACCGCCGCTTGCATGATCACGCACGGATCGCCCGTCACCCGGTGGCATTCGGTCAGTTGTGGGATTTTGATCAGGTCGTCGTAAGCCTTCTGATTGCCGTGCTGGTTCAGCCGCAGTTCGATCACGCACTGGATCGGCAAGCCAAGCTTGGCCATGTCGACTTTCGCCTGGTAACCCGTGATCACCCCGCAGGCTTCCAGTTTGGCCACGCGCTCGGCCACGGCCGGGGCGGACAGGTTGACCTTGCGCGCCAGGTCGGCGTAGGACGCACGACCGTTTTCCAACAGGGCGCTGAGGAGCATGCGGTCGTATTTGTCCATCGTCGGACTCCTGAAAAATGACTGACTTTCGAAAACACGGTTTATAGCGGTGATCTCCGTGTTTTGAAAAGTGTACCCGCGGTATAAACAGGTTTTGTAACTTATTTTACGCCGCTGGCCTTTCTAGAATAGCTGTTCACTTGTCTTGCCTACGAGCTGCCCCATGCCTGGCTTACGTCGTTTTCCCTTACCGTTGATCGCTGCCTTTTTCGCGTTGTACGTGATTTGGGGATCGACTTACCTGGTGATTCGCATCGGCGTGGAGTACTGGCCGCCGTTGCTGCTCGCCGGTAT
Source organism: Pseudomonas svalbardensis (assembly GCF_030053115.1). Classification (NCBI taxonomy): domain Bacteria; kingdom Pseudomonadati; phylum Pseudomonadota; class Gammaproteobacteria; order Pseudomonadales; family Pseudomonadaceae; genus Pseudomonas; species Pseudomonas svalbardensis. The sequence goes on along the minus strand of NZ_CP125619.1, from coordinate 5,464,681 downwards.
CCGCTTCGTGATCGCCGGGACGTTGATTTACGCGTTTCTGCGTTGGCGCGGGGCGCCGGCACCGACCTGGGCGCAGTGGAAAGCCGCCGGGATCATCGGGATTTTGCTGCTGGCGTGCGGTAACGGCGGGGTGAGCGTGGCCGAACACATGGGTGTCGCCTCGGGTGTGGCTGCGTTGGCGGTGGCGACGGTGCCGCTGTTTACCTTGCTCTGCGGATATTTCTGGGGCGCGCGTAATACCCGTCTCGAATGGGCCGGGATTGTGCTAGGGCTGATCGGCATTGCCATGCTCAACCTCGGTTCCAACCTGCAATCGAGCCCGTTGGGTGCCGCGTTGCTGATATTCGCGGCAGCTTCCTGGGCATTCGGTTCGGTGTGGAGCAAACACTTGCCGCTGCCTCAGGGCGCGATGGCCAGCGCTGTGGAAATGCTGGTGGGCGGCGTGGTCCTGTTGATCGGCAGTGCACTGAGCGGTGAGCAACTGGAGGCCATGCCGCCGATCGAAGGTTGGGCGGCCCTGGCCTATCTGACCTTCTTCGGCTCGATCATCGCCTTCAACGCTTATATGTATCTGTTGAAAAACGTGCGGCCGGCGGCGGCCACCAGTTATGCCTACGTCAACCCGGCCGTGGCGGTGTTGCTGGGGATCGTGTTTGTGGGCGAGACCATCGGTATCGAAGAAGCGCTGGCCATGTTGGTGATCATCAGCGCCGTGGTGTTGATCGGTTTGCCGCAGTGGCGCCGGGCTCCGGAACGACCTGCTGCGGTGGTGCAGACAGAATCGAGCATGAATTAGGGTAAACTGCGCGCCATTGCACACTCGTTTTGCACACCCGCGCTGAATTTTCCTACGGTAATCCCATGACTTTCGCCTCCCTTGGCCTGATCGAACCCTTGCTGCGCTCTCTCGAGACGCTCGGCTACCAGACCCCGACGCCGGTTCAGGCGCAAGCAATTCCGGCGGTGCTGGCCGGTCGCGACCTGATGGCCGCCGCCCAGACCGGGACGGGCAAGACCGCCGGCTTCGCGCTGCCGCTCCTGCAATTGCTGGCCATGGAAGGGCCGAAAGTGGCGTCTAACTCGGTGCGCGCACTGATCCTGGTGCCGACCCGCGAATTGGCCGAACAGGTTCACGAAGCCGTGCGTCAGTACGCCGAGAACCTGCCGTTGAGCACTTACGCGGTGTACGGCGGCGTCAGCATCAACCCGCAAATGATGAAGCTGCGCAAAGGTGTTGACGTGCTGGTGGCGACGCCGGGTCGTTTGCTCGACCTGTATCGCCAGAAGGCCCTCAAGTTCAATCAGCTGCAAACCCTGATTCTGGACGAAGCCGATCGCATGCTTGATCTGGGTTTCTCCGAGGAACTGGGGAATATCTACCGCGTGCTGCCCAAGCAACGTCAGACGCTGCTGTTCTCCGCGACTTTCTCCGACGCGATCCGCTTGCTGGCCGGACAAATGCTCAACGATCCACTGAGCATCGAAGTCAGCCCGCGCAACGTTGCTGCCAACACCGTCAAGCAATGGGTGGTGACGGTGGATAAGAAGCGCAAGCCGGAGCTGTTCATCCACTTGCTGCGCAAGGGCAAGTGGAAGCAGGTGCTGGTGTTCGCCAAGACCCGCAACGGCGTGGACGCATTGGTGGAAAAACTTCAGGGCCTGGGCATCAATGCCGACGGCATCCACGGCGACAAACCTCAGGCAACCCGTCAGCGTGCGCTGGACCGTTTCAAGGCCAGTGAAGTGCAGATTCTTGTGGCCACCGACGTTGCGGCCCGTGGTCTGGATATCGAAGATTTGCCATTGGTGGTCAACTTCGACCTGCCAATCGTGGCGGAGGACTACATCCACCGGATCGGTCGTACCGGTCGTGCGGGTGCAACCGGGCAGGCGATTTCGCTGGTCTGCGCTGATGAAGTGAATCTGCTGTCGGCCATCGAGACGTTGACCCGTCAGACATTGCCTCGCCAGATGGAGCATGACTTCGAACCTGAGCACCGGGTGCCGGATACCGATGCCAGCGGTCAGGTCGTCAAAAAGCCGAAAAAACCGAAGAAGCCGAAGACTTCCGGTGGCGGTAAACGCAACCTGGGTAAATGGGTCGAGAGTGGGGATGCTTCGGCGCCGGAGCCTTCGATCAAGCCTGTGCGGAAGGTGCCGGTGTTTAATACCGGGCCGCGTAAGAAGAAGCCTTGATGGTGTGATCGGTTCTAGAACCACCCCTCACCCCAGCCCTCTCCCCAATGGGGAGAGGGGGAAAGGGAGCCGATCTTCTTAGCCTTCAAACGTGAGTTCGACTCGAGCTTTCAGGTCGATGTAGTTTGAAAGTACATCTCGGTCAGTCCCCTCGCCCCTCTGGGGCGGTCCGACGTTTCGGGAGGGTTAGGGTGAGGGGTGGATCTTGAAGGCTGTAGAAGTACGTGTGGCCAACAAATCACGCCATTCGCTTCAACCACTCCACCATCCCCAGCCCTGCCGCTCGCCCACTGGCGAAACAAGCCGTCAGCAGATAGCCGCCCGTCGGCGCTTCCCAATCCAGCATTTCCCCCGCGCAAAATACGCCAGGCAGTTGCTTGAGCATCAAACGCTCATCCATCGACTCGAACATCACGCCACCCGCAGTGCTGATGGCCTCGTCCAGTGGGCGGGTTTTCACCAGTGTCAGTGGCAGCGCTTTGATCGCTTTGGCCAGCTGCGCCGGATCAGCGAAGCATTCGGCCGGAGTGAGTTCGCGCAGCAATGCCGCTTTCACACCATCGATCCCAAGCTGACTGTGCAGGTGTTTAGCCATCGAGCGTGAACCGCGCGGTTTGCTCAGCGCAGCCTGAACCTTATCCACAGGCTTGCCCGGCAACAGGTCGAGGTGAATGGTCGCCGAGCCGTGCTGATTGATGGCTTCGCGGATCGGCGCCGACAAGGCGTAGATCAAACTGCCTTCAATCCCGGTTGCCGTGATCACACATTCCCCGAGCCGCGGTACGTCGTCATTGAGGCCAATGGCGATGTTTTTCAGCGGTGCGCCGGCGAATTTGCTGACCATCAACTCGCTCCAGGCCTGCACCTCGAAGCCGCAATTACTCGGTTGCAGCGGCGCGAGTCCTACGCCGCGTTGTTCCAGTGGCAGCATCCAGGCGCCGTCCGAGCCGAGCCGCGACCAGCTGCCGCCACCCAGGGCCAGCAAGGTTGCGTCAGGCTTGACGGTTTTTTCGCCTTCGGGGCTGTCGATACGCAATCCACCGCTGTCATCCCAGCCGAGCCAGCGGTGACGGGTGTGGATAACGACGCCGCTGTCTCGCAGACGTTTGAGCCAGGCGCGCAACAGAGGGGCGGCTTTCATGTCTGTAGGAAAGACTCGGCCGGAACTGCCGACAAAGGTTTCGATGCCCAGGTCATGAATCCATTGGCACAGCGCCTCAGCGCCAAATGACCGCAATAGCGGCGCAATCTGCGGCGCGCGTTCGGCGTAGCGTGAGAGAAATGCCGGGTAGGCTTCGGAATGGGTGATGTTCATGCCTCCCACACCGGCCAGCAGGAATTTTCGCCCCACCGAAGGCATGCCGTCGTACAGATCGACCTTGATCCCCGCCTGGCTCAGCACTTCGGCCGCCATCAAGCCGGCGGGGCCGCCGCCGATGATGGCAACGTGAGAAGAGGAAGTTGTCGAAGGCTGAGTCATGGAGTGCGCTGCGGTTTGGTGGAATAAGCCGGGCATTCTACCAGCCCAGTCCCCTGTGGGAGCGAGCCTGCTCGCGAAAGCGGCGGGTCAGTCGACATCAATGTTGATTGTTAAATCGCTATCGTCGGAACGCCGCCCGGAGCAGGCTCGCTCCCACAGGGATGATTGATGCTTTTGAATGTGGTTAAAAAATAACCACCGAGTTGTAACCTATGCCCCTCATGGTCTGTAGGACCTTTCACTCAGGTTATCCACAGGCAGTTCCACAGACATTGTGGGTAAAGACCCACACCTCAATGACAACCTGATGACTGCCAGACCCTTTGCGCACTGCGGTGCAGGATCCCATGACGGCGCGCCAACGCCTTGCGGTCCTTGCTGTAGCCGCCGCCGATCACCCCGACCACCGGAATATCCCGCCCCAGGCAATGACGCATCACACTTTCATCGCGAGCGGCGACGCCTTCGTCTGTCAGCTTCAGGTAGCCGAGCGCGTCATCTTTATGCACATCGACGCCGGCGTCGTACAGCACCAGATCCGGTTGATAGAGCGGCAGCAAATAATTCAGCGCATCGTCCACCACCTTCAGGTAGTCGGCATCGCCCATGCCCTTGGGCAGTGGAATGTCCCAGTCACTTTCGGCTTTGCGTGCAGGAAAGTTCTTCTCGCAGTGCAGGGAAACGGTCACCGCTTCCGGAGTGTTGTGCAGAATCCGTGCGGTCCCGTCGCCTTGATGCACATCGCAGTCGAAGATCAGCACCCGATTCACACGGCCGCTTTCCAGCAGGAAATGGCTGATCACCGCCAGGTCATTGAAGATGCAGAACCCGGCAGGATGGTCGTAGTGAGCGTGATGGGTGCCGCCGGCCAGGTGACAGGCCAAACCATGTTCCAGCGCCTGCTCGGCCGCCAGCAGCGAGCCGCCAACCGCACGTACTGTGCGCCGGGCCAGCGCTTCGCTCCAGGGTAGACCGAGGCGCCGCTGGTCTTCGCGGGACAACTCACCGCCCATGTAGCGTTCGATATACGCAGGGTCATGTGCGAGCGCGAGAATCTCTGGCGGGCAGAGGTCGGGGCGCAGCAGGTCAGCGTCCCGGGTCAGTCCGCTGTCCACCAGGTGATCGCGCAGCAGGCGAAACTTGTCCATGGGGAAGCGGTGATCCGCCGGGAACTCGGGACTGTAGTCTTCGTGGTAGATCAGGGGCAGGGGCATGACGAATTAACGTAGGAATGAAGGAAGGATCCTACCAGCGTTATAGACTTGCGGCATGGAAAGGGGGGGAGATGATGGAACCGATACTGGAACTCGAGAGCGCACGACTGCTGTTGCGGCAGTGGAGCGATGAGGATTTGCCGGAGTTTGCGGCGATGTGCGCCGATCCACAGGTGATGCGATATTTTCCGGCGCCTTTAAGTCGTCTGGAAAGTGCCTCGCTGATCGGACGGATTCGTGGCCATTTTGCCGAGCATGGCTTCGGTCTCTGGGCGCTGGAACGCAAGGACACCGGGGCATTTATCGGTTTTACCGGGCTCGCAGAGGTCGGCTTCGACGCGCGTTTTACCCCGTCCACCGAAATCGGCTGGCGTCTGGCCCGAGAGCACTGGGGCCTTGGCTACGCCAGTGAAGCGGCGTGGACCGCTCTGCGCTGCGGGTTTGACCGGTTGGCGCTGAAAGAGATCGTGTCCTTCACCACCGAAACCAACACGCCGTCGCAGAAAGTCATGCAGGCAATCGGCATGCACCATGATTCAGCCGATGATTTCGACCACCCGATGCTCGCGGCCGATCATCCCCTGCGTCACCATGCGCTGTACCGCATCACCCGTGAACAATGGCTGCAAACCTTGCATGGATAAGCCGGCACGGACGTTTACAATGGCTCCCATGGGCCCTGGCCAGAAATTGAATCGACCGTCGCAGCCAAGACTGCGCGGCATGCGTTGTGTGAGGAGAGTCTGAATGAGCCAAGTGTTGGATGATCTGGTTGACCTGCTGACCCTGGAACCGATTGAAGAAAACCTGTTCCGTGGCCGCAGCCAGGACCTGGGTTTTCGTCAGCTGTTCGGCGGTCAGGTGATCGGTCAGTCCCTGTCGGCGGCCAGTCAGACGGTCGAAGAAGCGCGCCATGTGCATTCGATGCACGGTTATTTCCTGCGTCCCGGCGATTCCGCGTTGCCTGTGGTTTATCAGGTTGATCGGGTGCGCGACGGCGGCAGTTTCAGCACGCGTCGAGTGACGGCGATCCAGAAGGGCAACCCGATTTTCACCTGCAGTGCTTCGTTCCAGTACGACGAAGAAGGCTTCCAGCATCAGTCCGAGATGCCAACCGTAGTTGGCCCGGAAAACCTGCCGTCAGAGCTGGAGCTTGCTCAGCAACGTGCACACCTGATTCCCGAGCACATGCGTGAAAAGCTGCTGTGCCCGAAACCGATCGAGTTCCGCCCGATCACCGAGAAAGATCCCTACAACCCGCAGCCGTCCGATCCGATCAAGTACGTCTGGTTTCGCGCCGACGGTGCCTTGGCCGACTCCCCGGCGCTGCATAAATACCTGCTGGCCTACGCCTCGGATTTCGGCCTGCTGACCACGTCGATGCAGCCCCATGGCAAATCGGTCTGGCAGAAAGACATGCAGGTCGCCAGCCTCGATCACGCGCTGTGGTTCCATCAGGATCTACGTGCCGATGATTGGTTGCTGTATGCGATGGACAGTCCTTGGGCGGGCAACTCGCGCGGTTTCTCCCGTGGCAGCGTGTTCAATCGTGCCGGGCAACTGGTGGCGTCGGTCACTCAGGAAGGCCTGATTCGCCACCGTAAGGATTGGGCATGAGCCTGGCCGAGGTGCGGCACTGGGTGTTCGACATGGACGGCACCCTGACGGTGGCCGTGCATGACTTCGCGGCGATCCGCGTGGCGTTGGCGATTCCTGCCGAAGACGACATCCTGACCCACCTCGCCGCGCTGCCGGCCGATGAAGCCGCCGCCAAACATGCTTGGTTGCTGGAACACGAACGGGACCTGGCGCTGGGGTCGAAAGCAGCACCGGGCGCGGTAGAACTGGTGCGTGAGCTGGCCGGGCGCGGTTATCGCCTGGGCATTCTCACGCGCAATGCTCGCGAACTGGCGCACGTCACGCTGGAAGCGATCGGCCTGGCCGACTGCTTCGCGGTGGAGGATGTGCTGGGTCGTGATGAAGCACCGCCAAAACCGCATCCCGGTGGTTTGCTGAAGTTGGCCCAGGCCTGGCATGTACCGGCCAGTGAGATGGTGATGGTCGGTGACTACCGCTTTGATCTGGATTGCGGTCGGGCGGCAGGGGCGCGGACGGTGTTGGTGAACCTGCCGGATAATCCCTGGCCTGAGTTGGCGGATTGGCATGCCGCCGATTGCGTGGCGTTGCGGGAAATGTTGTCGGCTTGAGGGACCCTTCGCGAGCAGGCTCGCTCCCACATTGGAATGCGGTCATAAGTGGGAGCGAGCCTGCTCGCGATGGCGTCAGATCAGGCGCCTCAACAACTCACTGACCGAACAACGCCTTCTGCCCCTGCGGCGAGTTAAACATCCCATCCCCATCATGCCCGACCCCAGGCACTTCAATCAGCTGCTGACTCAATCCTTGAGGATGCAGCCGCTTCAGAGAAGCAAAATAATTGCGCCCGCGAGCCAATCGATTGGCTCCCTGGGCTTGGGCCTCACAGCTTTTATCCAGCGCCGGCTGCTTCGGGTCGCTGTCCTGCTGCCCGAGTAGGTAAACGACATCGCGTTTGACGTAGTTTTCCTTCAACTGCTTGGCGGTTTGCCCTTCGGCATAGGCGGGTAAATCCGCCAGTCCATATTTCCAGCGATTGAAATTCGGGCAACCGGCGTGGCTGAACGCCACTGGCCGTCGTTCATCGAAGTACGCATAAGACGACGGGTTGGCAATGACGTAACGCACCTGTATGTTGGCCGCCTTGAGCGCTGGCTGATCGTGGCCCAGCAACGCGTATCGCTGCACCACCTGAGCGCCGCCGGAGTGACCGGCAATGACAATCTGCTTCACGTCCGGAAACTGTTTTCGATCGCCGATTCGGGCGATGATTTCGTCGAGCGCCGCGTAGGAACTCAGGGAAAACGGAGCGGTGGATAAACCGCCCGCCATCCAGTCATTGCCCTGCCAGCGCAATACGCTGTCAGCCACGGGATGGGTCGCGATGTCGGTTTCATTGAGAAATTGCGGGGCGAGCACCAAGGTGCTCGCGCTTTGCCCAGCCTGTTCGGCCGCGTGCACGGCGCTCTGGCGATAGGTGTCGGCATTGCGCAATCGACCATGGATGATGATCAGCACGCGTTCGATTTTCGTCGGCGCCGGGCCGATGCCCACCGCGATTTCACCTGAAGTCAACAGCAAGCGTCCGGGGCTGACCTCCTTGACCGCATGCTCGGCAGCCTGGGCGCTTGCGCAGGTGATCAGTAGAGCTAACAGCCACTTATTCATTTATAGGTTTTTCGCTGCAAAGGTATCGCACTGGCCGACCTGGCCTTGCGCGAATCCGGTTTTGAACCAGCGCACCCTTTGCGCCGACGTACCATGAGTAAATGAGTCCGGGACCACGCGCCCCTGACCTTGCTGTTGCAAGCGGTCATCGCCGATGGCATTGGCGGCGTTCAAGGCTTCTTCGATGTCACCGGGTTCCAGCCAGTTCAGCCGTTTCTGCGCATTGTTGGCCCAGACTCCGGCGAGGCAATCGGCCTGCAGTTCCTGTCGTACCAGCAAACCACTGTCGCCCTCCATCTGCCGGCCCTGTTGGCGGGCGGTCTGAATTTTCGCCGACACACCGAGCAAGGTCTGCACATGGTGTCCGATTTCGTGAGCGATCACGTAGGCCTGAGCGAAGTCGCCTGCGGCGGAAAAACGTTGGGACATTTCCTGGAAGAAACTCATGTCCAAGTAGACCTTCTGGTCCGCCGGGCAATAGAACGGACCGGTCGCCGATGTCGCCAGGCCACAGGCCGAGTTGACGCGGTTGCTGAACAGCACCAGGGTAGGCTCCTTATATTGACGACCGGCCTGCTGGAAAATCTGACCCCAGGTGTCTTCGGTATCGCCGAGGATCGAGCGCACGAACTCGGCTCCTTCATCAGTGGCCGGCGGCGCCTTGCGAGTTTCTGAGGTGGTCGGTGCCGATTGCTCGGTCATCTGACCTGTCAGTTGCCCGAGGATTTGCAGCGGGTCCTGGCCGGTCATCCAGCCGATCCCGACGATCAATATAATCGCCGCCAGGCTCAGACCCTTGCCGCCACCGAAGCGCATCCCGCCACCGCCGACACCACCACCACGGGCATCGACCACGTTGTCGCTGCGTCGGCCTTTTTTCCATAGCATGTGGGAATCCTCTGATTGTCCGTGGGGATGAGTGTTGCTGCTGAGTGGGAGCGGCGCCAGTCCGGTCGTCCATCTTTTGTTGCGCACAGCAGCCTTCCCGGCAACCTGTGGTGGGTGGCCGGGAGTCTTCCAGACTCGTATTGAACACGGACAACCCATCTAATTCCTTCAGGCGACGGGTTTTTATCGAGCAGGCGACGGCCTGCTTCGAGGGAATCACCGGTCGAACGCATCCCACACCGGCGCAAAGTCTGGATTGACCTGGCGTTCGCGTTTGGACAAACCGGCGATCAGCGTTCGGTCTTCGTCATCCAGATTTGCGTCGAGTGCCGCCAGGTCGGCCTCTCGACCTGGATGGCTGACAAGGCCAGTCGTATCGCGGGCTGGTTGGCCCGACTGAACTGGAACTCGCCGCGGTGCGCGCGCCGAATGGCAGCCTGATTTATCTGGTGGACCAGGATGCCGATGTCTACGGCACCGACTTCAATCTACAATCCGCCGCCGTGGCCAGTGGCGGCCTCAAGCGCATCGACCACATGGCCATGGCCATGGCGCTGCCGGCCGACAGCCTCGACAGTTGGGTGCTGTTCTATAAAAGCCTATTGGATTTTGAGGCCGACGATGAAGTGGTGCTGCCTGACCCGTACGGTCTGGTAAAGAGTCGGGCGCTGCGCAGCCGGGACAGTTCGATCCGCTTGCCGCTGAATATTTCCGAGAACCGCAACACCGCAATCTCACATGCACTGTCGAGTTATCGCGGCTCTGGCGTGCATCACATCGCCTTCGATTGCGACGACATCTTTGCCGAAGTGAGCCGGGTCGCGGTGCGGCTGGCGGCCATGGCCAAATCCCGTGGCGCCGTACGTCAGGCAAAGTTGTAGGAAAATCGTAAGCACGGGTACAAACCGCTGCCGCGCGGCTTCCTTCACTGTGCGGTGCGGCCCATAATCGCCAGCCTGTGCAGTGATGGCCGTGAGCCCGCAATGACGATATCTTCAGAACTCTCCGCCGCGCCCGACGAGCCGATTGTCGAGCCGCGCAAGAGTCGCAAGAACAACCCGGAAAAGACCCGCGAGAATATCCTTCAAGAGGCGATTGTCGAGTTCGTCCAGCAAGGGCTTTCCGGCGCTCGCGTCGATGCGATCGCCGAGCGTATCCACACCTCCAAGCGCATGATCTATTACTACTTCGGCAGTAAGGAACAGCTCTACGTCGAGGTGCTGGAGAAACTCTACGGCGATATCCGCAGCACCGAAAACCGTCTGCACCTGGCCGAACTGGCGCCGGTGGAAGCGATTCGGCGGCTGGTGGAATTCACTTTCGACCACCATGATCGCAACGTCGACTTTGTGCGTATCGTCAGCATCGAGAACATTCACAACGCTGAATACGTGAAGCGCTCCGATGCGATCAAGGCGATGAACAACACCATCCTCGATTCACTGGGCGAGATTTTGCGTCGCGGTGCTGAGGACGGTGTGTTTCGTGCAGGGCTTGAACCGCTGGATGTGCATCTGTTGATCAGCTCGTTCTGCTTCTATCGCGTGTCGAACCGCCATACCTTCGGTGAGATATTTCAGGTCGACTTGCCGGACGAAAGCATCAAGCAGCGTCATCGAGAGATGATTTGCGAGTCGGTTTTGCGGTATCTGCAGGCCTGATTCATTTTAAAAGATCGTGTTCGGCAACCCAGGGTTATTGTGTGCGGTGATCGGACGGTTGCGGCTTTTCAGCGGGGCAGATGCTCCACCAGAAAATCGATAAACGCCCTCAATCGCAGCGGCATATGGCGGCTTTGCGGGTAGAGCAGGGTGAACGGTCGCGAGCGTCCGCCATAAGGCGTGAGCACTTCCACCAGCGAGCCATCGGCCAGTTCGTTTTCGACGATGAAGCGATAGGTCTGAAACAGTCCCGCCCCGTGTTTGGCCAGGGTCACGCCGCCCAGTACGTCGTCGGAACAACTGAGATTGCCCTCGGCCAGAATCTCCCGGTGCACGCCATTGTCGTTGAACAGCCAGGCAATTCGCCGACCGCTGCTGGGCAATTCGTACTGGATGCACTCGTGCTGTTTAAGATCATCCAGCGTTTGTGGAATGCCCGCGTGCTTGAGGTAGTCAGGACTGGCAATCATCACCAGCGCGGCGTCTTCCAACTGTCGGGCGATCAGGCCGGAATCCGGAATCGCTCGCACGCGGATCGCCATGTCATAGCCTTCACCGACGAAGTCGATGTTGCGATTGCTGATGTGCGACTCGACCTTCACCGCTGGAAAGCGTGCCCGAAAAGCCGGCAACAACGGCAGAATCCGGTGATGGGCATAGGTGGTGGGAATGCTGATGCGCAAGGTGCCGGAAGGCTGTTGCTGCTGACCCATGACCTCGCGCTGGGCCTCGACCAGTTGCGCCAGCGCCTGACGACATTCCTCGTAATACCGCCGACCACTGTCGGTCAGTTTGACGCTGCGGGTGGTGCGGGCGAATAACCGCACGCCCAGCCGTTCCTCCATGCGCGACACCGAGCGGCTCACGGCTGCGGGCGTCACGCCAGCCACCAGCGCGGCGGCGGTAAAGCTGCCAGCCTCGGCCGCCAGACAAAACAGTTCGATGCTGCCCAGCTGAAGATCGTCGAATTGTCGCTGCATGATTGATTACACCGGGGATCAAATGAAGTGTGTGAGTCGTATTTATCAGATGCCTGCACACAGATACAGTGAGTTCGTGATGAGCAGCGGCAAGCACTAAGCCTTTCTTAACCACCAAGCAGGAGAACCAGCATGCCTTTCGTCAGCGTACGTATTACCCGCGATGGTGTGACCCGGGAGCAGAAAGCCCAGGTCATCGCTGAAATCACCGACACCTTGAAGCGCGTCCTTGGTAAGCCTCCGGAGCTGACCCACATTGTGATCGAGGAAGTCGACACGGATAACTGGGGGTATGCGGGCATCACCACCACCGAATATCGAAAAAACCAGTCGGACTGATTTCCTGACAAGCCAAGACAGCCGTCCTCGGGACGGCTTTTTTTTAGGCGCGAGGAAAGGATTGCTTACCATTTTGCGGTGTTATCTACCGGCCCGAGCCGAGCCTTGGCGCTAGTCTCAAAAGTCGCAGTGATGATTCAACACAGCGCCAGTTATCGGATTTTCCAGGGAATGTCGGGTCTTCGGGCTCATTAACCTAACGGATGGGTTAGCATGAGATTATTCAGCTACAAAGGGTTTTCAATGGTGATCATGTTGCGCGATGAGCACTGCCCGCCGCATGCACATGTGGATGCCGGAACCTGGAGTGCGCGCTTTAAATTCAGCTTCTGGCACAACAGTGTCGAGCTGTGGGACGTGGTTCCTCATTCTCGCAGGCCACCTGTGGCGGTGCTGGAAGGGTTGCGTCACGCACTCGGACAATCCGCTCATTTGCGCCGCGCTCGGTGTATCTGGTGGGACAAGCTGCACACGGTCTGCCTCGATCATCAGATATGGGACTGGCAAACCAGCGAAGTCGTGGTGGTAAAAAGGGTCGCCAGTACGACCTGCATGATTGGCTCGGCTTGCTATGAGCCCGAGACGAACAAGACCCTACTGGCGCTGATGGGCGTTCCGGAGGGCGTGGAGATCGAACTATGAAAACGATAACAGCAAAAATGTTGGTGGATCGGCCCGTAACCGAAGCCGTGCTGGATGAAGCCATCCAGCGTGGCCAAGTGCGCCACAAAGGCGGTCTGCGGGCGACTTCGGTGACCTTTGTGGAACCGTGCCTGGCGGTCAATTTCATTGATGGCAGTGGCGTGCTGTTGCCCGTGCAGCACTATCCGGAGTTCGATGATTTCGACGTCGAGGATTTCGCAGACCTGAAAGTCGGCTTTTCCGGGACAGCCCTTTGCCATGAGGGCAAGGATCTGCAGGTCTCCATCGCCGGGATGGTTTCGGCCAGCAAGCCGCTGATGGATATGGCCGCGTCGGTCATCGCCTCGCGTAATGGTCGCCAAAGCAGCGCCGCCAAAGCAGAAGCTGCGCGGGCGAATGGCCGTAAGGGCGGGCGTCCGCGCAAGACAGATATCACCCTTTAAGCACGCACAAAAAAGCCGTCATGATGACGGCTCATTTGTTTCTGCCAACGACAATCAACGACGGGTCAACAACACCCCGGATTCCATGTGGTGGGTCCACGGGAACTGATCGAACATTGCGCATCGGGTGATGCGGTGGGTGTCGTGCAACTGGGCGATGTTGGCCGCCAGGGTTTCCGGGTTGCAGGAGATGTAGAGGATGTTGTCGAAGCGACGGGTCAGCTCGCAGGTGTCCGGATCCATGCCGGCGCGAGGCGGATCGACGAAGACGCTACCGAACTCGTAGCTCTTCAAATCGATACCGTGCAGACGACGGAACGGACGAACTTCGTTCAGGGCTTCGGTCAGCTCCTCGGCGGACAAGCGCACCAGGGTGACGTTATCCACAGCGTTTTCGCTGAGATTGCTCAGCGCGGCGTTGACCGACGCCTTGCTGATTTCGGTGGCCAGCACTTTGCGCACGCGCGTCGCGAGCGGCAAAGTGAAGTTGCCGTTGCCGCAATACAGCTCCAGCAAATCGTCGGAGCGATCGCCGAGTGAGTCGTAAGCCCAGTTGAGCATCTTCTGATTCACGGTGCCGTTGGGCTGTGTGAACGCGCCTTCCGGCTGGCGATAGCTGAAGGTGCGACCGCCGACGCCCATCTGCTCGACCACGTAATCGAGGCCGATCACTTCGCGTTTGCCCTTGGAGCGGCCGATGATGCTGACGTTCAGGTCGGCTGCCAGTTTCGACGCCGCCGCGTGCCAGTGCTCGTCCAGCGGGCGGTGATAGCACAGCGTGATCATCGCATCGCCGGCCAGGGTGGTCAGGAACTCCACCTGGAACAGCTTGTGGCTCAGGGCCGCGCTGGCTTGCCACGCCGCCTTCAGCTGCGGCATCAACTCGTTGATGCGCAGGCTGGCGATCGGGAATTCTTCGATCAGGATCGGCGTGCGTTTGTCTTCCTGGGAAAACATCGCGTAGTGACGCTCACCGGCTTCGCGCCACAGGCGGAATTCGGCGCGCAGGCGGAAGTTTTTCAGCGGCGAGTCGAATACCGCAGGTTCTGGCGCACCGAACGGGGCCAACAGGTCTCGCAGGCGCGTGACCTTCTCTTCGAGCTGAACGGCGTAAGTCTTGGAATCAAAAGTCATGCGTTGAACCAACCCAACTTGATCACGAACAGAATCGACAGAATCACCAGTGCCGAGTTCAGCTCACGGCCGCGACCGGACAGCAACTTGATTGCGGTCCAGGAGATGAAACCGAAGGCGATGCCGTTGGCGATGGAATAAGTGAACGGCATGGCCAGAGCAGTGACCACGACCGGTGCGGCGACGGTGATGTCGTCCCAGTCTATTTCGGCCAGGCCGGATGTCATCAATACCGCGACGAACAGCAGTGCGGGTGCGGTAGCGAAGGCTGGAACACTGGCCGCCAATGGCGAGAAAAACAGCGCCAACAGGAACAGAATCGCCACGACAACGGCGGTCAGGCCGGTGCGGCCACCGGCACTGACGCCAGCTGCGGATTCGATGTAGCTGGTGGTGGTCGAAGTGCCCAGCAGCGAACCGGCCATGGCCGCGGTACTGTCGGCGATCAGGGCGCGCCCCATTTTCGGCATGTGGCCGTCCTTGCCCATCAGGCCCGCGCGCTTGGCGACGCCGATCAGGGTGCCGGAGTTGTCGAACAGATCGACGAACAGGAAGGCGAAGATCACGCTGACCAGACCAATGTCCAGGGCGCCCTTGATGTCCAGTTGCAGGAAGGTCGGGGCCAACGACGGTGGCATCGACATCACGCCGCCGAACGGGGTGAACCCCATCACGATTGAAGCGATGGTCACTGCCAGAATGCCGATCAGTACCGCGCCGCGCACTTTCAGTGCTTCAAGCGCCACGATCAGGGCAAAGCCAAGGGTCGCGAGGATCGGGGCCGGTTGTTTCAAATCGCCGAGACCGACCATGGTGGCCGGGTTGCTCACCACGATGCCCGCGTTATGCAGGGCGATCAGGGCCAGGAACAGGCCGATACCGGCGGCAATCGCCGAACGCAGCGGCAACGGGATGCTGTTGATGATCCATTCGCGGATGCGGAAGATCGACAGCAGGAAGAACAGCACCGCCGAAATGAACACCGCTCCCAGCGCTACTTGCCAGGTGTGGCCCATGTGCAGGACCACGGTGTAGGTAAAGAAGGCATTCAAGCCCATGCCCGGCGCGAGAGCGATCGGGTAGTTGGCGATCAGGCCCATCACCGTGGAGCCGATGGCGGCTGCCAGACACGTGGCGACGAACACCGCGCCCTTGTCCATGCCGGTCTCGCCGAGGATGCTCGGGTTGACGAACAGAATGTAGGCCATGGCCAAAAAGGTCGTGACGCCCGCCAGAATCTCGGTCCGCACGTTGGTGTTGTGTGCCTTGAGTTGAAACAGCCTTTCCAGCATGTCTGCTCCCCGTGGCGCGCCAGGCGCCGTGAATGTATCGACCTCAACAGCAAAGCACAGACCGCTGCTGGCGCCTGGTAGTTTTCTGTGGGTCGGAAAAAGCCGCGCATCATACCAGCAGCGTGGGGCTATGGCTGCTTATGGCTGCGATCGTCGTCGATGTTTTGCGGGAAAGCCAAGTGCGCCATACTGCGCGCTGGTTTTGGGGGCACTTATGTATTGCATGAAAAAACGTCTGATTGCCGTATTCGCAATGGCGATCGCCTTGTTCCTGGGGGCACATACCGCTTCGGCTGCATCGGCAGCGCCGTTGAGTCAGCTGAAGGTACTGAAGGTCGAATCGCCGGGCTGTGGCTTTGAAGACATTGCGCAGGGGCAAGAGCAAACCCGCTGCAATCACAGCGGACCGAACATCAAGGTCTACGTGCTGGAGGTGGGCTACGGACGTGCGGCGCATGTCGCGCTGGACGGTTTTGAAGTGAACGGCACCCGGACCCCGGTCTGTGCTTTTGATAATGGCAACCTGACTGAGTGCACCGTCGGGAAAAAAACCGTCGGCTATTTGTATGTCTTCGATCTGGCGGGGAAACAGGAAGGCACGTTTACCTTCAGCAACACGTCGATCAACGCGCCAGGCAATACGCTGTCGACGCAGCTTTACATCAAGTAACGGCGGGCTCGAACAAGGGGCAGGAAAGCTGACTACGCTTTAAAGATCATCCAGTGGACTGCGCCCATGACCTTTAGAGCTCTGATTACCCTCGCCGAGGGCATCGATGACCTGCAATCAGTGACCCTGATCGATGTGCTGCGCCGTGCCAAGGTTGAAGTGGTGGTGGCCAGCATCGAAGGGCGGCGCATGCTCACCTGCGCGCGCGGCACCCGAGTGACGTCCGATGCGATGCTGGTAGACGTGCTGGCACAGCCGTTCGATCTGATCGTCCTGCCCGGCGGTGCCGTAGGGGCGCAACATCTGGCGGCGCATCAGCCCCTGCAACAATTGATCAAGGATCAGGCGGCGGCCGGGCGCCTGTTCGCCGGCATCGCCGAGGCCCCGGCGCTGGCGCTGCAAGCCTTTGGCGTACTGCGTCAGCGGCGCATGACCTGCCTGCCATCGGCCAGCCATCAACTGTTGGGGTGCAACTTCGTCGATCAACCGGTGGTGGTCGATGGCAACTGCATCACTGCCCAAGGTTCAGGGGCGGCGTTGCAATTCGCCCTGACGCTGGTGGAACAACTCTGCGGCAAAGCCAGGCGAGCGGCGGTGGCGGGGGAGTTGGTGGT
The DNA here is from genome assembly GCF_030053115.1 of Pseudomonas svalbardensis. NCBI lineage: Bacteria > Pseudomonadati > Pseudomonadota > Gammaproteobacteria > Pseudomonadales > Pseudomonadaceae > Pseudomonas > Pseudomonas svalbardensis. The sequence continues at coordinate 5,447,864 of NZ_CP125619.1, read as the reverse complement.
CTAGAGAGTGTCAGGCGTGGACGGCAATGGGTTCGATGACCGGTTGCTCTCGCTGCTCTGCTTGCCAGAGATCGTAGTCAGTCTGAACACCTAGCCACATTCTGGCCTTGCCAATTCCAGCCCGCTCCAGGCGTACCGCCAAATCAGGACTGATCGGCGCGTGGCCATGCAGCACTCGCGATAGATGCGGGCGCGCAAATCGCAGGTGCCGGGCCAGCTCTGTGACGCTGATACCAAGTTCAGGCAATACATCCATCAAAAGGGTTTCGCCAGGGTGTGGCGGGTTGTGCATGGGCATGTCCTGCCTCCTGTCAGTGGTAGTCCAGATAGTCGACCAGTTCGCCGCGGTCCATGAACTGAAGCATTCGAGACAGACGCTTCGCATGGTCTGCGCGGATCCCACGAGTCGAACCTGTTTCATAGAAGCCACGAAGGCCTTTGTGCTGAAAGGATTTGATCATGGGAAAAGTGTAAGGCGATACATTACACCTGATGCACTATCTATGTATTGCACCTGCTCGGCAAAAGTGTGATCGGCAACTGCTTCAGGCCTTCACTTCTTCCACCGACACATGCAAGCGGTCGCGGTTAGCCAGGGTCGGGAACAGCTTGATCCACGCCCCGTCACCACCAAAGTGCCAATACCGCCCATGACCACCGCTGGCACGGTGCCGAACCAGTGGGCGCTCAAGCCTGATTCAAACTCGCCCAACTGGTTCGAAGCGCCTATGAACAAACCGTTCAGGGCACTGACCCGTCCGCGCATTTCATCCGGGGAGATTATTACCCAGCTGTAACCAAAAGTTGCAGGGCTGGGGAATTTCGTTAGCTAGACACCGATATGCCTGGCTCGCATCGGTGAGGCAACCTGTCACGCGGCAAAAGACCACACCGTCCATCGTCAAAAATGGGACTACTCTTTTAACGTTGCTTGATCCAGATCAAGACCGCTCTTGGAAATGATCCGGCGGCCAGATGGCCAGACTCCCTACGTTGTGATGTTTGTAAAAAAAGAACGAATTCAAATTCGCCACACTCCATATCCGTGGGGGCAGTGGGTGTAGGCCACAAGCCTTCAGCCGGTATTACCTGACAGAGGAAGACTTATGTTCGGTTTGGAGGCACTTGATCTCGCCCGGATTCAGTTCGCGTTCACCATTTCGTTTCACATTCTATTTCCCGCCATCACCATTGGCCTGGCGAGTTACCTGGCGGTGCTCGAAGGTCTGTGGCTGAAAACCCATAACGACACGTACCGCGACCTGTACCACTTCTGGTCGAAGATCTTTGCAGTCAACTTCGGCATGGGCGTGGTCTCCGGGCTGGTCATGGCCTATCAGTTCGGCACCAATTGGAGCCGCTTCTCGGACTTCGCCGGCTCGGTGACCGGGCCACTGCTGACGTACGAAGTACTCACCGCTTTCTTCCTCGAAGCCGGTTTCCTCGGTGTCATGCTGTTCGGCTGGAACAAGGTCGGGCGCAATCTGCACTTCTTCGCCACGGTCATGGTCGCCATCGGCACACTGATATCGACCTTCTGGATTCTCGCTTCCAACAGCTGGATGCAGACCCCGCAAGGCTACGAAATCGTCAATGGCCAGGTGATTCCGGTGGATTGGCTGGCGGTGATTTTCAACCCGTCGTTCCCTTACCGTCTGTTACACATGTCGACGGCGGCGTTTGTCGCGACTGCTTTCTTCGTCGGTTCCTCGGCGGCCTGGCACTTGCTGCGCGGCAAGGACAACCCGGCGATCCGCACCATGCTCTCGATGGCCATGTGGATGGCCTTGATCGTGGCGCCGATTCAAGCGGTCATCGGTGACTTCCACGGCCTCAACACGCTCAAGCATCAGCCGGCGAAAATCGCCGCGATCGAAGGTCACTGGGAAAACCATGGCGATGAGCCGACCCCGCTGATCCTGTTCGGCTGGCCGGACATGAAAGAAGAGCGGACCAAATTCGCGGTAGAGATCCCGTATCTGGGCAGCCTGATCCTCACGCACTCGCTGGACAAACAGGTCCCGGCGCTCAAGGAATTCCCGCCTGAAGACCGACCGAATTCGACCATCGTGTTCTGGTCGTTCCGGATCATGGTCGGGCTCGGCTTCCTGATGATCTTCACCGGTTTGTGGAGCCTGTGGCTGCGTAAACGCGACAAGCTCTATACCTCGCGGCCATTCCTGTACCTGGCGTTGTGGATGGGGCCATCCGGCCTGATCGCAATCCTGGCCGGTTGGTTCACCACTGAAATCGGCCGTCAGCCGTGGGTGATCTACGGCCTGATGCGCACGGCAGACGCGTCCTCCAATCACAGCTTCATGCAAATGAGCATCACGTTGATCATGTTCGTCGTGGTCTATTTCGCGCTGTTCGGTGCCGGTCTGGGCTACATGATGCGCCTGGTGCGCAAAGGGCCGAAGATCGACGAAGGCAAGGAAACCAACGAGGGTGGTCCTGGCCAGAAACGCACGCCGGCCCGCCCGCTGTCCGCCGCCGATGACAACGGTGACAGCGACCACAGCCCCAGCCTGACCAAGGAGATTTGACTCATGGGTATTGATCTTCCGCTGATCTGGGCCGTGATCATCATCTTCGGCATCATGATGTACGTGGTCATGGACGGTTTCGATTTGGGGATCGGGATTCTCTTCCCGTTCATTCCGGGCAAGACCGATCGTGACGTCATGATGAACACCGTCGCGCCTGTCTGGGACGGTAACGAAACCTGGCTGGTACTGGGCGGCGCCGCGTTGTTCGGGGCCTTCCCACTGGCCTATTCGGTGGTGCTCTCGGCGTTGTACCTGCCGCTGATTTTTATGCTGATCGGGCTGATCTTCCGCGGCGTGGCCTTCGAGTTCCGCTTCAAGGCCAGGGACGACAAGCGCCATCTCTGGGACAAGGCGTTCATCGGTGGCTCGGTCGCCGCCACCTTTTTCCAAGGCGTGGCGTTGGGTGCGTTCATTGATGGATTGCCGGTGGTCAATCGCCAATTTGCCGGTGGCTCACTGGACTGGTTGACGCCGTTCACCCTGTTCTGCGGCCTGGCGCTGGTGGTGGCTTATGCGTTGCTCGGTTGCACCTGGCTGATCATGAAGACAGAAGGCAAGTTGCAGGAGCAGATGCATGACCTGGCTCGGCCACTGGCTTTCGTAGTACTGGCGGTGATCGGTATCGTCAGCATCTGGACCCCGCTGGCCCACGCCGAGATTGCCGCTCGCTGGTTCACCCTGCCGAACCTGTTCTGGTTCCTGCCGGTGCCGATTCTGGTGCTGGTGACCATGTACGGTCTGATCCGCGCGGTGGCTCGCAATGCGAACTACACGCCATTCCTGCTGACCCTGGTGCTGATCTTCCTCGGCTATAGCGGTTTGGGCATCAGCCTGTGGCCGAACATCGTGCCGCCGTCGATCTCGATCTGGGACGCCGCCGCACCGCCGCAAAGCCAGGGCTTCATGCTGGTGGGCACGCTGTTCATCATCCCGTTCATCCTGGGTTACACCTTCTGGAGCTACTACGTGTTCCGCGGCAAGGTCACCCACGAAGATGGTTATCACTAGAGCACGCGACATTGGCGCAGGGCTGAGACCCGCGTCATTTCTTCAGAGGAGATTGCGATGAAGACGGGTAAACATTCCTTGCAGGAAATCGAAGCAGCAGAGAAAAAGCCGCTCTGGCAGCGACTCGGCTGGTTGGCGATGATCTGGACTGGCAGCGTGGTGGCGCTGTTCATCGTGGCCAGCCTGATGCGCATGTTCATGAATGCCGCGGGCCTGACGACCCACTGATTTTTTGCACCAGATCCCATCCCGTTGCCTTGCGGCAGGGATTTACAACCCTCCATTTGCTGGAGGTTTTTTTTGCCTGGGACTATTTTCGGGCTTTAAGGATCACGAACTTGGGTGTGGCCGCCACTTGCTCGACGCCGCGGAACAACCGCGCGAGCTTGCTGTGATACCCCAGATGACGATTGCCGACGATGTACAACGCGCCACCCACCACCAGAGCCTCTCGGGCCTGCTGGAACATGCGCCAGGCCAGGAAGTCGCCGACGACTTGTTGTTGGTGAAACGGTGGGTTGCACAACACCACGTCCAGAGACTGAGGTTCCTGACCCGCCAATCCATCACCGGCACGTACAACCACTTCCCGGTCACCGAGCGCCGCGCGCCAGTTCTCGGCTGCCGATTGCACGGCCATAAACGATTCGTCCACGAGCGTGAAGTGGGCCTCGGGGTTTTGCAGGGCGCTGGCGATGGCCAAAACCCCGTTGCCACATCCCAGGTCGGCAACCCGCGCTGAGCCAAGGTTCTTTGGCAGGTGCGGCAAAAACGCTCGCGTGCCGATATCCAGCCCTTCACGGCAGAACACATTGGCGTGATTCAGCAGTTCGATCTCAGGGGCGTCGAGTCGATAGCGAGTTGGGTAGGGGGACACAACGGGCGCTTTGACTTCAGCGGTCGCGATCAATAGCCGAGCCTTCTTCACCGCCAACGAGGCTTGCACCGGGCCGATGTAGCGTTCCAGCAGATCGCCCGCGGCTCGGGGTAAATGCTTGATCATCGCCGCAGCAATCACCTGAGCCCCTGGCGCCAGTTGACCCTGCAAACGAATCAGTTGTTCTTCCAGCAAGGCCAGGGTTTTCGGGACCCGGATCAGTACCCGGTCAAAGGGGCCTGAAAAGGCTTCACTGGCAGGTACGCTTGGCACCGCATCAAATGCCTGGCCGTTACGGATCAGATTTTTTTCCAGTCCCTGAAAGGCCAGGAACGAGTCACCGCTGCTGGTCACTTGAACCTTTCCCGCCAGGCTGGCAGCCAATGCGCCAAAGCTGTCGTTGAGCACCAAAACCCGAGTGTCGGCCGAGGGCTGTTGGTCAGCCAGATGGGTGAGCAGGTATTCGTCTGCGGCATCAAATGCCTGCAGCGGTTCGTTCTGCTGTTCGGGCTGGCGGATCAGGTCGAGTCGGGCGAAGGGTGTTTCGAGCAAGGGCATGAGGCGGGGCTCTGGGTAATCAACGGGGTCATCAACAGGTGTCCCGCGGCCCAAGGGCGTTGTAGCGGGCGAGACCGTCCGAGTGTACTGCGTCGTGAAGGTTCACACGTCAACACTCAAGAAGGACCGCAAATGGTACGTTTTTTTCTTTTGGATTACTTGCAGGATTTTTTGGGTCAACGCATCGCGCTGCTACTTAGAAAACCGTCCTTGGTGGCGGCGATGACTGCCGAAATCTTGTTATTGACCCCCAGTTTCAGAATCGCGCTTTGCACATGAAAATTGACCGTGCGTGCGCTGAGATTGAGGATTCTGGCACTCTCATACGCAGTTTTGCCATCAGCCGCCAGTTTCAGTACATCGATCTCGCGGGGGGACAAATGCGGCACGGGTGGCTTGGTCGATTTCCTGGGCAGTGTCTGTGCGATCAACGCATGCAGGTGGCGCCCGATGAATACTGAAAAACCGAGATTTTGATACAGCTCAAACGCAGTGATCGGGCAATGGCTTCTGGCCAGGCTCAGAATGCTGCAAACACCACTGTCCTCGTCATGGACCGATTGTGACCAGCCGTGCTGCAATCCTTGTTTCTCAAGCGCATCCCACAAGCGCGGGGTCTTGGAAAAAAGTCCTTCGCTCCAAAGGACAGGCAGCCTGGAGTGATTGCAGTGAGCCACTACCGGGTCAATTGCGCTGAAATTTTTTTGTTCATATTCAATGTTCCAGTCCGTAGGGTAGTTGTTGAGCTGGACTGTATTAAAGTGGTCAGTTTTTACTTGGTATGTTGTTGAAAAGGCGAAAAATTTAAAGCCTATATTTTTCGCGAAACCCAGTGAAATCCGGTAGGCAATATCAATCTCCGTTGTTCGCGATAATTGGTTGAGTTGTGATTCCTTCCACCTCTCCATTGTGCCTCTCCAAGTGTGATGTTATTTGGGGGTGCCTTTTTGGATCCAAGATCTGACACGAGCCGAGTGTAGGATGTTTCCTATGTGCGCGTGAGAATTTTTGGCTTTGTTTGCGATTTTTAAGCAAGTATCTGGTTCTAACGTTAGGGAGTGCTGGCATAGATAACGAAATGTCTGGCTTACTTTAATCAGCCTTGGATTTGTGCATTAACTGGGTAGTTAATGCTAAGTCGTATTATGAGGTTAATGTGAATGAGGCCCTGGCTAAAGCCACTACAAATCACCGGTGTTTAAGCCCTCCGCTTTGCGGGACACTGTGGCTATCTGTTGAATGGAGCACCCCATGACCGCCAGTGCAGAAAAATTCACTCGCCAGACCTTGCTCGACGTCCAGTCGCTGACCCCCAGTCTGTTCACCCTGCGGACCACCCGGGATCCGGGTTTTCGTTTTCGTGCAGGGCAATTCGCCCGGCTGGGCGTTACCAAGGCTGACGGCAGCACCGTATGGCGGGCCTATTCCATGGTGTCGTCGCCCTATGACGAGTTCCTCGAATTCTTTTCCATTGTGGTGCCAGGGGGGGAGTTCACCAGTGAGCTGAGTCGGCTCGGAGTCGGCGATACGCTGCTGGTCGAGCGTCAGGCCTTTGGTTACCTGACGCTGGATCGCTTTGTCGACGGCCGTGATCTCTGGCTGTTATCCACAGGCACCGGCCTGGCTCCGTTTCTGTCGATCCTGCAGGACTTCGAGGTCTGGGAGAAATTCGAACGAATCATCCTGGTCTACAGTGTGCGCGAATCCCGGGAACTGGCTTATCAGGACCTCGTCAGCGGGTTGGCCCAGCGCGACTATTTAGCGGAGTTTGCGCACAAGCTGCAGTTCATCACCACGGTCACGCGCGAGCATCATCATGGCGCTCTGAGCGGCCGGATCACTGCGCTGATCGAAAATGGCGAGCTGGAGCGGGCGGCAGGCCTGGCGCTGACGGCCGAGCACTCAAGGGTCATGCTCTGCGGCAATCCGCAGATGATCGATGACACGCGCAAATTGCTCAAACAGCGCCACATGCACTTGAGCCTCAGTCGCCGACCCGGGCAAGTGGCGGTGGAAAACTACTGGTAGAAAAACGGCGCCTCAAGGGCGCCGTTTCTTGTTTGACTAACGCGTTCAGGGCCGATTGTTCTGAGCCTTGAGCAGATCGCGGATCTCTTCCAGCAACTCTTCTTCCTTGGTCGGAACCGGCGGCAGCGTTGGCGCAACGGCCTCTTCGCGTTTCAGGCGGTTGATGGCTTTGACGCCCATGAAGATCGCGAAGGCGACGATGATGAAGTCAATCAGGCTTTGGATGAATTTACCGTACGCCAGCATTACCGCCGGGATATCGCCGTTGCCTGCTTTGAGCGTGACGGCCAGGTCACTGAAGTCCACCCCCCCGATCAGCAGGCCAATGGGTGGCATCACCACGTCGCCGACAAACGATGAAACGATCTTGCCGAAGGCGGCGCCAATGATGATACCGACGGCCATGTCGACCACGTTACCTTTGACCGCGAAGGCCTTGAACTCAGTTATCACGCCCATAGGTTATTTCCTTGTTACAGATGAGGTTGGTGAGCGCAGTGTAAATCAGCAAAACGGGTCTTGCTCGAAACACCTTCTTACAATGCTCGTTGTTATCGACACATTTGCCGGTAATTAGTTTATAAAGTGCCATCAATCGCGCACGTATACGCGTTAACCAGCTGATTATCCACATAAAATTCTAAATCATAGCGTTACGTTCTTTCTATTTATGTTCTGCGGCTTCGACCTCTAGCCTCTGAAAAGCGCACTTGGATTGCGCCTAAAAAACAGAGGAACCTGAAATGAATTCGACCATTGGCCTCGGGGCTTTTTCACATCGGCGCACCCTTGGCGTTTTGACCGCCAGTCTGCTGTCCTTCTCCGTCAACGCAGCAACCCTGACTCGCGATAACGGTGCCGCGGTGGGCGACAACCAGAACTCGCAAACCGCTGGCGCGACCGGCCCGGTGTTGCTGCAAGACGTGCAATTGATCCAGAAGCTCCAGCGCTTTGACCGTGAACGCATTCCTGAGCGAGTAGTGCATGCCCGCGGCACCGGCGCCCATGGCACCTTCAGCGTGACTGACGACCTCAGCGATCTGACCAAGGCCAAGGTATTCGCTGCTGGCCAGAACACTCCGGTGTTTGTACGCTTTTCGGCGGTGGTCCACGGCAACCATTCGCCGGAAACCCTGCGTGACCCTCGCGGTTTCGCCACCAAGTTCTACTCTGCGGACGGCAATTGGGACCTGGTCGGCAACAATTTCCCGACTTTCTTCATCCGTGACGCCATCAAGTTTCCGGACATGGTCCATGCCTTCAAGCCTGACCCGCGTACCAACCTCGACGACGACGCCCGTCGTTTCGATTTCTTCTCGCATGTTCCGGAAGCGACTCGTACCCTGACCGAGTTGTACTCTAACTCCGGTACACCGGCCAGTTATCGGGAAATGGATGGTAATGGTGTTCACGCCTATAAGTTAATTAACGCCAAGGGTGAAGTTCACTACGTGAAGTTCCACTGGAAAAGTTTGCAGGGAATTAATAATCTAGATCCGAAAGCGGTGACCAATGTTCAAGGTAAAGACTACAGTCATATGACCAACGACTTGGTGGTTCATATTAATAAAGGTGACTTTCCGAAGTGGGATTTGTACGTCCAGGTTTTAAATCCTCAGGATTTGTACAAGTTTGATTTCGATCCATTGGACGCGACCAAGATTTGGCCCGGCGTTCCAGAGCGAAAAGTTGGACAGATGGTCTTGAACCGTAATCCTGCGAATGTCTTCCAGGAAACGGAGCAAGTTGCCATGGCGCCGACCAATCTTGTTCCCGGTATCGAACCTTCGGAAGACCGATTGTTACAGGGTAGAGTGTTCTCTTATGCCGATACGCAACTGTATCGCCTGGGGGCCAATGCGATGCAGTTGCCGATCAATGCTCCAAAGATTGCGGTAAACAACGGCAATCAGGACGGCGCAATGAACATCGGCCACAGCAGCACTGGGGTGAATTACCAGCCAAGCCGTTTGCTGCCTCGTGAAGAGCTGCAAACCGCACGCTACAGCCAATCGGCGCTGTCGGGCAGCACGCAGCAGGCGAAGATTCAGCGTGAACAAAACTTCAAGCAAGCCGGCGATCTGTATCGCTCCTTCAGCAAGAAAGAACGCAACGACCTGATTGAGAGCTTCGGTGGTTCGCTGGTCACCACCGATGATGAGAGCAAACACATCATGCTGTCCTTCCTCTATAAGGCCGACCCGGAGTACGGGACCGGGGTGACCAAGGTTGCCAAGGGGGATCTGAGCCGGGTCAAGGCGCTGGCGGCCAAACTGGTCGACTGATTTTTCAACCTGAAGCGGGGCCTCATGCGAGGTCCTGTCTGGCCAGGGAGCTTTGTCATGCGTTTTTATCTGTCTTTTTTTCTGGTGTGTCTGCCGTTCGGCGTGTTCGCCGGGCCGGCCACGCAAGTCACGAAAGATCCTTCTGCGCTGAAAGCCCAATTGCAGGACTACTACTTCGATGCTGCCCGTCGCGGCGATGTGCCGATGCTCGAGACCTTCATCGAGGCTGGATACTCCCTCAATACTCGCGATAGCAAAGGTTACACCGCACTGATTCTGGCGGCTTATCACGGGCAGAGTGCGGCAGTGGACCGATTGCTCGCTGCCAGGGCGGACGCTTGTGCTCAGGACCTGCGTGGCAACACGGCGCTAATGGGCGCGATTTTCAAGGGCGAAGTACAGATTGCTCGAACCTTGTTAGCAGCCAATTGCAACCCCGATCAACGTAATGGCGCCGGGCAGACCGCAGCGATGTACGCCGGATTGTTCAAGCGAGTTGAGTTGCTCGACGCGCTCAAAGCCAAGGGGGCGGACCTTTACGCTGAGGATCCGCTGGGCAACAGCGCCGCGCGTCTGGCCAGCGGTCAAATCCGCAACGCGGCGCCGCGCTGATCCGCACCAGCTGAGCTATCATCGCGGTTTTTGCCGGGAGTTCAGATGGCCAAGGCCAAGCGCATGTACGGCTGCACCGAGTGCGGCTCAACCTTCCCCAAGTGGGCTGGCCAGTGCGGTGAGTGCGGGGCCTGGAACACCCTGACCGAAACCATGGTGGAGAGCGGTGGCGCCGCAGCCCCCAGCGGTCGCACCGGCTGGACCGGCCAACAGGCACAGATCAAGACCCTGGCCGAAGTCAGCGTCGAAGAAATCCCGCGTTTTTCCACCGCCTCCAGTGAACTCGATCGGGTACTGGGCGGTGGTCTGGTAGACGGCTCGGTGGTGTTGATCGGCGGTGATCCGGGCATCGGCAAATCGACCATTCTGCTGCAAACCTTGTGCAACCTCGCCAAAGTGATGCCGGCACTGTACGTCACCGGCGAAGAATCCCAGCAGCAAGTGGCCATGCGCGCCCGCCGTCTCGGCTTGCCCCAGGATCAACTGCGGGTGATGACCGAAACCTGCATCGAGACCATCATCGCCACGGCTCGGCAGGAAAAACCCAAGGTGATGGTGATCGACTCGATCCAGACGATTTTCACCGAGCAACTGCAATCGGCACCGGGCGGTGTGTCCCAGGTCAGGGAAAGCGCGGCGTTGCTGGTGCGCTATGCGAAGCAGAGCGGCACGGCTATTTTCCTGGTCGGTCACGTGACGAAAGAAGGTGCATTGGCCGGGCCACGAGTGCTGGAGCACATGGTCGACACGGTGCTGTATTTCGAAGGCGAATCCGATGGGCGTTTGCGTTTGCTGCGAGCGGTGAAAAACCGTTTCGGCGCCGTCAACGAACTGGGCGTATTCGGTATGACCGACAAGGGGCTGAAAGAAGTCTCCAACCCTTCGGCGATTTTTCTCACCCGTGCGCAGGAAGAAGTGCCGGGCAGTGTGGTCATGGCGACGTGGGAAGGGACGCGGCCGATGCTGGTGGAAGTCCAGGCACTGGTGGATGACAGCCATCTGGCCAATCCACGTCGGGTAACGCTGGGGCTGGACCAGAATCGACTGGCGATGTTGTTGGCGGTGCTGCACCGTCACGGCGGCATTCCGACCCACGATCAGGATGTGTTTCTCAACGTGGTTGGCGGGGTGAAAGTGCTGGAAACGGCCTCCGATCTGGCGCTGATGGCGGCGGTCATGTCCAGTTTGCGCAACCGGCCACTGCCCCACGATCTGCTGGTGTTCGGCGAAGTCGGGCTTTCCGGCGAAGTACGCCCGGTGCCGAGTGGCCAGGAGCGCTTGAAAGAAGCCGCCAAGCACGGCTTCAAGCGCGCCATCGTGCCCAAGGGCAATGCGCCTAAAGAAGCGCCGCCGGGGTTGCAGATTATTGCCGTAACGCGTCTGGAACAGGCGCTGGATGCCCTCTTCGAGTAACTTTCAGGTCGATACAAAACCTGTGGGAGCGAGCCTGCTCGCGATAGCAGTATGTCAGTCGACTTAAATGTTGAATGTCAGATCGCATTCGCGAGCAGGCTCGCTCCCACATGGGTACGGGGATTGGCCTTCAGATTTCGATCAGCGCCCCCAGCTCCCGTTCGAGCTCTTGCGGGTCGCCAAGGTTGAGTTCAACCAATCGCCGCAAGCGTTCGATGGATTCCAGGCTGATATGTCGGCAGACGAACCCAAGCTGACCATGATCATCGTGGGTCAGTTGCACATCCATCTTGATGGCGACGTCCTCGTTGAGATGAATATCGACCAGGAAATGCCACTCCCGATTCCCCAGCCACGGTTCGGGCTTTTCGATCAACAGTCCCTTGAGGGACAGGTCGATCAACTTCACCGGCCAGATGAATTCCCCTTGGCTCAGCTCGGTTCGGGCATCGAACGCAATACGTTTGAAGCGGCGGCGATCGGCAGGGTGCTCGCTCATGGCGCAATCCTCGTAAATGTTCGCTGACTATAGACCCGCATTGTCAAAGGCTGCCAGCAAAGTGATGGCTCTACCCATGTCGGGGATGGCCTTTGCGGCCGTTAGCGCTAAACTCGGGATGGCTGTCTTTCTTGTCCACCCTGGCTGGAATCATAAAATGAAAAATAATAATAGCCTGCTACGCCACCTACCCTGGCTGCTGCTGGCAATCGTAGGGGCGTGCGCCCTTGGTGTAGTTGCATTGCGCCGAGGCGAGGCGATCAACGCCTTGTGGATTGTGGTCGCCGCCGTGGCCATCTATCTGGTTGCGTATCGTTACTACAGTCTGTTCATCGCTAATAACGTGATGCAACTCGACCCGCGACGGGCCACCCCCGCCGTGCTCAATAATGACGGTCTGGACTACGTGCCGACCAACAAACACATCCTCTTCGGTCACCACTTCGCGGCCATCGCTGGCGCGGGGCCGCTGGTCGGCCCGGTCCTGGCGGCGCAGATGGGTTACCTGCCTGGCACGCTGTGGCTGATTGCCGGCGTGGTGCTGGCCGGTGCCGTTCAGGACTTCATGGTCCTGTTCATGTCCACCCGCCGCAACGGCCGTTCCCTCGGCGACATGGTCCGTGAGGAAATGGGCCGCATCCCCGGGACCATCGCGCTGTTTGGCTGCTTCCTGATCATGATCATCATCCTCGCGGTGCTGGCGCTGATCGTGGTCAAGGCCCTGGCCGAGAGCCCCTGGGGGATTTTCACGGTGATGGCGACTATCCCGATCGCGATGTTCATGGGCATTTACATGCGCTACATCCGCCCGGGCCGCATCGGTGAAATCTCGGTGATTGGCGTATTGCTGTTGCTGGGTTCGATCTGGCTGGGCGGGCAAGTGGCTGCCGATCCGGTGTGGGCCAAAGCGTTCACCTTCACCGGCGTACAAATAACCTGGATGCTGATCGGCTACGGTTTTGTTGCCGCAGTGTTGCCGATCTGGCTGATTCTGGCACCGCGTGATTACCTGTCCACGTTTCTCAAAATCGGTACCATCGTGGCCTTGGCGATCGGCATTCTGATCACCATGCCCGACCTGAAAATGCCGGCACTGACCCAGTTCATCGACGGCACCGGGCCGGTGTGGAAGGGCGGTCTGTTCCCATTCCTGTTTATCACCATCGCCTGTGGCGCGGTCTCGGGTTTTCACTCGCTGATTGCTTCGGGCACCACACCGAAAATGTTGGATAACGAAGTCAACGCCCGTTACATCGGTTACGGCGGCATGCTGATGGAATCCTTCGTCGCCATCATGGCCATGGTTGCCGCGTCGGTGATCGAGCCAGGCGTGTATTTCGCCATGAACAGCCCGGCGGCCATCGTCGGCAGTGACGTGGTTTCGGTCGCGCAGATGGTTAGCAGTTGGGGCTTTGCAATCACCCCGGAAGCGCTGCAAGCGGTGGCCAAGGACATCGGTGAAACCACGATCCTGGCCCGTGCTGGCGGTGCGCCGACCCTGGCGGTTGGTATCGCACAGATCCTGCACAGTGTCCTGCCGGGTGAAAACACCATGGCGTTCTGGTACCACTTCGCGATTCTGTTCGAGGCGCTGTTCATCCTGACGGCCGTCGACGCCGGTACCCGTGCCGGCCGCTTCATGCTGCAGGACTTGCTCGGTTCCTTCGTGCCAGCGCTGAAACGCACCGAATCCTGGACCGCGAACCTGATCGCAACCGCCGGTTGTGTGGCGATGTGGGGTTGGTTGCTGTACCAGGGCGTGATCGATCCGCTGGGTGGCATCAACACCTTGTGGCCGCTGTTCGGTATCTCCAACCAGATGCTGGCCGGTATCGCGCTGATGCTGGCGACCGTTGTGCTGATCAAAATGAAACGCCAGCGCTATGTCTGGGTCACCATGCTGCCCGCCGTGTGGCTGCTGATCTGCACCACCACCGCCGGCTTCATCAAGCTGTTCGATGCCAATCCGGCGATCGGCTTCCTGTCGCTGGCCAAGAAGTACAGCGATGCGCTGGCCAACGGTCAGATCCTCGCACCGGCCAAGGACATTACGCAAATGCAGCACGTGATCTTCAACGCCTACACCAACGCAACGCTGACGGCGCTGTTCCTGTTCGTGGTATTCAGTATCCTGTTCTATGCGCTCAAGGTCGGTATTTCCGCCTGGGGCAGCAAAGAACGTACGGATAAAGAAGCGCCATTCCAGGCTCTGCCAGATGCGTAATCGAGGATTGCAGCATGTTCAATGACCTGAGTCGCCTCGGTAAATACCTCGGTCAGGCCGCGCGCCTGATGGTCGGGATGCCCGACTACGACAATTACGTCGAGCATATGCAAACCAATCACCCGGACAAACCGGTGATGACCTACGAAATGTTCTTCCGGGAACGCCAAGAGGCTCGTTACGGTGGCAAGGGTGGGCCCAAGTGCTGTTGATTTGACGCCAGGTTGACGTAATCCCCCTGTGGGAGCGAGCCTGCTCGCGAAGGCAATCTGTCATTCGACACTGTGTTGACTGATAGACCGCTTTCGCGAGCAGGCTCGCTCCCACATTTGTTTTGTGTTGAATTCTCATTTTGTGAAACAGGAGACTCCAGTTGTCCTCTCCCATCCCGGTAACAATCCTCAGTGGCTTTCTCGGCGCGGGAAAAACCACGCTGTTGCGCCACCTGCTCAAAGCCGAACACGGCCTGAAAATCGCCGTGATCGAGAACGAATTCAGCGACGCCGGTATCGACACCCAGCTGTTGGGCGACGAACCGGTGCAAGTGATGACGCTGTCCAACGGCTGCGTCTGCTGCACCATCCACACCGATCTGACCAAAGCCTTGTACTTGCTGCTCGAGCGCCTGGACAGCGGAGAAATTGCTTTCGACCGTCTGGTGATCGAATGCACCGGCCTGGCCGACCCGGCACCTGTGGCCCAAACCTTTTTCATCGATGAAGAGCTGCGCGAGCGATACATCCTCGACGGCATCATTACCCTGGTCGATGCGGCGCACGCTGACACTCACCTGACTCAAACCATCGCCCAGGCGCAGATCGGTTTCGCCGACCGCTTACTGGTGAGCAAGCGCGATCTGGTGGACGGGGCGACCTTTACCGCGCTGAGCGAGCGCCTGACCCGCATCAACCGTCGCGCACCGATCCGCGTGGTCGAGCACGGCAAGATCGATCTGGCCGAATTGCTCGACGTGCGCGGCTTCAATCTCAATGCCGACCTGGGTGGTGGTGTCAGCCTGCGCCCGGTGAGCAAAGCGCCGTCCATCGACCGCATTTCCAGCCTGGTGCTGCGCACCGACAAGCCGCTGGATATCGACAAACTCAGCGAGTTCATGAACGAACTGCTGGAGGACCATGGCAAGCAATTGCTGCGCTACAAAGGCGTGTTGAACATCCTTGGCGAGCCGCGGCGCATGGTGTTTCAGGGGGTGTTGAAGTTATACGGATTCGATTGGGACACGGAATGGGCAGACGATGAAACGCGCGAAAGCGTGATCGTGTTCATTGCCGACGATTTGCCGGAAGAGAAGATTCGTGAGGGCTTTTCTCGCGTAGAAGCATAACTGCCGAGGTAGCTGCTCGATGGTAAGTTTGTCCTGCCTTTTCTTGTTATATGAAAAGGCAGGTGCTGAAATGATTAGGCGTTGAGGATGCTCGAGTCTACGTTGCGTTTAATGATCTTCAGACTGAAGTTCATCTGGATTCCCATGCCTGCAGAGATAATAAATCCTTCCGGCGAATTCTTGCTGCGCGTTAGCGATTTGTCGTTAGCACGAATTGTCACAAATAGAGTGTTTGATTTGGGGTTGTCGAGAGAGGCGGGTTCGCCGTTATGGTCAAAAAATTGAAACAGGGCGAGTTTCTTAGGGCCTGCCGTGGGCCCTTCCATGGCGGTGAGACAGTCGTTTTCATCAATGCCAACTAGTCTGCCAAAGAGCGGGCCGGGAGTAATAACAAACATATGATGGAAGGAACTGCCTCCAATACTATAGAAGTAGAACTGCAAGGTGGAACCCGGCAGGCCTTTCTTTGCGAATAGAGTATCTGATACGTATACGTCAGTGGGAGAGAAGTCGAAGAAGCCCGTGACAGGGATGGTGACTTCGCGGCCGTGTGTCAGTCTAGGGAAATGCAGGTGGCCGTAATCACTAGCCAGTTCTGCAATAAAGGATTTTTCAACGGTCATGGTTATATCTTCCTTGATAAGAAATTGATGTTCAGGTGTTTGGTCAGTTTTTGACTTTGAATTTTACGCAATGATAATGGTCGTGGAGGTCGTCCACTTACAGATTTATTGTCCTCATCAAACAGATTAAGCGTGTCGAGGTTGTTAAGGTTTAGATGCGGTGTCTCTGGGGTTTTGTTGTGTTTTTACTTGGTTGCAAGGTAATGATCCAATGTGCACCGGCCAACGAAGTGCCCGTCACTGCTTAGGGGCGGGCGGGTCATGACAAGATAGCCATGCGAGGTTGCGAACGGCTTTTCAAGACAGGCGCGGAAGTATTTCTGATGGGCGGTGATCATGAAGTTATCTCAAACATTTACATCTTGATTAGTTGGTTTTCAGTAAAAGTAGAACCAGAGATTAAATTTTTTTTTTAGGTTGTGCTCGTTTCTTTGTTTCGGGAAGTTGGCGGTATGAGTGAGGTTTTTATGTGGCGCGTATAAAGTATTCGTTGGCAGTTAATGGCGGCGGTTGCAAAGTGATAGCAGGTTTCAATAGTTTCAATAGTTTCAATAGTTTCAAGGCGAAAAAACCGGTTAAAGAACCGAGTCTCGGGACGGTCAGAAATGTTGTGCGCAAGCCGTTACACAAGCCGATTACGGGTTCAGCAACTTCTCCTCCAGATGCTCCAGAAGCCGGGCCATCAAGCCCTCGGCAACCTTGGCATCTCCGCACTCCACCGCCTCGACGATCTCCGCATGTTCTTGCCACGCGCAGTAACTACGCGCTTGTTCTTCGTAGTGGGCGATGGCCAATGAGGTCAGCGGCACCAGGCTGCCGAGAAATTGTGCCAATGGCACGTTGCCTGCGACTTGCGCCAGTTGCAGGTGGAACTCGCCCGACAGACGAATAGCCGGCCCGCGTTGGTTTTGTTCGATATAGCGGCGTTCGCGCTCTATCAATTCGCGTAACTGCGGCAGGTGCCGGGAAGACGGTTGCTGGCAGGCCAGTCGCGCCAGAGTGGTTTCGGTCAGCCGGCGGGCATGGAGAATCTGACGGGTTTGTTCGGCATCGGAGGTCGCGACTTGCGGGCGATGATTGGGCCGCAGAATGATGACCTGCTGATGAGACAATCGCGCCAGTACCTGGCGGATGATACTGCGGCTGACACCGAATGCCTGGCCAAGGCTTGCTTCGGTGAAACGGCTGCCCGGGGCAATGCGTTGTTCGAGAATGGCATCGAAAATCTGCGGATAGATGTCGTCGACGCAACGCTTCTTGTCGCTCTGGTGGCGCAAGGGCAGGGCGGTGGAAATCGAGAAAACGGGAATCTTCAAGGCATAGGAACTCATGGCCTGTCTCCAGTCCGGTTGCCGATAGGGTTTTTTTCAGTACAGCTATTTGCCCAGATTGTCGTCCGGAATATTCAATTCGATGCCCATCCGCTGGCCTTCCCGAAGGATGTGCCGACGCATCTCGGCGCTGGCCTGGGCGCTGTTTTTGCTGCGAATAGCGCGCACCACGGCTTCGTTCTCCTCAAGGCGCTCAGCCAAATGCTCCGGGGAGTTGCGCAGCACGTCGGCGCTTTGCTTGAGGGCGTTGCTGGTCTGTTGCACCACACTCTGGAAAATCGGGTTCGAGGTCAGCGTGAACAGCTCTTCGTGGAACGCGATGTAGGCGTTCACGCCGGCTTCGCTGTCGTTGGCTTCCAGCGCTTCGCGCATGTCCATCAGGGTCAAGCGCAGTTGCCCGACTTCCTTGCTGCTGATCGACTGCGCCACCAGGCCGACAATGAACGGTTCAAGCGTGTAGCGCAGTTGCAGCACGTCTTCCAGGCTCGCACCGGCGACCGCGCTGTCGTGGCTTTGGCTGTCGCTAAGATTGGCCTCCAGCACCACCACGCCTTTACCCGGCATGGAGCGCACCAGCCCAAGGGTTTCCAGCACGATGACGGCTTCGCGCAGGCTCGGGCGGCTGATGCCCAGTTGTTCGGCCAGCTCACGCTGCCCCGGCAGCATCTCGCCGGAGCGCCACTGACCACGGGCCAAAGCGGCCCGGAGTTTTTCTACTACTGAATTCACAACGGTCGACGAGGTGATCACTGTTCGCTCCATGAGCATCCAAAACGATTGATGACCGTGCCTGCCCGTGGGCAGGCACGGCGATTATTCAGAATTCCTGCTGATGTGCCGGGCCGACAGGCTTTCTCGGCTGGAAGGTATAACCCACCTGGCCAGAAAGTACTTTGTTCGCCCGTTGAATATCGATGTCCTTTTCCCAGCGCGCGATGGCCACGGTGGCGACGCAGTTGCCGATCAGGTTGGTCAGCGCCCGGCCGATGCCCATGAACCAGTCCACTGCCAACACCAGCACCAGGCCGACCACCGGAATCGCCGGGATCGCCGTCAGTGTCGCCGCGAGAATCACCAGCGCCGAGCCGGGAATCCCGTGGGCACCTTTGGAGGTGATCAACGACACCAGCAGAATCGTCAGCAGATCGGTCATGGCCAGCGGCGTGCCGGTGGCATTGGCGATGAACACGATGGCGAGGGTCAGGTAGATCGAGAAACCGTCCAGGTTGAACGAGTAACCGGTAGGAATGACCAGCCCGACCGTCGAACTGCCGATGCCCAGATGCTCAAGCTTGCGCATGATTTGTGGCAGCACGGCGTCGGAGGAGGCGGTGCCCATGACGATCAGCAGTTCTTCGCGCAGGTACTTGAGCAACGGCCACATCTTCAGGCCCGAAAGGCGCATCACCAGGCCGAGAATCAATGTCACAAACGCCACACAGGTCAGGTAAAACAGGCCAACCAGGCTGCCCAGGTGCTGCAGCGAATCCAGGCCATATTTGCTGGTGGTGAAAGCGATGGCGCCGAACACGCCGATCGGCGCCAGACGCACGATCATGCCCATGATGCGGAAGATCACGTGGCTCAGCTCATTGATCAGCCGGGAAATACCCGACGCTGCTTCGCCCACCAGGTTCAGCGCACTGCCAAACAGCACCGAAAACAGCAGGACTTGCAGAATATTGTTCTCCGCGAAGGCGCCGATTACCGAGGTCGGGATCAGGTTCATCAGGAACTGGGAGGTGGTTTGCATGTGCTGACCGCGCTGGGCGATGTCGCCCATGTCGGCAGCGGAAAGCTGATCCAGATGAATGTTCGCGCCGCTGCCGATGCCGGTGGTGAAAGCGAACACCAGACCAATCACCAGGGCGATGGTGGTCAGGATTTCGAAGTAGATCACCGATTTCAGGCCGATGCGTCCGACCTTCTTCAGGTCGCCGGCACCGCTGATGCCGCTGACCACCACGCAGAATACGATCAGACCGATGAGCATCTTGATCAGTTTGATGAAGCCATCGCCGAGCGGTTTGAGCTGGGCGGAGTATTCAGGAAGGGTCAGCCCGCAGACGATGCCGAGCACCAGTCCGAGAACCACTTGGAGGAAGATTGAACGCGAGCACCATCTGAGCATGGGAGGAATCCTGGTCGGTGTCCTGGCTGCCGTGCGCTTCGCGCATCAGATTCAGGACTTAATTATTGTGGTCTTACCGGTATGTCCAGTGCAGGCGCAGTCTAGGCGCTGTTTTTGGGTGATCGCAAGCAAATTCTGAGTGATTGGCATGACCGGTCTTACCAGTTGGGCGCAATGCCCCGACCTTGAGCCTTTTCGTTGTTTGAAAAAAATCGCGGACGAAAAAAAACCGGCCATCACTGGCCGGTTTTTCATTGCTACGGTTTAGCGGGCTGATTAGGCGCCGTATACCGGCAGCTTCTTGCAGATGGCCTTGACCTTCTCACGAACGGCGTCGATCACCGCTTCGTTGGAAAGGTCCGCCAGGATGTCGCAGATCCAGCCGGCCAGTTCTTTGCACTCTGCTTCCTTGAAGCCACGAGTGGTCACAGCCGGAGTACCGAAGCGCAGACCGGAGGTGACGAACGGGGAGCGTGGATCGTTTGGCACGGAGTTCTTGTTCACGGTGATGAACGCTTTGCCCAGAGCGGCGTCAGCGTCTTTACCGGAAATTTCCTGCTTGATCAGCGACAGCAGGAACAGGTGGTTTTCAGTACCGCCGGAAACTACGTCGAAACCGCGCTCGATGAACACGCCGGCCATGGCCTTGGCGTTTTTCACCACTTGTTGCTGGTAAGTCTTGAACTCAGGTTGCAGTGCTTCCTTGAAGCAGATCGCTTTAGCGGCGATCACGTGCTCCAGCGGGCCACCCTGGGCGCCCGGGAATACCGCGGAGTTCAGCTTTTTCTCGATGTCGGCGTTGGCGCGAGCCAGGATCAGGCCGCCACGTGGACCGCGCAGGGTCTTGTGCGTGGTGGTGGTCACGACGTCAGCGAAAGGCACCGGGTTCGGGTAGACGCCAGCGGCGACCAGACCGGCCACGTGGGCCATGTCGACGAACAGATAGGCGCCAACCTTGTCAGCGATTTCGCGGAACCGCGGGAAGTCCAGAATCTGCGAGTAGGCAGAGAAACCGGCCACGATCATTTTCGGTTTGTGCTCAACCGCCAGACGCTCGACTTCGTCGTAGTCGATCAGGCCGTTGCCGTCGATACCGTACTGAACGGCGTTGTACAGCTTGCCGGAGGAGGAAACGCTGGCACCGTGGGTCAGGTGACCACCGTGTGCCAGGCTCATGCCCAGGAGGGTGTCGCCCGCTTGCAGCAGAGCCAGGTAAACGGCGCTGTTGGCTTGCGAACCGGCGTGCGGCTGAACGTTGGCGTAATCAGCGCCGAACAGTTCTTTTGCACGGTCGATGGCCAGTTGCTCGACCACGTCGACGAACTCGCAACCACCGTAGTAGCGCTTGCCCGGGTAGCCTTCGGCGTACTTGTTGGTCAGTACCGAGCCTTGAGCTTCCATGACCGCAGGGCTGGTGTAGTTTTCCGAAGCGATCAGCTCGATGTGTTCTTCCTGGCGCTGAGCTTCTTGCTCCATGGCGGCAAAGAGATCGGCGTCGTACTTGGCAATAGTCAAATCACGGCTGAACATGGCGGTCCTCAAGGATCGGGGCAGAAAAGGGGGGCATTCTAACCCAATGGGTTTTAGATGGCATATGAAAGGACATCATGTCGCAGACAAGTGGGCTTCATGACCGGATATGCGGTGCCTGTGCGGGCCCCTTCGCGAGCAAGTCGAAGGGGTCTCCCGCAACACCACAAGATTTCAGTCGAACACGAACAACGCATCATTGCTGAACTGCGCTTCAAACCGGTTCGCCGGCATCGGACGCCCGAACAGATACCCCTGAACCTCGTCGCAACCATGCTCACGCAGGAAGTCGAGTTGCTCGTGGGTTTCCACGCCCTCGGCGATAACCGCCAGATTGAGGCTGTGGGCCATGGCGATGATCGCGCGGGCGATCTGCGCATCCTGCTCGCCCGACGGCAGGCCGTCGACGAAGGTGCGGTCGATTTTCAGCACGTCGATCGGGAACTGCTTGAGGTAGTTGAGCGATGAGTAACCGGTGCCGAAGTCGTCGACCGCGATGCTCAGGCCGAGATTTTTCAGCCCGGCGAGAATCTGCATCGCTTCGCTGACTTCGCGCATCAGGATACTTTCGGTCAGCTCCAGCTCCAGGCATGCCGGCGGCAGGCCGGTTTCCTTGAGGATGGTGGCGATCCGCGTCCCGAGTTGGCCATCGGAGAATTGCCGGGCCGAAATGTTCACCGACACCTTGGGTACCCGGACCTTGGCCTGATGCCAGGTCTTGAGTTGACGGCAGGCCTCGCTGATCACCCAGTCGCCGACATCCACCACCAGACCGAGCTCTTCGAGCACCGGAATGAAGTCTCCCGGCGGCACCAGACCGCGTCGCGGATGTCGCCAGCGCAGCAAGGCTTCGGCGCCGGTCAGGCGTTTGCCATCGCCGCTGAACTGCGGTTGGTAGTAGAGGACGAATTCGTTCTGTTCCAGGGCGTGACGCAAGTCGCTTTCCAGCTCCAGACGCTCCAGGGCGCTGGCGTTCATATCGGCCTGATAGAACTGGAAGTTGTTCTTGCCACGCTCCTTGGCGTGATACATCGCGGTGTCGGCGTTTTTCATCAGTTGGCTGAGTTCATTACCGTCCTGAGGGCTCAGGGCGATGCCGATACTGGCAGTGACGAAGAATTCGCGGCCTTCAAGTACGAACGGTTTCACCAGGCTCGCGAGAATTTGTTCGGCCACGTGAATCGCCCGGTTCAAGGCAATTTCACGGTTGGCCCGCGGTTGCAGCAGCAAGGTGAATTCATCGCCGCCCATGCGCGCCACGGTGTCGTCATCGTCGACACAGCCGAGCAGGCGCGTGGCCATTTCCTTGAGCATGCGATCGCCGGCGGCGTGGCCCAGGGAGTCGTTGATCGGTTTGAAGCGGTCCAGGTCGAGGAACATCAGCACCACCCAGGACTTCTGCCGTTCGGCTGATTGCAGCGCCGTGTGCAGGCGATCCTGGAACAGCGTGCGGTTGGGCAGGTGGGTCAGGGCGTCGTAATAGGCGAGGCGGTGAATCCGCTGCTCGCTGGCCTTGCGTTCGCTGATGTCGCTGAAGAAGCACACGTAGCTGGCCAGATCGCCTTCGTCATCCAGCACCGCCGTGATGCCGACCCAGGCCGGGTAATGCTCGCCATTGCGTCGTTTGAGCCAGACTTCGCCTTCCCACGTGCTGTGCTGATGCAATTGCTTGAGCACATAACGCAGATGGGCTTCCTGCTGATCGTCGACGGTCAGCATGTTCGGTAACTGGTCGAGCACCTGCTCCACCGCATAACCGCTGACACGGCTGAAGGCTTCGTTAGCCTGGACGATGTAGCCGGCCGGGTCGGTGATCAGGATCGCCGAGGTCGAGTGCTCAAATACGGTCGCGGCCATGCGCAGGTCTTTTTCGGCCCGGCGTTGCTGGCTGATGTCGCGACCGACGCCCAGGACGCCTTCGAATGCACCGTGTTCGTCCCAGACCAGCACCAGCCGCAGTTCGATAGGAATTTTGCGCCCGTCTGCCCGCAGGCAGTCGAACAAAAACAGTTGGGTCTGCACCTGACTGCGCAACAGCGCCAGTTGGTCGGGTTTATTCAGCGCTTTGCTGACCCGGTCCATCAGGCTGTAAATGCCGGCTAGCTGTTGCGGGTTGGCGATGGTCGATTGCCAGCCGTTCTGGAAAATCCAGTCGGCGTCGTAGCCCAGCACGGCTTGCACCGACGGGCTGACGTAGTTGAGCGCCATCTTGCTGTCGGTTGAGAAAATCACGTCGCTGATGCTTTCGGCGAGCATCCGGTAACGCTGCTCGCTGTCGCGCAGGGACTCACTGGCTTCAATCTGATCGGTGATGTCCTTGGCCACGCCGATGATTCGCGTGACCTGATCGTGCTTGTCCCGCGCCAGCGCCTGTTCGCGGATGTCGAAGCGCCGCCATTTGCCGTCCCGGTGGCGGAAGCGCAGCTGGCATTGCATCAATTGTCTGTAACCGGCCTGGCGCTGGGTTTGGCGCGAGCGGTGGTAGAAGTCGGCATCTTCGGGGTTCAGCAGAATTTCCCAGAAATACTCGCCCATCTGGTGCAGTTCGGTACGGTTATAACCGAGCGTCTGGCCCAGGTGGTGGTTGCTGAAAATCATTCGCTGGCTGATCACGTCCTGCACGTACAGATGATCCGGCACGGTGCGTACCACGTCGGACCAGAATCCTTCGCGCTCCAATAGCGACAGTTCGACAAGCTTGCGACTGGTGATGTCGGTGATGCTCAGGATCACCGCTTTATAGTCGTCCTGGTCTTCCGGCAGACGCAGGACCAGCCACAAGTGCTGGTCGCGGCCATTGGCGTCTTGCAGTTTGATTTCGAGTTCAAGCTGTTTCTGCTGGTTGAGCACCGCGTCGAGCACTTGAATGCCGATGGCGGTGCCGTCCTGCGGGTTACCGTCGATCAGCAGTTTCCAGGCTTGATCGCACGTGTTGACGTTGAGCAGTTGCAGAGCGACCAGGTTGACTTCGGTGATGCGCAGTTCCTGCAACAGGTGCTGGCGTTGTTCCGGTGTCTCGAGCCAGACCTTCAGGTGTTCGCTGCTGTGCAACTGAGCCTTGTCGAAGAAGTTTTTGAGCCCGGACACGTCGAGTACACACAAGGCGACGCCTGTGCCTTCGAAAATATCCTGGTAGCGTCGACGGCCTTCGTGCACCTGGCGTTGGCGGCGGCGCATGTTCAGCAGGGCGATGAATGGCAGCAGCGAGAAGGCCAGACCCAGAAGGCATTTGCCGATGAACGCCGGCAGCAGCTGTTCGATCACCCGTTGCCGATCGAACAGCGCGCGTAGTTGCCAGTCGCTGCTGCTCAGGGGCACGGTCAGCACGCTGTTGGCCAGCTCATCCGCTGTCATCACCGCCGGAGTGGCCGAGGGCTCCCCATCGTCGCGGCTGATGATCTGGTGATTGACACGGTTTTCCACCAGCCACAGCGGGCGAATACCGGTTTCGTTTGGTTTGGTCAGCGACGAGAAAAATGTCGGCGTCAGGCGCAGAACCCAGTAGCCGCGGGTGCTACCGCTGGCTTGATGCAGGAGCAGATGCACCACCGAGCCGTCATTGGCGTTGCTGAAGTAATGGGCCTGGGCGTGACTGCGCCGGACTAGTTCGCTCAGGTAGTCGGCATCGTCGCTGTTGTCGGCGCTGTCGGTGAGGACTTTCCCGGAAGGACTGAGCAACGCGAGGCTGCGCAGGCCGGGCAAGGACTTTTGCAGTTTGCGCAACAGCGCCTGCTGTTCGTCGGCGCTTTGCGGTTGTTCGACGATCGGTAGCAGGTTGAGGGCGATCTGGGCGTTGAGCGCCATGTTCAGGCTGACTTGCGAGGCCAGATCGGCGGTGTAGTCGATGGTGTACTGACGCTGGTGTCGTTGGGCATCGCGCAGCTGATCCAGCAACTGCCAGAACAGCAACGCGAGCAACAACAGGACGAGCGCCGCCAGCGCGCCCTTCAAGGATCCACGCAGGGGTGAGCCGGTCGCAGGATTGAGTGCGCTCACGGAAGATGAGGGAGTGACATTAGACAAACTGTAATCCTGCGGTTTGGCTGGACTGGCGCGACGTGCACTATAAGCCGGACGCCCGGAGGGCGGCTAGCATGCCCTGAGTTGTGGCAAAGTGCCAGTCCCGCTCGGCTGGACTGCCTCTCGTCATTAAGGTAGCTTTGCCGGTTACGCGGGAGCGTTCCAGCTCCTAGGCTTTTTTAGCGCGCACGCATTGATACCCATCAATCGGACGACGCGCACGGCCTGGCCGGGCATCGCCCGCGCCCCAATCATTCATCGTTCACTGACCCTAGGTTCTCCATGGCTCAATACGTATTCACCATGCATCGGCTGGGTAAAGTTGTTCCGCCGAAGCGGGAAATCCTGAAAAACATTTCGCTGTCGTTCTTCCCGGGCGCCAAGATTGGCGTACTCGGCCTTAACGGTTCGGGTAAGTCCACGCTGTTGAAAATCATGGCGGGCGTCGACACCGAGTTCGACGGCGAAGCCCGTCCGATGCCGGACCTGAACATCGGCTACCTGCCGCAAGAACCGATCCTGGACCCGACCAAGACCGTGCGTGAAGTGGTTGAGGAAGCGGTCAGCGTGATCAAGAACGCCCAGGCTCGTCTGGACGAGGTCTACGCGGCTTACGCTGATGAAGATGCCGACTTCGACAAACTGGCCGCTGAACAAGCCAAACTCGAAGCCATCCTGCAAGCCAGCGACGGTCACAACCTGGATCGCCAATTGGAAGTCGCCGCCGATGCGCTGCGTCTGCCGGCCTGGGATGCCAAGATTGAATTCCTGTCCGGTGGTGAGAAGCGTCGTGTGGCGCTGTGCCGCCTGCTGCTGTCTGCTCCGGACATGCTGCTACTCGACGAACCCACCAACCACCTGGACGCCGATTCCGTCGCCTGGCTGGAGCACTTCCTGCACGATT
The DNA here is from genome assembly GCF_030053115.1 of Pseudomonas svalbardensis. Taxonomy (NCBI): domain Bacteria; kingdom Pseudomonadati; phylum Pseudomonadota; class Gammaproteobacteria; order Pseudomonadales; family Pseudomonadaceae; genus Pseudomonas; species Pseudomonas svalbardensis. The sequence continues at coordinate 5,421,930 of NZ_CP125619.1, read as the reverse complement.
TCCCGGGCACCGTGGTCGCGATCACGCACGACCGTTACTTCCTGGACAACGTTGCCGGCTGGATCCTCGAGCTCGACCGCGGCGCCGGTATCCCGTACGAGGGCAACTATTCGGGTTGGCTTGAAGCCAAGTCCGATCGTCTGGCTGCCGAATCCAAGCAGCAGTCGGCCCACGAAAAAGCCATGAAGGATGAACTGGAGTGGGTGCGCAAAGGCGCCAAGGCTCGCCAGTCCAAATCCAAGGCTCGTCTGCAACGCTTCGAAGAAATGCAATCGCAGGAATTCCAGAAGCGCAGCGAAACCAACGAGATCTACATCCCGGCCGGTCCACGCCTGGGCGACAAGGTCATCGAATTCAAGAACGTTTCCAAGGGTTATGGCGATCGCGTGCTGATCGACAACCTGTCGTTCTCCATGCCTAAAGGCGCCATCGTTGGTGTGATCGGCGGTAACGGTGCCGGTAAATCGACCCTGTTCCGCATGCTGATGGGCAAGGAAACACCGGATTCGGGCAGCATCGAAGTCGGCGAAACCGTGCAACTGGCATGCGTCGATCAGAGCCGCGAAGACCTGGACGGCAGCAAGACTGTATTCCAGCAAATCTCCGACGGTTCGGATCAGATCCGCATCGGCAACTACGAGATTCCGTCGCGCACCTACGTCGGTCGCTTCAACTTCAAGGGCGGCGATCAGCAGAAGTTCGTCAAGGACCTGTCCGGTGGTGAGCGCGGTCGCTTGCACCTGGCGCTGACCCTGAAAGAAGGCGGCAACGTCCTGCTGCTCGATGAACCGTCCAACGACCTCGACGTTGAAACCCTGCGTTCCCTGGAAGAAGCCCTGCTGGACTTTCCGGGCGCTGCCATTGTGATCTCTCACGATCGGTGGTTCCTTGACCGCGTCGCGACTCACATCCTGGCGTACGAAGACGACTCGCAAGCGGTGTTCTTCGAAGGCAACTACACCGAGTACGAAGCCGATCGCCGCAAACGCCTGGGCGAAGCCGCGACTCAGCCGCATCGTGTACGGCACAAGAAACTGGCCTGATATCGGGTGGGTTGCATAAAAAACGGAGCCTTCGGGGCTAATGCCGATCAGTTAAGCCCTCTTGCTTGACCTTTGGCCGCAAGAAATCAAAATCCGATGCCTGTACTGGCATCGGATTTTTTTATGCGTCTCGCTCGGGCACTGGAACTGACTCACAATATCGCCTCCACCCCTAACTCAATCGAGGGACTGGATTCTTTACTCGATCCATCTTTGGTCGAGCAGGCACTTGAACAGGCCGGCGTGGCGACCCTGCGCAAGCGGCGTTTGCCACTGGAAATGATGCTCTGGTGCGTGATCTCCATGGCCTTCTTTCGCCGCATGTCGGCGTGGGATGTGGTCAGCCGCATGAACATCATGCTGCCGGGCCAACGTCCATTGGTGGCACCCAGCGCTGTGGTTCAAGCCCGTCAGAGATTGGGCTGCGAGGCTGTACGACAAGTCTTCCATCTGACTCAGAAAAGTTGGCATGAGGCCGTGGATCACCCAACTTGGGCAGGCTTGCGTTTGCTGGGGGTCGACGGTGTCGTATGGCGAACGCCCGATACACCCGAAAATCGGGCGCGCTACGATTCCGCCAGCAACCAGCATGGCGACACTGGTTTTCCTCAGGTGCGCATGGTCTGCCAAATGGAGTTGACCAGCCACTTGCTGATCGGCAGTGCGTTTGACGGCTACCGCAGCAGCGAAATGAAGCTGGCGGAACAACTGATCGAAACCACGCCCGATCACTCGTTGACGCTGTTCGATCGCGGCTTTTTTTCCCTGGGTTTGCTGCACCAGTGGCAGCAAGCCGGCACCGAGCGCCATTGGCTGATGCCACTGCGCAAAGGTGTGCAGTACGAAGTGGTTCAGCGCTTGGGGCGCCAGGATGCGGTGGTTTCGTTAAGCACTTCGCCACAGGGGCTACAACTTGTTGCGCTACCAGATGGTGGAAATGAGCCGCCACTGTCCAGGTATTTACCCGTGCGAAATGAGCTTTACCGCGTGTACTTGGGCAATTTTAGGGTTTATCAACAGCGTTTCGGCCGACCGTTCCGGGAACATCCCCAAATATCTGGCAGAGCTGCACGCCTCTGCCCCGCATTATGTTCTGCCGCATCGACGGGAAGAGCGCATTTATCCCCGCGCCATAAGGCTCAAATCACCGAAATATTCGATCAGAAAGAAAAATGCCAGTCAGCTTAACTGATCGGAATTAGCCTTCGGGGCTCCGTTTTTTTATGGTTTTTCAGTGAGACCGCGGCGCGGCCATCGCGAGCAAGCTCGGCTCCCACAGGGATGGGTCACCCGATTTCCAGGCCCAACACCTCAATCAACAAGTCCCCCGCCGGCCGCTTCCACAGCACTTCATCCCCGACCTGCGCGCCCAGCAACGCCCGCCCCAGCGGCGAGCCCCAGTTGATCAACCCGTTCGCGGCATCCGCCTGATCTTCGCCCACCAACTGCACGCGTTGTTCGTTGCCCTGTTCATCGGCAAAGGTCACCCAGGCGCCCATCTGCACTTTGTTGGTCGAGGAGGCCGGTACGACTAACTGAGCGCTTTGCAGGCGTTGATTGAAATACCGCCAGTCACGCTCAAGATCGGCCTGACGCTGTTTGTCCGCCAGTTCACCCCGCGAACTCTGTTCATTGAGCAGGTTTTGCACTTCGGCGACTTTCGCCTGAAGCTGCGTAAGTCCGGCGGGCGTGACGTAATTGGGCTGCGTGCTGACCTGCCGTTCGACGGGCTGATCGGCTTGCGCGGCGGCGTTATCTTCATTGACGAAGGCGCGACTCATGGTTTTCTCCCGTTATAGGGTTTGGGCCATGGTCGCAGGCTTTTAGTTTCGACAGATATCTGTGGGCGACTTATTGCGAGCGAAAAGCACGAGCGGCGTCCTGATCCTTCTGCTGCTGCCAGGCTTTGTCCCGGTCGTCCCAATGGTGGCTGCGATAATCCTCACGGTCCTCGCTTTCGCGCATCGCCTGACACTGCCGGAAGCCATCGCTCCAGCCCTCGGCGTACTGCTTGTCCTTGAGGTAACGCGGAACGTTTTTACGAAACTCTCCGGTGATTGCCCCCGCCGCTTGCCGGCCACTGCTGCAACCGTCATCGAAGCCATCGGCGAATGCCGGTGGATAACCCTTGGCGATCAGATCCTCGTGGGTCGTCTGGCAACCCGCGATCAACATCAGCAAACCCACCACAACCACGCAACGCCACATCTCAGACTCCCAGACCGTCAACGGCCTATAGGAGAAGTCTAAGAGTGGATTTGTGAGCGGGATGTGAAAGAAAGATCAAAAGGTCAATAGTGATACCACTTCACCTCAAGCATCACTTCATTCTCGGGCGAAGCCAGGTGGCTGAATTCGCGCTGGGCACTCAGGCGTAAACCCAGGTTGCGCGACAATTCCCACTGCTGATTCAGACTCACGCTACGGCGCACTTCGCCGTTGGTGAAGAAGTCGCCCTTGGCTTCCAGGCTGAAGTTGCCCAGCGGGTTTTTCCACAGCAAACCGCTGTTGAAGCCCGCCGCTGGCGCGATGAAGCCGGCAAAGTCGTTGTTGTGTTCAACGCGCACGGTGCCCAAAGCAAAGCCGAGCATGTCGTCGCCCAGTTGCCAGGTCCCGCCGCCACCGCCATTGACGTGGCTGACCAGGGTTTCGTCGTCATGCTTGCCCGGCACGCGCTCCAGGCCGCCGGTGACTTGCCACGAGAGTGGTTGCAGCAATTCATTGCGCGGAGTCAGGGAGCGAATGGTCGCCAGGTCCAATTGCTGCAACTGCCAGTGATTGCCTTCGTACTGGCGCAGTTTCATTTGCAGGATTTCAATCTGCGCGCCGAGGGGGAAGCTTTCGGCGTTGTCGTTGAGGTCGTGATACGCCATGCGCAGGCCATATTCGCCAAACGCCTTGTCGCCTCGAGTGCCGATACCGGCCTGCCAGGTGCGCGATTCATGGCCATCCTCTGGCAGGCCAGGTTGCGGGATGTCCAGTTCCGGTGCCGGGTTTTGGTTGATCGCCCGCAGAAGTTCGAAACTGCGCTGCGCCCGTTGCGGATCACGTTCCTGGCCGTTGGCGCGGTAGCGCTCCAGGCGATAGGCAGCGTCGATGATCAACGCCTGACGATCCTTGGGTTGAGCCTTGAACGCCGGTTCCTGCAACTGCTTCTGGTCGGCGCTGACTTTCAGCACCCATTCCTGTTCTGAATGGGTCAACGGCTCGGCGCGGCTCAGCAGTTCACGTTCGCGGGACGGTCGATACTGAATGGATTCCACCAGTCCGGCTTCTTTTACCGCTTTGACGGTGTCGGTAGGAATCGCGGTCAGCGGGAATTGTTCGGTCAATCGCAGGCTCGGGCGGGCGACTTGCAGCAATTCCAGCAGGCGATAAGAGCAGTTTTCGTCGAAGAAAAAATAGTCGAACTGGATCTGCTTGAGCTCCCAGACGTGCTCGACCATGCGCTCGGTTTCTGCCTGGGTCAGGTTCAGGCGGTATTCCCACAGATCGCGATTCTCGAGGCTGCGGTACTCCGAGAGTTTTTCTTGATATGGCACCAGGGCAAACAAACCGGGATAGCCGCCCATCAAGCCTTTCCAGGCATACAGGATGCTGTTGTCCGAGCCTTCGATGTACGCGCCGAAGTTGATTGCATAACTGAGCAGGGCGGTTTGATCGCTCTGCACATTGGCCTGGTCGATGCGCAGCAACGTATGGCCGAACATCGATGACGGACTGTTCAGATACGCGGCCGGGAAAATCATCACCGCACTGTGGGGCGAAACATCCTTGAACCATTGCTTGAATTCAGTGCAGGGAAGCTTCGGCAGATCGCTCAGGTTGAGCTGCGCCTTCAGCCAGCGGGTGCGGGCTGGGTAGACGCATTGCGCATGTTTTTCACCGGCGCTGGCCGGGGCGTACAGCGCTTGCACGGTCGCCGCCAGTTCACGGTCAGGATGTTCATTGCCATCGGCGGCGAGGAAGAACTTCTTGTCGCTGACATAGCTGCGCCAGCCACCGAGTTTGGCGGTTTCGTAGTGGCCCAGGGAAATCCAGAAGGGGTCATTGGCCAATTGCTGCAAACGTTGATTGTCGATTTTGGGCGTGGCAGACAGCGGGGCGCAGACACAGAGCGCCAGCCAGGCAAGGCGTTTGAGCATAGTGGGCAACTTAAGTCGAAAGAAACAAAGACCCAAAAAGGGACAGGTCCAAAAAATAAAACCCGCTCCCCGAAAGGAGCGGGCGGGTCGAGCTTAAGCTTGAGTAGCGTACTTGGCCAGACGAGGATCGCTCTTCAGAACGGCCAGGGTGTTGGTATGCACGTCGTCAGCGGTCACGTCAGCCTTGCTGAAGATCTGCTGGAAGTGCTCATGAGTGACGGCGGCGAAATGCGCACGGTCTTCCGGCGCCACGCCCAGTACCACGGCGTAAGTGGTCAGCGCTTCGCCCTGACCTTTAGCCATGTCTTCAGACAGCTCGTTCATCATGCCATTCATGGCAATCCAGGATTTGCCGCCATAGGTCAGCGACGCATTGGTCGAGCAACCGTTGGTACCAGAGGTCATACCGAACGTTGCGTTGCCGGAAGTGCCGTTGGTGGTGGATGCCAGGAAGTGAGCCGGGGTGCCACGCTGACCTTCGAACAGCATGTTGCCCCAACCGCAATCCGGGCCGCCTGGCGCCTGAGCCATGGCATTGAGGGATACAGCGGTGAAGAGAGTACCGAGAAGAATCCGTTTCATAGCTTTGTTCTCTTTATGTGCATACCAATGGACAAGGGGTCTGGCCCGATCTGGCGCCAGTGGGCCGGTTATTGTTCCAGCCGCGCAGTTTGGAGTTTAGGCACGTTCCTGAGGTTCCGTTATTTTTTGCATAACATTCGTTGAAAACATTGATTTAGACCCGGCCCGCTTGGGGATGCTGCTTTGTCTATGCTTTGGCTAGAGGCGCGCCTTGCAAGTGAGGTATGGGCAGCGCCAGAATGCCGCTATCTGCCCCGCCTGATGTAAGGAAGCCCGATGCCTGATCCTGTAGCTGCCAGCTTGCGTTTAGCGCCCGACGCGCTGACCCGTCCGTTTTCCGCTGAACAGTTCAGCTTCTCTACCACTAATGATTTGGAGCCCTTCCGCGGTGTGCTTGGCCAGGAACGTGCGGTCGAAGCCTTGCAGTTCGGTGTGGCCATGCCACGCCCCGGTTACAACGTCTTCGTCATGGGTGAGCCCGGCACTGGCCGGTTCTCGTTCGTCAAACGCTACCTGAAAGCCGAAGGCAAACGCCTGCAAACCCCGGCGGACTGGGTCTACGTCAACAATTTCGATGATCCTCGCGAACCTCGCGCACTGGAGTTGCCGTCGGGCACCGCCGGCGCCTTTATTGATGACATCAACGGCTTGATCGACAACCTGCTGGCGACTTTTCCGGCCGTGTTCGAGCACCCGTCCTACCAGCAGAAGAAGAGCGCCATCGACCGCGCCTTCAATCAACGCTATGACCGCGCGCTGGATGTGATCGAGCGCCTGGCGCTGGAGAAGGACGTTGCGCTGTACCGCGACAGCAGCAATATCGCCTTCACCCCGATGAGTGAAGGCAAAGCCGTGGACGAAGCCGAATTTGCCCAGTTGCCGGAAGCCGATCGAGAGCGTTTTCACGACGACATTTCGTGGCTGGAAGAGCGGCTGAACGAAGAGCTCGCCAGCCTGCCGCAGTGGAAGCGTGAGTCGAGCAATCAACTGCGCCAGCTCAACGAAGAAACCATCACTCTGGCCTTGCAGCCTTTGCTTTCTCCGTTGTCGGAGAAGTATGCAGAAAACGCGGCGGTCTGCGGTTACCTGCAAGCCATGCAGGTGTATCTGCTCAAAACCGTGGTCGAGCAACTGGTGGACGACAGCAAGACTGACGCCATCGCCCGCAAGCTGCTGGAAGAGCAATACGCGCCGAGCCTGGTGGTCGGTCATCCGTTCAGCGGCGGTGCGCCAGTGGTCTTTGAGCCGCACCCGACTTACGAAAACTTGTTCGGCCGCATCGAGTACACCACCGATCAGGGCGCGCTCTACACCACGTATCGACAGTTGCGTCCGGGTGCGCTGCACCGCGCCAATGGCGGCTTCTTGATTCTTGAAGCGGAAAAAATGCTTAGCGAGCCATTCGTGTGGGATGCGCTCAAACGCGCGCTGCAATCGCGCAAATTGAAAATGGAATCGCCGCTGGGCGAGATGGGCCGTTTCGCCACCGTGACCCTTGCTCCGCAACACATTCCGTTGCAGGTCAAAGTCGTCATCATTGGCGCCCGACAGCTCTACTACACGCTGCAGGACCTCGATCCGGACTTCCAGGAGTTGTTCCGCGTCCTGGTGGACTTCGACGAAGACATCCCGATGGTCGACGAAAGCCTGGAGCAGTTCGCCCAGTTGCTCAAAACCCGCACCTCCGAAGAAGGCATGGCGCCGCTGACCGCTGATGCGGTGGCGCGTCTGGCAACTTACAGTGCTCGCCTGGCTGAGCACCAGGGGCGTTTGTCGGCGCGGATCGGTGATCTGTTCCAGCTGGTCAGCGAGGCGGATTTCATTCGCCAACTGGCCGGTGATGAAATGACCGACGCCGGGCACATCGAACGTGCGCTCAAGGCCAAGGCCACGCGTACCGGGCGCGTCTCGGCGCGGATTCTCGATGACATGCTGGCCGGGATCATCCTGATCGACACGGACGGCGCGGCGGTGGGCAAATGCAACGGGCTGACAGTACTGGAGGTTGGCGATTCGGCATTCGGTGTGCCGGCGCGGATTTCCGCCACGGTCTATCCGGGCGGTAGCGGCATCGTCGACATCGAGCGCGAGGTCAACCTCGGTCAGCCCATTCACTCCAAAGGCGTGATGATCCTCACGGGGTATCTGGGCAGCCGTTACGCCCAGGAATTCCCGCTGGCGATTTCCGCGAGTATCGCCCTGGAGCAGTCCTACGGTTACGTCGATGGTGATAGCGCATCGTTGGGCGAGGCTTGCACCTTGATTTCCGCCCTGTCGAAAACCCCGCTCAAGCAGTGTTTTGCGATCACCGGCTCGATCAACCAGTTTGGTGAAGTGCAGGCGGTGGGCGGGGTCAACGAGAAGATCGAAGGATTCTTCCGACTCTGCGAAGCCCGCGGGTTGACCGGTGAGCAGGGCGCAATCATTCCCCACGCCAACGTTGCCACGTTGATGCTCGACGAGAAAGTGCTGACGGCGGTGCGCGCGGGGCAGTTCCACGTCTACGCCGTGCGCCAGGCTGATGAAGCCCTTAGCCTGTTGGTCGGCGAACCGGCCGGTGCGCCGGACGCCGATGGCCAGTTCCCTGAAGGCAGCGTTAACGCGCGGGTGGTGGAACGCTTGCGGGTCATCGCAGAAATGATCAGCGAAGAAGACCTCAAGGAAGCCGAGAAAGAAGCTGCGCAGGAAGCACTGGTCGAGGCCAAACCGGCCTGACACAAACCTGAGATCACCTCAACCCCCTGTGGGAGCGGGCTTGCTCGCGAATACGGTTTTCATTCAACAGATATGTTGGCTGACCCACCGCATTCGCGAGCAAGCCCGCTCCCACATGTCTATCGGCGTCGTACTCAAAAAAGTGCCATCAGTCTGGCGTCAATATTCACACAATGACCATTCGGCGCCTTCTGGTCTCACTTGACGTGCTAGTCAGACTTTTCCTCTATTCTCAGGTCAAGGATATCGACAGTAATCACTGGATCGAGACAGCCCTCCCGTGGGGGCTGAATACCGGATCTACCGAGGGTCGCCGCCATGTCGCGCAACCTCTGCCTCACCCGTCAATGCCTGGGCCTTGTGACCCGTATCGAGTGTGCCATCCGCCCATTGGCGGGGGATACGGGCATGTGGACCTTACTCTTCGCCGCTGGAATGGCCGGCGAACAACCTTCTGCCATCAAAGCCCAAGGCCCGTTTCATGGCCCCTTTGTGGCTGAGTCGATCCTCGACACCATCGTTGAAAGTCTCACCCTGCACGGCTATGAGCTGGCCGATGATCCGCAAATCTGGTGCCTGCACCTGCAAGCTCAGCTGCGGGAAATCAATGGTGGCCGCTGCCGCAACCCTGGAGGTTTCGAGTTTCGGCCCGAGCACTGAACAGGCTATTGAGCAAGGTTGGACGTGTCCGCCTTGTCGAGTTTGACCTCGAAGCCATATTGCACGGTGGAGAGATCGGTTCGTTGATAGGTTTCCAGACGGGTTGGTTGCCCGTAGAAATAATGCACCCTCAATAATGCCGGGCCTTCCGCGCTCGCATCATGGCTGACCGAAAGAATCTCCTTCAGATAATTGCCGCTGTCGTCCTTGGCGAAGAAACGCCAGTCCTGGGCGGGAAACTGCTTCAGATCGACCACCAGCGCATTGCCTTGGAGTACCAGCCCTTTGGGCAACTGGTGGGCGTCGATGGTTTTCTTTTCGATGGTGGCGAGAAACAGCGGCATGGAGCCCACCGCGTAAGCCGGAGTTTCTGGAAACAGGTTCAAGTCGTAGGTGATGGTGCCGCGCAGGGGATCGACCTGGTAAGCCTCTGGCGGCAATTCGATCGGCTCATCGCGTTTGCCGTTACCGTCCTCGGTAAAGAAACTGACCGGGCTTTCGCCGGGGCTGAAGGAGGTGCCGAGCAGCTCATCATTGAAGCTTTTGGGGTGATCGAACTCGATACGCGCGGCGCTGGGATCTTCGACCGACTGACTGATGCTGACAGTCTTTTTCAGTTGTTCCTCGCCAAGCGTGGCACCCTTGAGCCAGATCGGGGCCTGGTCGTCGTACACCACCACCGGCAGCGTCAGTGGCTGGATGGTCTTTTGCGTGGTGTGTGGGTCGAAGCGAAGTACCGGCAGGTTCAAGTCCTTGCGGGTCACCGTGGCGGTTGAAAAGTCCAGTACGCTGACCTCAAGCGTTTCGATCGGCCCGTTGAAGTACACCTTCGAATAATGGTGGCTCTGCTGCTTCTCAAAGGCGCGCTGCTCTTCCTCGAACTGTCTTTCGAAACTCTCGCTCCAGGCTTTCTGCTGTTGCATTTTCGCCAGCTGTTTTTGATAGAAGGCAATTTGTGCGCTGGTTTCGTTGATCGAGCCTGAGCGCGAGAGAAATTGCCCGGTGCTGTCCTTGGCCTGGACGATCAGCGGGTTCAGCGGTGTTTCGCCGACCTCGGGGGCCTGTGGCGCGCTGTTGTTGAATTCGATTTCGGCGTAGTTGTTTGCAAGGTTCAGCAGGGTGACGCTAAGGTTGTCGTTGGTGCGAGTCTGGCCGACATCTTTTTTCGTCAGGTCGAAGCTGTAGAGCCGGCGCGGCGCGATCACTTCCACCTTGCCTTGCAGGCTCACCGGTTGTGGCTGGTTCTTGTTTTCGGCATCCAGCCCATCGATGAAGGGGTAGGACACCGTCAGGTCGTCGGGGTTGGTCAGGTTTGAGCTCGATGGGCTCAGTTGAATACCGGGATCGGTTTCTGACCATTCCGGCTGAAACGGGATGACGCGTTTGTTGCTCAAAGTCACCGATTGCCATTCAACGCTATGGGGAAAGAGAAACGCGGCCGGAATGTTGAAGTTGAAGGGGAACACCGGTTGCAGGTCGGTCAGGTAGTCGGAACTGGAGTCCTTGTGCAGCACGAACAGACCGTTGATGTACGTGTCGACCAAGGCTTGGGGCGTCGGATAGTGCTTGAGGACGGCGAGGGCGTCTTCGCCATACTCTGTTTCCACCGGTTTGCTGTCGAGCTTGAGTTGCGCACGCTCGAGCAACAACAGTGAGCCGCCAAGTTCAGCCACGGCATCCTTGAGTTTCGGATCCTGAATCGCATCCAGAGACTTCTCGAACTGCGCAGTCTTTTCCTCGAGGCTGACCTGGCGCTTCTCATCGCTGGGTGAGCAGGCGCTCATCAGCAAAGCCAGGCAAATGCCGGCGCTCGTTAAAGGCAATCGCACATCCATTTCCCGTCTTCCTGTCCGATGTCGCTGAGCTGTCAATGCGTTGGACACTAGCAGAAAAACCTTGTCACACACGCGCAGGTTGCGGATTTTCCGACGGTTTCTGGCTGCTTCTGGGTATAGACAGGCGGCTGTTATACTCGCGGCCATGTCCAGTCCAATGTGTGAGAGTCAATGGAACGCTTTATCGAAAATGCAATGTACGCCTCGCGTTGGCTGCTGGCACCGATCTACTTCGGTCTGTCCCTTGGGTTACTGGCCTTGGCGCTGAAATTCTTCCAGGAAGTCTTCCACGTCATCCCTAACGTGTTCTCGATGGCCGAGTCGGATCTGATTCTGGTGCTGCTGTCACTGATAGACATGGCGCTGGTAGGCGGTTTGCTGGTGATGGTGATGATTTCCGGTTACGAGAACTTCGTTTCCCAACTGGACATCGACGACGACAAGGAGAAGCTCAACTGGCTGGGCACCATGGATTCCTCTTCATTGAAGATGAAGGTGGCCGCTTCCATCGTGGCCATTTCGTCCATTCACCTGCTGCGGGTTTTCATGGACGCCCAGAACCTCGATCCCGAGCACTTGAAGTGGTACGTGATCATCCACATGACCTTCGTGATTTCGGCGTTTGCCATGGGTTATCTGGATAAGCTGACCAAGCACTGATCGCTTTTTATCGCTATACCCAACCGCCCGTCTGTTGCGAAACAGACGGGCGGTGTCGTTTGTGGCTTGTACTTTGAGGCGCCGAGGCCTATGCCTGTAAGGATCTTGGCTCGCCACTGTGTGAGGTGTGTTCATGAACCTGCAAGAGTTGAATGCCTATGCCATCGCCGGGAAGGTCGATGAACTCAACCTGATCTCGATGGAAGGCGGGATCTACCTGTTGGAGGCGCGGATGCATGGCGCGGCGTATCCATTGAGTGATGCCCACGGCGAGACGTTTCATCTGCGATCGGTGGAGCATGCGCGTGAAGTGCTTCATTCCTTCCCCAACTTGCCATTCAACCTTGTGCACACCTCGGTTCATGATGAAATGTGCGGGCTGGGGGCCAGCACCGAAGAGAGTCTGAAGGTCCCGATCGGGTGTCAGCACTGACGCCCCTCATCAACGCAATGGCATCTGTGCTAGTCTGCTGGCCCTTTTGGTTCCGGGCGCTCCGGGACGCGCTGTGTACGCACGGCAAGTTCCAGGGCCGTCCGCACAGCGGAGCAGTGTCATGTCCGAAGTAAATCTGTCCACCGACGAAACCCGCGTCAGCTACGGTATTGGCCGTCAGCTGGGCGACCAACTGCGCGACAACCCGCCACCGGGCGTTAGCCTGGACGCGATCCTGGCAGGTCTGACCGACGCTTTCGCCGGCAAGGAAAGCCGTGTGGGTCAGGAAGAAATGTCCGCGAGCTTCAAGGTCATTCGCGAAATCATGCAAGCTGAAGCAGCTGCCAAAGCTGAAGCCGCTGCTGGCGAAGGCCTGGCATTCCTGGCTGAAAACGCCAAGCGTGACGGCATCACCACCCTGGCTTCCGGCCTGCAATTCGAAGTGCTGACTCAAGGTGAAGGCGCCAAGCCAACCCGTGAAGATCAAGTGCGCACTCACTACCACGGCACTCTGATCGACGGCACTGTGTTCGACAGCTCCTACGATCGTGGTCAGCCTGCAGAATTCCCGGTTGGCGGCGTGATCGCTGGCTGGACCGAAGCCCTGCAACTGATGAACGCCGGCAGCAAATGGCGTCTGTACGTGCCGAGCGAACTGGCTTACGGCGCTCAAGGCGTTGGCAGCATTCCGCCGCACAGCGTACTGGTATTCGACGTCGAACTGCTCGACGTTCTGTAAGACCGTAACCCTGTAGGAGCTCTGCCCCTACAGGGTTTTTCAGCGTTTCTCATACCTCGATCTTGTGATGCAGTTCGCTTGTCGGGCGCAATGCCCGGGCATAGCAGAACAGAAACAGATTGCGCACCAGTTCCTTGAGCACCACCGGCTCGCTGGAACTCAAGCCGTTGACGTCCAGATCACCCTGATCCTGCAGCTCGTTCAAGGCTTCTTCTTCAAGCACTGCACAGACTTCCCCGGTTTCCCGATGCAGGATCCTGAGGTAAGGGTGTGGGCGGTCCAACCAGGCGTCGATCAAATAAGTCATGGGTCTCATCTCCATTGATGGTTTTCAATGAGAATAATTCTTATTAATCAAATAGCAAGGACCTATTGGCGGTTTGTGTTTTTTTAAGGGTAAAGGTTGCGTAAGGTCAAAACGGCTGGCGTTTGGCTATTGCGAGGGATTGTTGGGCGAAGTGGGGAGGGTGAAGCACCATCCCACGCAGGACGCGGGATGGAATACAGCAGGCTCAGACTTTTCTGACGAACTCGGATTTGAGCTTCATCGGGCCGATGCCGTCGATCTTGCAGTCGATGTCGTGATCGCCATCGCACAGGCGGATGTTCTTGACTTTGGTACCGACCTTGACCACCAGCGACGAGCCTTTGACCTTGAGGTCCTTGATCACGGTGATGGTGTCGCCGTCCTGCAGGACGTTGCCGACCGAATCCTTTTTCACGGTGTCATCGGACACTGCTTCGGCTTCGCCGCTCGCGGACCACTCGTGGGCGCACTCAGGGCAGATCAGCTGGGCGCCGTCTTCGTAGGTATATTCGGAATTGCATTTTGGGCAGGGTGGCAACGTGCTCACTAAAGCTCCTTGGATTCAGGATCGCTAAAAGTCGCACATTATATAGGGTTTTAGGCGGGGTAAGTGAGACGCTGAAAAACCTGTGGGAGCGGGCTTGCTCGCGAAGGCTGACTAACATTCAACATTGATGTCGACTGTTACGCCGCCTTCGCGAGCAAGCCCGCTCCCACATGGGGATGAATCAGTGCGTACGGGCGACCGCAAATTCGCTCAATTCGACCAGCGCATCGCGGTATTCGCTGGCAGGCAGCGCATCAAGGCACTTGATCGCGCGGGCCACATAGTCACGGGCCAGTTGCGCGGTGTACTCCAGCGAACCGGAGGCTTCCACGGCTTCGCGGATGCTTTCCAGGTCTTCGATACCGCCTTTCTGGATCGCCTTGCGCACCAGTGCAGCCTGCTCCGGCGTGCCTTCGCGCATGGTGTAGATCAGCGGCAGGGTCGGTTTGCCTTCAGCCAGATCGTCACCGACGTTCTTGCCCAGGGTTTCGGCGTCGCCTTTGTAGTCCAGCAGGTCGTCGACCAATTGGAACGCCACGCCCAGATGATCGCCGAATGTACGCAGGGCTTCTGTCTGTTCCGATGTCGCTTCGCAGAGCGCTGCAGCACTGTGTGTCGAGGCTTCGAAGAGCATCGCGGTCTTGCCGCGGATGACTTCCATGTAGGTTTCTTCGGTGGTGCTGGCGTCACGAACCTTGGACAGCTGCAACACTTCGCCTTCGGCGATGATGCGCGTGGCTTGCGAAAGGATTTTCATCACCGGCATGGAGCCCAGTTCGACCATCATTTCGAAGGACCGCGAATACAGGAAGTCGCCCACCAGCACGCTAGGGGCGTTGCCCCACATGGCGTTGGCCGTCGAGCGGCCCCGGCGCATGCCGGACATGTCGACCACGTCGTCATGCAGCAGGGTCGCGGTGTGCAGGAACTCGATGGTCGCGGCCAGCAGGCGCAGGTCATCGCCTTCGCGGCCCAGGGCCTTGCCACACAGCAACACTAATAATGGACGCAGGCGTTTACCGCCAGCCGAGGTAATGTAATCGCCGATTTTCGATACCAGCGGCACTCGGGAAGTCAGTTGCTTCTTGATGATGCCGTCGACGGCGCTAAAATCGTCCGCCACCGCGCGGTAGAAAGCTTGGGGTTGCATCAGCGACAGTTGCTCCAGAAGGGTTGCGCGGCATGCTAGGACCCACGTCGGCGGGTGTCAAGGTACGATGGACGGCCTCTTGCAACGTCCCGGCAGCTTGCGTACAATCGCGCACCCTGAACTTCCTGGGCAGCACCTGCCTTACGCAATTGCAAACAGGCCTTCCAGCCTTATGCAGCCATGCCAGCCAATACCTCTTCTTATAAAGAGCTGGGTGAGCAGGATTATCGGAGAAATACCATGTCGTACGCAGTAATTGTTACTGGTGGCAAGCAATACAAGGTCGCCCCAGGTGAATACCTGAAGATCGAAAAACTGGAAATCGCTACCGGCGAATCCGTTACTTTTGATCGCGTTCTGTTGGTCGCCAATGGCGATGACGTGAACATCGGCGCTCCAGTTGTTGCTGGCGCTACCGTTGTGGCTGAAGTGATCTCCCAAGGTCGTCACGATAAAGTCCGCATCATCAAGTTCCGTCGTCGTAAGCACCACATGAAGCGTATGGGCCACCGCCAGTGGTACACCGAGATCAAAATCACCGGTATTCAGGCTTAATTTCAGCCTAATTCCTCACTAGGAGAATTGACTCATGGCACACAAAAAAGCTGGTGGTAGTACCCGTAACGGTCGCGACTCAGAAGCCAAACGCCTTGGCGTGAAGATGTATGGCGGCCAGGTTATCATTCCGGGCAACATCATCGTGCGTCAGCGCGGCACCCAATTCCACGCCGGTTACGGTGTTGGCATGGGTAAAGATCACACTCTGTTCGCTAAAATCGACGGCGTGATCAAGTTTGAAGTAAAAGGCGCTTTCAACCGCCGTTACGTGAGCATTGTCCCGAAGACTGAAGTCGTCGCGGCATAATTACGTAGTTGCTGGAAAAGCCCTGTCTCGCGACGGGGCTTTTTCGTTTGTGGGGTGAGTCTCTTGCAAAGCTGTTTGTGATGGGCGAAAGCAGCTGGAATTGCGGTAGTTGCTTGAGGTCGCTACGCTCATTTTTGCAAGAGTCTTATGTCTTAGTGTTTTTCGGCTCGTCCGTATGACGAGAGGCGTTTTGTTATGAAGTTTGTTGATGAAGTATCGATTCGAGTAAAGGCCGGTGACGGCGGCAACGGTTGCATGAGCTTCCGTCGCGAGAAATTCATTGAAAACGGCGGCCCGAACGGCGGTGACGGTGGTGATGGCGGCTCGGTCTATATGATCGCCGACGAAAACCTCAACACCCTGGTGGACTATCGTTACACCCGGCACTTCGATGCCGAGCGCGGTTCCAACGGCGGCAGCACCGACTGCACCGGTAAGAAAGGTGAAGAGCTGGTACTGCGTGTTCCGGTCGGCACTACCGTCATCGACTCCGCTACTCAGGAAGTGATTGGCGACCTGACAAAAGCAGGTCAGCGTCTGTTGGTTGCTCACGGCGGCTGGCACGGTCTGGGTAACACCCGATTCAAGTCCAGTACCAACCGTGCTCCGCGTCAGACGACTCCGGGCAAACCGGGTGAGGCGCGTGATCTGAAGCTGGAAATGAAGGTGTTGGCTGACGTCGGCCTGCTGGGCTTGCCGAACGCTGGCAAAAGTACCTTCATTCGTTCGGTGTCGGCCGCCAAGCCGAAAGTCGCCGACTACCCGTTCACCACGCTGGTGCCGAACCTGGGTGTGGTCAGCGTCGATCGCTGGAAAAGCTTCGTGGTCGCGGACATTCCGGGTCTGATCGAAGGTGCTTCCGATGGCGCAGGCCTGGGGATTCGCTTCCTCAAGCACTTGTCGCGTACGCGTCTGCTGCTGCACCTCGTGGACATGGCGCCGCTCGATGACGCCAGCGCCCCGGATGCTGCGGAAGTGATCGTCAGCGAGCTGACCAAGTTCAGCCCGTCCCTGGCTGAGCGTGATCGTTGGTTGGTGCTGAACAAGTGCGACCAGATCCTCGAAGAAGAGCATGATGCTCGCGTCAAGGAAATCGTTGATCGCCTGGAGTGGACCGGTCCGGTCTACGTGATCTCGGCCATCTCCAAGCTGGGCACCGAGCGTCTTTGCCACGACATCATGCGTTACATGGAAGATCGTGCTGATCGCCTGGCTAACGACCCGGTTTACAAAGAAGAGTTGGCCGAACTCGATCAGCGCATCGAAGACGAAGCCCGTGCTCAGTTGCAGGCCCTGGATGACCAGCGTGCTCTGCGCCGTAGCGGCGTGAAGTCGGTCCATGACATCGGCGACGATGATTGGGACGAAGAAGATGTGGATGACGAAGACGGTCCGGAAATCATTTACGTGCGTGACTGATTCGTTGCAGTAAACTTAAGCGCCGCTCAATCGAGCGGCGTTTTAGTATCTGGAAATCGGTAGTCACGAATAACGTTACGGGCAGCGCTGGGTCGCGCTGTCCTCAAGCTAAGGTTGAAGATGATGCGGAGCAAGGTGACAGGTGCGCAGCGTTGGGTTGTGAAGATCGGCAGCGCTTTGCTGACGGCGGACGGCAAGGGCCTCGATCGCGCGGCAATGGGTGTTTGGGTCGAGCAGATGGTGGCTTTGCATGAGGCTGGCGTCGAGTTGGTGCTGGTGTCCTCCGGGGCGGTGGCGGCCGGCATGAGCCGTTTGGGCTGGACCGTACGACCCAGTGCGATGCACGAGTTGCAGGCCGCTGCCGCCATCGGTCAGATGGGGTTGGTGCAGGCCTGGGAGTCGAGCTTTGCCGAGCATGGCCGGCATACCGCGCAGATTCTCCTGACCCACGACGACTTGTCTGACCGCAAGCGCTACCTGAATGCCCGCAGCACCTTGCGCGCGCTGGTCGAGCTGAAAGTTATTCCGGTGATCAACGAGAACGACACCGTGGTCACTGATGAAATACGTTTCGGCGACAACGACACGCTCGCGGCGCTGGTGGCCAACCTGGTCGAGGCTGATCTGTTGGTGATCCTCACGGATCGCGATGGCATGTTCGACGCCGATCCGCGCAACAACCCTAACGCCAACCTGATTTACGAAGCGCGCGCCGATGATCCGGCGCTGGATGCGGTGGCGGGCGGTACAGGTGGTGCGCTGGGTCGTGGCGGCATGCAGACCAAATTGCGTGCTGCGCGGCTGGCGGCTCGCTCCGGTGCGCATACCATCATCGTCGGCGGACGTATTGAGCGCGTGCTGGATCGTCTCAAGGCAGGCGAGCGCATCGGCACCTTGCTGTCGCCTGAGCGCGGTCTGTTGGCGGCGCGCAAGCAATGGCTGGCCGGGCACCTGCAAACCCGTGGCACGCTTGTGCTGGATGCTGGTGCGGTGACGGCGCTGTCCACAGGCAACAAAAGTTTGCTGCCTGTGGGTGTCAAGCTGGTCCAGGGCAGCTTCCGTCGTGGCGAGATGGTGGTTTGCGTGGCACCGGACGGTCGTGAGATCGCCCGAGGCCTGGCCAACTACAGCGCGCTGGAAGCACAAAAAATCATCGGTCAGTCGTCTGAGGCGATTGTCGGTCTGTTGGGTTACATGGCGGAGCCGGAACTGGTTCACCGCGATAACCTGATCCTGGTCTGAAGGAGTACCTGAATGCGCGTGGCAAAAGGATTGTTGGGTCTGCTGTTGGCGATGCCGCTGCTGGCCTCGGCCGAGGAGATTGGTCAGGTGTCAACGGTGTTCAAGTTTGTCGGCCCGAACGACCGCATCGTCGTTGAGGCGTTTGATGATCCAAAGGTTGAGGGTGTGACCTGTTACCTGTCGCGGGCCAAGACGGGTGGCGTGAAGGGTGGTTTGGGATTGGCTGAGGATCGCGCAGAAGCGTCTATCGCTTGTCGTCAGGTCGGGCCGATCAGCTTCAAAGGCGAGTTGAAGGATGGTGACGAGGTATTCAAGGAGCGCACGTCGCTGGTGTTCAAGACTATGCAGGTGGTGCGATTCCTCGACAAGAAGCGCAATACGCTTGTGTACCTGGTCTATAGTGATCGTGTGATCGAAGGTAGTCCGCAGAATGCGGTCACCGCCATCCCTATCCTGCCGTGGGCGCAGGCTCAGTAATCTAAAGAAGCTCAAAAGTATGGGAAGGGGCTGCCCCTAATGCCAGTCAGTTAAGCTGACTGGCATTTTTCTTTCTGATCGGATATTTCGGTGATTTGAGCCTTATGGCGCGGGGATAAATGCGCTCTTCCCGTCGATGCGGCAGAACATAATGCGGGGCAGAGGCGTGCAGCTCGGCCAGATATTTGGGGATGTTCCCGGAACGGTCGGCCGAAACGCTGTTGATAAACCCTAAAATTGCCCAAGTACACGCGGCAAAGCTCATTTCGCACGGGTAAATACCTGGACAGTGGCGGCTCATTTCCACCATCTGGTAGCGCAGCAGGTTGTAGCCCAGCAACACACCCCACAGTTCCTGCTCGATCATCTCGGGCGTCTTGCTACGCAATGTATAGCTGCTGTTGAGCAGCGTCTGTTTCATCTCGCGAAACCCTAATTCGATCTCCCATCGCTGGCTGTACAGGTCGACGATTTCGTCGGACGGGAAGCGTAGCGGATCGGCCATCGACGTCAGGATCTGACAAACCTTGCCCTTGACGGTTTTGCTCAGCAATCGCGCGGTCAGGCGCTCCGGCAGCCCCGGCCATTGCGTGCGGGCCTGCGGCGAAGTGCTCAACGAGACCACAGCGTCCTGGCGCCCCAAGCGCTGAATCACTTCGTACTGCGCACCTTTGCGCAGAGGCATCAGCCAATGCCGCTCGATGCCTGCTTGCTGCCACTGATGCAGCAAACCCAAGGAGTAAAAACCGCGATCGAACAGCGTCAGCGAGTGATCGGGCGTGGTTTCGATCAGTTGCTCCGCCAGTTTCATTTCGTTGCTGCGATAGCCATCCAACGCGCTGCCGATCAGCATGTGGCTGGTCAACTCCATTTGGCAGACCATGCGCACCTGGGGGAAACCGGTGTCGCCATGCTGGTTGCTGGCGGAATCGTAGCGCGCCCGATTTTCGGGTGTATCGGGCGTTCGCCATACGACACCGTCGACCCCCAGCAAACGCAAGCCTGCCCAAGTTGGGTGATCCACGGCCTCATGCCAACTTTTCTGAGTCAGATGGAAGACTTGTCGTACAGCTTCGCTGCCTAATCGCTGACGGGCCTGGACTACGGCGCTGGGCGCCACCAGCGGACGTTGTCCCGGCAGCATGATGTTCATGCGGCTGACCACATCCCAGGCCGACATGCGTCGAAAGAACGCCATGGAGATCACGCACCAAAGCATCATTTCCAGCGGCAAACGCCGCTTGCGCAGGGTCGCCACGCCGGCCTGTTCAAGTGCCTGCTCGACCAAAGATGGATCGAGTAAAGAATCCAGTCCCTCGATTGAGTTAGGGGTGGAGGCGATATTGTGGGTCAGTTCTAGGGCCCGAGCGAGACGCATAAAAAAATCCGATGCCAGTACAGGCATCGGATTTTGATTTCTTGCGGCCAAAGGTCAAGCAAGAGGGCTTAACTGATCGGCATTAGGGGCTGCCCCTTCCCATTTTTTTTGCGCTGGATTTACTAAATCGCAGGCAATAAAAAACCGACCCTGGGGTCGGTTTTTTAACAAGCTTATCGCTTATGCGGCAACAGCAAGGTTCAGAGCCTTGACGTGACCGTTCAGGCGGCTCTTATGGCGAGCAGCCTTGTTCTTGTGGATGATGCCTTTATCGGCCATACGGTCGATAACTGGCACGGCCAGAACGTAAGCAGCTTGAGCTTTTTCAGCGTCTTTTGCGTCGATGGCCTTAACTACATTCTTGATGTAGGTACGAACCATGGAACGCAGGCTGGCGTTGTGGCTGCGACGCTTCTCAGCCTGTTTTGCACGTTTTTTGGCGGAAGGTGTGTTGGCCACCGTCGAGCTCCTCGAAAGACTTTTTAGGAAATAGCAAACAAAATAGGCCGCGAATCATGCCGATGAGTTGATGTCTTGTCAAGGGCGGTTGAGACGTTCCGCTAAGTGGTAGGTATAAAGAGGCGGGATATTTATTTCCGGCGCTTGACCTGTAAACTCGCGAGCTTTGGCTCTGTGCTGCTGCGGCGCGGAGTATCGCATAAGTAGGCGCTTTGTTCGCCTGCTGTTTATCGACAGGCACAAACTCTTTCAATGAATCTGCTCAAATCGTTGGCCGCCGTCAGCTCTATCACGATGCTTTCCCGGATTCTGGGGTTCGTTCGTGACACTCTCATTGCGCGCACATTTGGCGCCGGGATGGCGACTGACGCCTTCTTTATCGCCTTCAAATTGCCCAATCTGCTGCGGCGGATCTTTGCCGAGGGGGCATTTTCCCAAGCGTTCGTGCCGATTCTTGCCGAATACAAAAGCCAGAAGGGCGAGGAGGCGACGCGAACCTTCATTGCCTACGTCTCGGGTCTGCTGACGCTGGTGCTGGCGTTGGTCACCGCGTTGGGCATGATTGCTGCGCCGTGGGTCATCTGGGCGACCGCGCCGGGTTTCACCGATACGCCGGAAAAATTCGAGCTGACGGCCAGCCTGTTGCGCGTGACCTTTCCTTATATATTGCTGATCTCCCTGTCTTCATTGGCCGGGGCGATCCTCAACACGTATAACCGCTTCTCGGTGCCGGCCTTCGTGCCGACCCTGCTCAACGTCAGCATGATCATCTTTTCGGTGTTCCTGACGCCGTACTTCGATCCGCCGGTCATGGCGCTGGGCTGGGCAGTACTGGTGGGTGGTCTGGCGCAATTGCTCTATCAGCTGCCGCACCTGAAAAAGATCGGCATGCTGGTGTTGCCGCGACTGAATCTGCGTGACAGCGGCGTCTGGCGGGTCATGAAACAAATGCTGCCGGCCATTCTCGGTGTGTCCGTGAGCCAGATTTCGCTGATCATCAATACCATTTTCGCCTCGTTCCTGGTCGCCGGTTCCGTGTCATGGATGTACTACGCCGACCGTTTGATGGAATTGCCGTCCGGTGTTCTGGGTGTGGCGCTGGGTACGATTCTCCTGCCGACCCTGGCCAAGACCTACGCCAGCAAGGATCGCCAGGAATACTCGCGGATCCTCGATTGGGGGCTGCGCCTGTGTTTCATGCTGGTGTTGCCGTGCTCCCTGGCGCTGGGGATTCTCGCCGAGCCGCTGACGGTTTCTTTATTCCAGTACGGCCAGTTCAGCGCATTTGACGCCTCCATGACCCAACGGGCGCTGATCGCTTATTCTGTCGGTTTGCTCGGAATTATCGTGATCAAAGTGCTGGCGCCGGGCTTTTATGCGCAACAAAACATCCGCACGCCGGTAAAAATCGCGATTTTTACCCTGATCGTTACCCAATTGTTCAACCTGGTGTTGATCGGCCCGCTGGCCCACGCCGGTCTGGCGCTGGCCATCAGCATCGGCGCGTGCATTAACGCCGGCCTACTGTTCTATCAACTGCGCAAGCAGCAGATGTATGAGCCGCAACCGGGTTGGGCGAAGTTCGGCTTCAAGCTAGTGATTGCAGTGTTGGTGATGTCTGCTGTGTTAATGGGCGGGATGCATTTCATGCCTGCCTGGGATCAGGGGCATATGCTGGAGAGGTTCCTGCGTCTGGGCGCATTGGTCGTTGCCGGCGTGGTGGCTTATTTCGGCATGTTGCTGTTGATGGGCTTCCGTTTGCGCGACTTCAATCGCAAAGCGCTGAGCTGAGGTCACGACCTCGATAAACACGGGCGAATCGACGGTTTTGTCGGCTCGATCACTTTGGGTTACGGTGTTGCCTGTCGTCGGCCGCCGGGTGTGGTTATAATCGACCACTTTATGAGCAAGAAGCGCGTTATGCAGCTGGTTCGAGGCCTCCACAACCTGCGCCCCCAGCATCGGGGCTGTGTCGCCACTATTGGCAACTTTGACGGTGTTCACCGTGGCCACCAGGCTATCCTGGCGAGGCTCCGTGAGCGTGCGCTCGAGTTGGGCGTGCCAAGCTGCGTGGTGATTTTTGAGCCGCAGCCGCGAGAGTTTTTCGCCCCTGATACGGCGCCGGCCCGTCTGGCCCGGCTGCGGGATAAACTGCAGATGCTGGCCGAGGAAGGTGTCGACCGGGTCCTGTGCCTGGCCTTCAACCACCGCCTGAGCAAGCTCAGCGCCAGCGAATTCGTCGACACCATTCTGGTGGACGGCCTCGGTGTTCAACATCTTGAGGTCGGTGACGATTTCCGTTTCGGTTGCGACCGGGTAGGGGATTTCGATTTCCTGCAACAGGCCGGCGTTCTGCAGGGCTTTACCGTGGAAGCGGCGCAAACCGTCGAGCTGGACGGTATTCGCGTCAGCAGCACCCAGGTCCGCAATGCCCTGGCCGCTGCCGATTTTGCCTTGGCCGAGCGACTGCTCGGTCGTCCGTTCCGGATTGCCGGGCGGGTCCTGCACGGCCAGAAGCTGGCGCGCCAGTTGGGTACGCCCACGGCCAACATACAACTCAAGCGTCGTCGCGTGCCGTTGACCGGGGTTTACCTAGTCAACGTCGACATCGACGGCAAGACCTGGCCAGGCGTCGCCAACATTGGCGTGCGGCCAACCGTTCAAGGTGATGGCAAAGCCCACCTCGAAGTGCATCTTTTAGATTTTGCCGGCGATCTGTATGACCGGCGTTTGACGGTGGTTTTCCACCACAAGCTGCGTGAAGAGCAGCGTTTCGCCTCTCTGGAGGCGCTTAAGACGGCGATCAATGCGGATGTTGCCGCCGCCCGTGCCCTGTCGCACCTAGCGCCAATCGCTAATGAAGAGCCTTAAATGACCGACTATAAAGCCACGCTAAACCTTCCGGACACCGCCTTCCCAATGAAGGCCGGCCTGCCTCAGCGCGAACCGCAGATTCTGCAGCGCTGGGACAGCATTGGCCTGTACGGTAAGTTGCGCGAGATTGGCAAGGATCGTCCGAAGTTCGTTCTGCACGACGGTCCTCCGTACGCCAACGGCACGATTCACATCGGTCATGCGCTGAACAAGATTCTCAAGGACATGATCATCCGCTCGAAAACCCTGTCGGGTTTCGACGCGCCTTATGTTCCGGGCTGGGACTGCCACGGTCTGCCGATCGAGCACAAAGTCGAAGTGACCCACGGTAAAAACCTGGGCGCGGACAAAACCCGCGAACTATGCCGTGCCTATGCCACCGAGCAGATCGAAGGCCAGAAGTCCGAATTCATCCGTCTGGGCGTGTTGGGCGACTTTGCCAACCCGTACAAGACCATGGACTTCAAAAACGAGGCCGGTGAAATCCGCGCCCTGGCCGAAATCGTCAAGGGCGGTTTCGTGTTCAAGGGCCTGAAACCTGTGAACTGGTGCTTCGATTGCGGTTCGGCATTGGCTGAAGCAGAAGTCGAGTACGAGAACAAAAAGTCCTCGACCATCGACGTGGCGTTCCCGATTGCCGACGAAGCCAAGCTGGCTGCCGCTTTCGGCCTGCCGTCGCTGGGCAAACCCGCTTCGATCGTGATCTGGACCACCACCCCGTGGACCATCCCGGCCAACCAGGCGTTGAACGTTCACCCGGAATTCAACTACGCCCTGGTCGACGTTGGCGACAAACTGCTGGTGCTGGCTGAAGAGCTGGTCGAGTCGTGCCTGGCCCGTTACAGCCTGGAAGGCTCGGTCATCGCGACCACCACCGGTAAAGAGCTGGAACTGATCAACTTCCGTCACCCGTTCTACGACCGTCTGTCGCCGGTTTACCTGGCCGAGTACGTTGAACTGGGCGCTGGCACCGGCGTGGTTCACTCCTCGCCGGCCTATGGCGTAGACGACTTCGTGACCTGCAAGAAGTACGGCATGGTCAATGACGACATCCTCAACCCGGTACAGAGCAACGGCGTTTACGCAACGTCGCTGGAGTTCTTTGGCGGCCAGTTCATCTGGAAAGCCAACCCGGCCATCGTCGATAAGTTGACCGAAGTGGGTGCGCTGCTGCACACCAGCATCATCGAACACAGCTACATGCACTGCTGGCGTCACAAGACCCCGCTGATCTACCGCGCCACCGCGCAGTGGTTCATCGGCATGGACAAAGAACCTGTGACCGGCGACACCCTGCGCAAGCGGGCGATCAAAGCCATCGAAGAAACCAAGTTCGTCCCGGCCTGGGGCCAGGCGCGCCTGCACTCGATGATTGCCAACCGTCCGGACTGGTGCATCTCCCGTCAGCGCAACTGGGGCGTGCCGATCCCGTTCTTCCTGAACAAGGAAAGCGGCGAGCTGCACCCACGTACCGCCGAGCTGATGGAAGAAGTCGCCAAACGCGTCGAAGTCGAAGGCATCGAAGCCTGGTTCAAGATGGACGCCGCCGAGTTGCTCGGTGACGAAGCGCCGCAATACGACAAGATCAGCGACACCCTGGACGTCTGGTTCGATTCGGGCACCACGCACTGGCACGTTCTGCGCGGTTCGCACCCGATGGGCCACGAGACCGGTCCACGTGCCGACCTGTACCTGGAAGGTTCGGACCAGCACCGTGGCTGGTTCCACTCGTCGTTGCTGACGGGATGCGCCATCGACAACCACGCGCCATACCGCGAACTGCTGACTCACGGCTTCACCGTCGATGAGTCCGGTCGCAAGATGTCCAAGTCCCTGGGCAACGTGATCGCGCCGCAAAAGGTCAACGACACCCTGGGCGCCGACATCATGCGCCTGTGGGTCGCTTCCACCGATTACTCGGGTGAAATGGCGGTTTCCGAGCAGATCCTGCAGCGCAGTGCGGACGCTTACCGGCGTATCCGTAACACCGCGCGCTTCCTGCTCTCCAACCTGACCGGCTTCAACCCGGCCACCGACATCCTGCCGGCCGAAGAAATGCTGGCGCTGGACCGTTGGGCCGTGGACCGCACCCTGCTGCTGCAACGCGAGCTGCAAGAGCACTACGGTGAATACCGCTTCTGGAACGTCTACTCCAAGATCCACAACTTCTGCGTGCAGGAGCTGGGCGGTTTCTACCTCGACATCATCAAGGACCGTCAGTACACCACTGGCGTCAACAGCAAGGCCCGCCGTTCGGCGCAAACCGCGCTGTACCACATCTCCGAAGCGCTGGTGCGCTGGATCGCGCCGATCCTGGCATTCACCGCTGACGAACTGTGGGAATACCTGCCGGGCGAGCGTAACGAATCGGTAATGCTCAACACCTGGTACGAAGGTCTGACCGAGCTGCCGGAAAACGTCGAGCTGGACCGCGCCTACTGGGAGCGGATCATGGCGGTGAAGGTCGCGGTCAACAAGGAAATGGAAATCCAGCGCGCGGCCAAGGCTGTCGGTGGCAACCTGCAAGCCGAAGTGACGCTGTACGCCGAAGAGGCTTTGAGCGCCGACCTGGCCAAGCTGAGCAACGAACTGCGCTTCGTATTGATCACCTCGACCGCTACTGTTGCACCGTTCGTTCAGGCGCCGGCCGATGCCGTGGTCACCGAAGTCAGCGGTTTGAAACTGCAAGTGGTCAAGTCGAGCCACGCCAAGTGCGCCCGTTGCTGGCACTGCCGTGAAGACGTCGGCGTGAACCCGGAGCATCCGGAAATCTGCGGTCGTTGCGTCGATAACATCAGCGGCGCTGGCGAGGTTCGTCACTATGCCTAATGCGGCTGGCCGTTTCGGACGGCTGAGCTGGCTCTGGTTGAGTTTGCTGGTCCTGGTCATCGACCAGGCCAGCAAGTTCTACTTCGAAGGCAAGCTCGAGATGTACCAGCAAATCGTGGTGATCCCCGATTTGTTCAGCTGGACCCTGGCCTATAACACGGGCGCGGCGTTCAGCTTCCTGGCCGACAGCTCCGGCTGGCAGCGCTGGTTGTTTGCCCTGATCGCGGTCGTGGTCAGTGCGGTGCTGGTAGTATGGCTCAAGCGTCTGGGGCGCAACGAAACCTGGCTGGCCGTCGCTTTGGCGCTGGTGCTGGGTGGCGCGCTGGGCAATTTGTATGACCGCATTGCCTATGGCCATGTGATCGATTTCATCCTGGTGCATTGGCAGAACCGCTGGTACTTCCCGGCGTTCAACTTTGCCGACAGTGCAATTACTGTCGGTGCCGTGATGCTTGCGCTGGACATGTTCAAAAGTAAAAAGACCGGAGAAGCCGTTCATGACTGAACAGGTATTGGCTGAGCAACGCATCCGCCAGAACACGGAAGTCACCTTGCACTTTGCACTGCGCCTGGAGAACGGCGACACCGTCGACAGCACCTTCGACAAAGCCCCGGCGACCTTCAAGGTCGGTGACGGCAACCTGTTGCCAGGGTTCGAAGCAGCGCTGTTCGGCTTCAAGGCTGGTGACAAGCGCACGCTGACGATTCAGCCGGAAAACGCTTTTGGCCAACCCAACCCGCAGAACGTACAGATCATCCCGCGCTCGCAGTTCAAGGATATGGAACTGTCGCCTGGCTTGCTGGTGATCTTCAACGATGCGGCCAATACTGAGTTGCCCGGTGTGGTGAAGGTATTCGATGACGAGCAAGTGACCATCGACTTCAACCACCCGCTGGCCGGCAAGACATTGACCTTTGACGTCGAGATCATCAACGTCATAGCGCTGTAAAACCTTCGCCCGACTCCGGTCGGGCGGGGTCAGCATTCTTTCTGCGCGCAAGACACGAGGCACAGCATGCAAATCAAACTCGCCAACCCCCGTGGCTTCTGCGCCGGTGTGGACCGGGCGATCGAAATCGTCAACCGCGCCCTGGAAGTCTTCGGGCCGCCGATCTACGTGCGCCACGAAGTGGTCCACAACAAATTCGTCGTCGAAGACCTGCGTGCTCGCGGGGCTATCTTCGTCGAAGAACTGGATCAGGTGCCGGACGACGTCATCGTGATCTTCAGTGCCCACGGTGTTTCCCAGGCCGTGCGTACCGAAGCCGCCGGTCGTGGCCTGAAGGTGTTCGACGCCACTTGCCCGCTGGTGACCAAGGTACACATCGAAGTTGCACGCTACAGCCGCGACGGCCGTGAATGCATTCTCATCGGCCACGCCGGTCACCCGGAAGTCGAAGGCACCATGGGCCAGTACGATGGCAGCAATGGTGGCGCGATCTACCTGGTCGAAGACGAGAAAGACGTCGCCGCCTTGCAGGTGAGCAACCCTGAAAAACTGGCGTTCGTGACCCAGACTACCCTGTCCATGGACGATACCAGCCGCGTCATCGACGCCCTGCGTACACGCTTCCCGGCTATCGGTGGTCCACGCAAGGACGACATCTGCTACGCCACGCAAAACCGTCAGGATGCGGTCAAGCAACTGGCCGACGAGTGCGACGTGGTACTGGTGGTCGGCAGCCCGAACAGCTCCAACTCCAATCGCTTGCGTGAACTGGCCGAGCGCATGGCCACCCCGGCCTACCTGATCGACGGCGCCGAGGACCTGCAAAAGAGCTGGTTCGACGGTGTCGAGCGTATCGGCATCACCGCTGGCGCTTCAGCACCGGAAGTCCTGGTGCGTGGCGTGATCCAGCAGTTGCAGGCGTGGGGCGCGACCGGTGCCGATGAACTGGCCGGTCGTGAGGAGAACATTACCTTCTCCATGCCTAAAGAGTTGCGCGTCCGCTCCCTGCTTTAACGCTTTTGCCTCCGGGGCACAGCGCCTGCTCAGCCTTATGGCTGCGCAGGCTGACGCGGCCGGTCGCGGCCAGCACCACTTGGAGCTGAGTGACCGGTTCGCGGGTTGCGCAAATGTGCAATGTCCCCGCTTGAAAGGCCCGTCCGGGCATCTGTGGCTCGCCAATACTGTTGAAACGGATGTATCGCCTGACCGGCCAATTGCCGACAATCGGCACCCGAGTGCCACTCGCGCGCTCAACCAGCAGCGGATTGCTGTTGTCCTCCGCCCCTTTGCCACTGATATCCAGAATGATCCGCCAGCCCTGACTCCAGTCGCCGTTGATGGCGTGAATCACGACGTTCTGGTTGCGTGTGATGGCAACGGTTCTGGCGTTGCGTATACCGCTGATAAGCGACTCTGCCACCTGCTCGCGATGGTTCGATTCAGTCAGTGCAGCAAATGCCGGACTGACCAACAGCAGAACAATCCCGACAATTGTCAGTCCCATGAGCAGTTCGATCAGGCTGAAACCTCGCTGATGCATGTCATTTCCCTCCCTGGAGTGCTGCGGCCCGCGCGATCCCTGCGCGAGTAATGGCAAAACAACCGAACACCTGCCGGTCGAATGTTCTAGCGTGTAGAAGCAGGTATAGCCGACGGCAACGGAGGGCACCGATGGATCATCGTACAAAAGGTTTCACGCTGATCGAGTTGCTGATCGCGCTCGCGGTGTTTCTGGTCCTGATCACTCTGGCCGTACCGGCGTTTACTCGTTCGGTGCAAATCACCAAGGCCGACACCGAAATCGGCGATCTGCAACGGGGTCTGAATTTCGCCCGACTTGAGGCCATCGACCGTGGTGTCACCACCCGGCTGCGCCCGACGGCCGGCGGCAGCGTCTGGACCGGAGAATTAACGGTCTTTGACGGTACTGGCAATCCGGCCAATGTATTGCGGGTTGTTCCAGCGATGAGCAGCGGCGCGACTCTGGCGCTAACCTCAGGAGTGACCGCCATCGATTTCAACAACCTTGGCGGGTTGTCGGCACCGTCCACGGCGGTGGTGATCAGCTACGTACGGGGGGCACAAAGCAGAACGCTGAATGTGTGTTTGAACGGACGAATTCTATTGGGTGGAAGTTGCGGATGAGGGGATGGAGCAAGCGTGCACAGGAGGGCATGACGCTGATCGAAGTCTTGGTTGCGTTGTTGATTCTGAGCGTGGGGCTGCTGGGGGCGGCAGCGATTCAGCTTAATGCGCTGAAGTACACTGACAGCGCCCGGATGACCAGCCAGGCGAGTTTTATCGCCTACGACATGATGGACCGCATTCGCGCCAACTCCGGTGCCGACTACACCGTCACGCCACCGACCTCCGGCAACCTGAGCGTCGCCCGGGATCAGGACCTCTACGACTTCACCACCAACATTGTCAATTTCGGCGGCGCCACTGCCACCGGAAGCGTTACGCTCAATCAGCGGGTGTACACCATCACCATCACCTGGGATGACTCGCGGGCTGCGAACATCGCCAATTCGCGACGCAGTTTCGTCCTGACCAGTCGCGCCACCGTCGATCCGGTGTCGACGCCATGAACCAGACCAACAGAGGTTTCGGCCTGATCGAGTTACTGATCGCCCTGGCGTTGAGTTTGGTCGTGGTCCTGGGCGTGGCGCAGATTTTCATCGCGGCCAAGAACACCTATGTCAGCCAGAACGCCGCTGCCGCCATGCAGGAAGATGCGCGGTTCGTGCTGAGTAAGATGATTCAGGAAATCCGCATGGTCGGCATGTTCGGATGTCTGGGGGCGGTCACCGATTCAAGCTCGGCGGGTGACTTCAATGCCAGCCTGACAACGCCCATCAGTTGGGACAACGCCAACCTCAAACTGACTCTGGTGACTGCGGATGTCGGCGGCGGTGGCGGGGTACCGACCTGGACGGTGGTTTCCGATTGTCGGAACAATGCAACGGCCTACACGGGCACCCGAGTTCCGGCGTCGGGCGAGCTGGCGTTTCCGATCCGGCGCTTGATCTACAGCTTCAGCAACAATCAACTGCTGATGGGTGTCGGCACCGGCACGCCGGCTCAGGCGGTGCTGGTGAACAACGTCAGTGCCTTCAACGTGAGCTTCGGCCTCGCCAGTTCCGCCACGGATGTCGCCGCCTCCAGTTACAGCAGCAACCCCTCTGATTCGGCGCGCATCCGTAGTGTTCGCCTGACGTTGACCCTCACCGACCCGAACAATCGGGTAGGCAATCAAACCTTCAACGTGGTTGCCGCGCTGCGCAACCGCTTGCCATGAGAGGAGGGCCGATGAATATTTCTCCCGGGAGCCCTCACGCCCAGCGGGGCATGGCGCTGCTGGTCAGCCTGGTATTTCTTCTGTTGCTGACACTGATCGGTCTTTCATCGATGCAAAACGCCACCCTGCAGGAAAAAATGGCCGCCAGCGTGACCTTGCGCAATCAGTCGTTCCAGGGCGCCGAGTCGGCGTTGCGCGTAGGTGAAAGCGCGGTGCAACTGGATACCTTTTCGTTGCCGGTCTGTAGCGGCACCACCCAATGCGCGCCACCGGCCGAGTCGTCGACAATCACCGGCGCCAGCTTCAATTCCACCTCGGGGGTCACCTGGATCGCCTCCGGTAGCGGTTTTTACGGGGTGCAGAACATCGGCACCACCTTGACTGCCGTGAATGTGCCGAGCAACACCTCGACAACGCTGTACCGGGTGACCGCAGTCGGCATCGCGGGCAACTCGCGCAGTGTGGTGGAGAGTATCTATGCGAAATATTGAGGCGCGCACAGGTTGGCGCCATCGGTTGTTGCAGTTGTTCTGCGGCGCGGCGTTGAGCCTTTATCTGGCAGCGCCGACTTACGCCTTCACGCCCTCGGATTCGCCGCTGTTGAGCGCCGCCGTGGCACCCAATGTGATGCTGTTACTCGATGACTCGGGGAGTATGAACAACATTATCTGGGCGGCAGGCTTTGACCCGACGGTCGCGCGCACCCCGGTGACTATTTGCCTCTCCAATGGTACGTGCAAGAAAGGCCGCGAGCTTGATATGACCGATACCAATATTGCTTTGTCGAGTTTAACTCGAGGAACATGTTTGAAAGATTGGTACGGTTTTTATAACAACAGTTCTTCCGGTCTGGATTCGCTTTGCCTCAAGCTTCCCGATCCGGTGGGGAGCGAGGACACGCGGTATACGGCAAATTACTTGTCCTATCTGATAAGTCTGGCCAACAATTCAGATCGGGATTTCACTGATGGCTCGATCCCCAATGATTACCGGATGAACGTGGCGCGCAACGTTTCCAAGATGTTGGTGGCCAGCAACCGCGCGCTGCGCATCGGCCTGTCGACGTTCAATCTGGCGGTCGGCAACCACAAGAATGACGGCGGTTACATTGCCCGTTCGGTCAGTGATATGTCGGCGGTCAGCGGCACCGTGACCCAGGCTCAGGCCAATATCAACTACAACGCACTGATCGACGTGATCGATGAACTGAGCGCGAAAGCCAATACACCGCTGGCAGAAGCCTATTACGAAATCACCCGCTATTTCCGTGGCATGGCGCCATACAACAACTCGACGCCCAACACCTATACCAGTCCGATTCAGTACCGTTGCCAGAAAAATTACGGGGTGGTGATTACCGATGGTCTGCCGACCTACGACCGAACCTTTCCGACCAACGATCCGCTGGGTGGCAGCCGGTTACCGAACTGGGACGGGATCAGCAATAACGATGGCGCCAGCCTCTCCGGCGACGATGAGGGCGACACCCTGTACCTGGATGACATCGCCAAGTTCGCCTTCGACATCGACATGCGCACGACCGGCACTGATGTTGCGGGTAAAAACTGGGACGCAGTGGATTTTCCCAAACAGAACATGAACACCTACACCGTGGGGTTCGCCATCGCGAACCAGATGTTGTCGGACGCTGCGACTTACGGGCAGGGCAAGTATTACCAGGCGACCGACAGTGCAGGACTCAACAGTGCACTGTCGTCGGCGCTGGGCGACATCACCTCCAAGGCCGGCTCCGGTGGGGGTGGCGTCACCAGCGGGACCATTCTGGCCAGCGGTTCGAGTTACTTTCAGACCAGTTACGATCCCAAGGATTGGCGCGGTACGATCAAGTCCTATGGATTTACCTCCGCTGGCGCGGTCAACACCACCTCGGTGTTATGGACCACCGATACCGCCATCGTGCCCGGTGCCACCGCGCCGACCTATCAATCCTGGAACACCCTGACCAACGCGGCCGTGACGCTGGCTTACGCCAGTTTTTCCCCTGCCCAGCAAACATCCCTCAGCCAGAGTTTGCCCATCGGCATCACCGGCAGCGATCTGGTGGAGTGGAGCAAGGGCACCAACAAGGTTGGCCTGAAAGTGCGCAGTGTGCTGCTTGGCGACATCATCAATTCGCCGTTGGCCCTGGCATCGCCCACGGATAAAACCGCGTCCGATCTGTCAGGCGACACCACTTACAGCACCTATCTGGCAACCAAAGCGGCAACCATGAACGCCAGCCTCGTGGTGAACGCCAACGACGGGTTTGTAAATGTCATCAACGCGGCAAATGGAACGCGGCGTTACGCTTTCATGCCGTCCAGCGTTTTGCCGTCACTGCGCTACATCGCCGACCCCACTTACATAAACGGGGTGAGTCACAAGTTTCTGGTGGACGGCCAGGTGGGCGTGTTCGATGCCCAACTCAACAGCGCCTGGAAAACCCTTGCGTTGGGCGGGACAGGGGCGGGGGGGCGAACCTTCTATGCGCTGCAACTGTTCGATGCATCGGCCGGTAACGTAACCAAGGCGTTGTGGGAGATCAGCGCACCGGCCACAGCAAACTCGGCGAACGTTTTCAATGATCTGGGTTATGCCTATGCACGACCGGAAGTGGCACGCTTGGCCGACGGTCGATGGGCCGCATTCATCTCCAACGGTTATGGCAGCAACTCCGGGGTGGCAGCGTTGTACGTGGTCGACATTCGCGACGGCACGCTGATCAAGAAAATAGTGGTCGACGGCGCCGAGACTACCAACGGCCTGTCGTCGGTAAAACTTCGAGTCAACTCGCAAAATGTGGTGCAGGCCGCTTATGGCGGCGATTTGAAGGGGAGGCTGTGGAAGTTTGATTTGAGCGCCACCGCCCCGGAGTCGTGGGATCTGGCGTTTTCCCGCAAACCGCTGTTTACCACCGCAGGTGGCATCACCCAGCCGATTACCGCGCAACCATTGCTGGCGGACAATTCGTTGGGAGGGAAGGAAGTATTTTTCGGTACCGGTAAATTCAATGAGACGGCCGACAAGACCAACAAAGACCTCCAGGCGTTCTATGCCGTGTGGGATGCGGAAGGTGGCTCCGGGCAAATCACAACGTCCAGTTTGCAGGCCCAGGCGGTGACCGGTGTGTTCTCCGGTAGCAGTGGGCAATTCATCACCACCAGCCAGAACGACGTGACCTATCCGGCGAAAAAAGGCTGGTACCTGCCGCTGGTGTACAACAACGTGCTAACTGGTGAGCAGGTGATCAATCAGGCCAGTCTGGTGGCCGGCCGGATCGTGTTCACCACGGCCAGCGTGGACACCACCGACCCTTGCGCCAGTTTCGGTACCGGCAAACTGGTCGAACTCGATGCATTCAGCGGTAAGATGCTCAACTACGCGGTGCTCGACACCAATGGCGACGGTCTGGTCGACATCAAGGATTCGATTTCCAGCGGGGTGATTTTCACCGGTGGTATTCCGACGCTGAACGCGATCGTCAACAATGCGTCCCGCAAGATTGTGAACGACTCCAGCGGTGGCATCAGCTCCCTGGTGGAAAAGCCCGGCAGCGGCGGCAGCCGTCGCATCATGTGGCGACAAATACAGTAAGTGAGAGTTGAGGCATGCGCAGATCCAACCGAGGTTTTACCCTGATCGAGATCATGATCGTGATTGCGATCATCGGGATCGTCATCAC
The DNA here is from genome assembly GCF_030053115.1 of Pseudomonas svalbardensis. Classification (NCBI taxonomy): domain Bacteria; kingdom Pseudomonadati; phylum Pseudomonadota; class Gammaproteobacteria; order Pseudomonadales; family Pseudomonadaceae; genus Pseudomonas; species Pseudomonas svalbardensis. The sequence continues at coordinate 5,387,638 of NZ_CP125619.1, read as the reverse complement.
CATTGGCTACCCGAGCCTCACCGAGTACGTAAAAAAGGGCCGTCGAACTGAAGTGGCCGGGCTGCTCTCCGAGCAGGCGCAGATCCTCGAGCGTTTTTATTCGCAGAACAATGTTTACACCAACGCCGCCGGCCTGAGCCCAGGCAATGACTTTTACACCATTACCCAGACACTGACCGATCAGACCTTCCTGCTGACGGCCGTGCGCAAGTCTGGCAAAGCCATGGCAACTGACAAGTGTGGGGATTTCACTATCACCAACACCGGTGTCAGAAGCATGGTCAATGCGCAGTCCGGGCTCGTCACTAAAGATTGCTGGGGTCGCTGAGTTCCTTTTTCGGGCGCCTTTTGTGCCCTCTGTCTATTTAACGGTTGGATCAGAACATGACCAGGCAACAGCAAGTGGTGATTGTCGGCGGCGGCGTGATTGGCCTGCTGACAGCGTTCAATCTCGCGTCCGAAGTGCAAAACGTTGTGCTGCTGGATCGCTCGAACGTCGGTCGGGAGTCGTCCTGGGCGGGCGGCGGCATCGTCTCGCCGCTCTACCCATGGCGCTACAGCCCGGCGGTCACCGCGTTGGCGCATTGGTCCCAGGATTTTTATCCACAGCTGGGCGAGCGACTATTTGCCGCCACCGGTGTCGATCCCGAAGTGCATACCACCGGGTTGTACTGGCTGGATCTGGATGATGAGGCCGAGGCGCTGGCATGGGCCGAGCGGGAAAACCGTCCGTTGCGGGCTGTGGATATCTCGGCGGCTCACGACGCGGTGCCGGTGCTGGGGAGCGGTTTTTCCCGGGCGATCTACATGGCCGATGTGGCCAATGTGCGTAATCCGCGGCTGGTGAAGTCCCTCAAGGCTGCGTTGCTGGCGCTGCCGAACGTGACGATTCATGAGCAGTGTGAAGTCAGCGGGTTTATCCGTGAAGGCGCTACGGTGGTCGGGGTGCAGACCTCGGCGGGAGCGATTCATGGCGATCAGGTGGTGCTGACCGCGGGTGCCTGGAGCGGTGATTTACTTAAACTCCTGGGCTTGGACCTGCCGGTAGAGCCGGTGAAAGGGCAGATGATTCTCTACAAATGCGCATCGGATTTCCTGCCGAGCATGGTTCTGGCCAAGGGGCGTTATGCGATTCCTCGGCGCGATGGGCACATTCTGATCGGCAGTACGCTGGAGCATCAAGGCTTCGACAAGACGCCGACCGAATCTGCCCTGGAGAGCCTGAAGGCGTCAGCGGTGGAGTTGATTCCTGCACTGGCGGATGCCGAGGTCGTCGGCCACTGGGCCGGGTTGCGACCGGGCTCACCGGAAGGCATTCCCTACATCGGTCGGGTGCCAGGGTTCGAAGGGCTTTGGCTCAATTGCGGGCATTACCGTAATGGCTTGGTGCTGGCGCCAGCGTCGTGTCAGTTGTTTGCGGATGTGATGCTGGGGCGTGAGCCGATCATTGATCCGGCGCCGTATGCACCGGCTGGACGTATTTAACCGTTAGATATTGATTGCTTGCCCGATCGCCATCGTCGGAACGCCGCCCGGAGCAAGCTCGCTCCCACAATTGATCTGAGGTGTGTTCAGATTATGTCCACACCACTGAACCCTGTGGGAGCGAGCTTGCTCCGGGCGGCGTTCCGACGAAGGGGTCCTCAATCCAACCCGAATTTCTTCAGCCTGTAGCGCATCGACCGAAACGATAAATTCAACCGCTGAGCCGCCGCAGTGCGGTTCCAGCGGGTTTCTTCCAGGGCCTGGAGGATAAGGTTGCGTTCGACGTTTTCCAGGTAGTCTTCCAGGTTGTCGATCTGTGTCAGGTCCGGCACACCACCTTCCGGGTTGCAGTTGCCTTCGGCCAGTCGCAGGTCGCTGGCTTCAATCTGTTTGTTTTCGCACAACGTGTGCGCCCGTTCGAGCATGTTCTCCAGTTCCCGCACGTTGCCGGGGAAGCGGTAGCTTTTCAGCGCGTCGAGGGCTTGGGGGTGGAGTTTTGCGGCGGGTTGGCCAGTGCTGATGGCCAAGCGTTTGAGCACATGGCTGGCGAGGGATTCGATGTCGTCACGGCGTTCGCGCAAGGGCGGCACCCGTAGTTCAATCACGTTCAACCGGTAGTACAAATCCTGGCGAAAGCGTTCGGCGGCGACTTCGGCGTCGAGGTCTTTGTGGGTGGCGCAAAGGATACGCACGTCGACCACGGTTTCCTGTTGCTCGCCGACACCGCGAACGGCTTTTTCCTGTATTGCCCGTAGCAGTTTGACCTGCATCGCCAGCGGCAAATCTGCCACTTCGTCTAGGAACAGGGTGCCGCCATGGGCAGCCTGGAACAGTCCGGGTTTGTCTTCGATGGCACCGCTGAAGCTGCCTTTGCGATGCCCGAAAAATTCGCTCTCCATCAATTCCGACGGAATCGCCCCGCAATTGACCGGGACAAACGGTTGGCTGGCGCGCGGTCCTTGCTCATGGATCAGTCGCGCAACCAATTCCTTGCCGCTGCCGGATTCGCCGCTGATGTACACCGGCGCCTGGCTGCGGGCCAGTTTGTCGATGTGTTTGCGCAAGGCGCGCATCGGCGGTGAATCGCCCAGCAGCCGGCGATCGATGGCGATGCCTGTGCCGCCCGGCGCAGGCAACCGAAGTGCGCTGCTGACCAGTTCCCGCAGGCGAGTGAGGTCCACCGGTTTGGTCAGGAAGTCGAACGCGCCGGCCTTGAGGGCGTTGATCGCCGTTTCCAGGCTGCCGTAAGCGGTGATCATTGCCACCGGTACGTTTGGGTGGCGTTGCTGGATGTGTTGCACCAGCTCAAGGCCGGTGCCGTCCGGCAAGCGCATGTCGGTCAGGCACAAATCGAACGTCTCTCGCGACAGCAGGGCCTGGGCTTCGCCGAGGTTGCGGGCACTGAAGGTGTCGAGTTTCATCCGTCCCAGGGTGATTTCCAGGAGTTCGCGGATATCCGGTTCGTCGTCGACGATCAGGACTTTTTGCCGTGGGCTCATGTTCAACTTTGTTTCCGTCCGTGAGCAAAAGTGATGCGAAAGCAACCGCCGCCTTGGCGTGGTTTGAAGTCTAGGCGGGCCTGGTTGCTTTCGCACAGCTCACGGGACAGATAAAGCCCCAGGCCGGTGCCTTGGGGGCTGGTGGTGAAGAACGGTTCGAACAAGTGCACATGATGCTCCGGTGCCACGCCGGGGCCATCGTCGAGGATCTCGAGGATCGGTAGCTGGCTGTCCGGGTCGACGAACAACTCGAGCCAGACCTGCGCCAGGTCGTGATTCAAGGCGCTATGGCGCCAGGCATTGCGCAACAGATTGTCGAGAATCTGGGTCAGCTGGTCTGGGTCCATCAGGGTTTTGAAGTCCCCTGAGCCGATGCGCAGATGAATCTGCTGATGCTCGGTCGCCCCCTCGCGGGTTTCGTTGACGAACTGCTCCAGCCACGGCTTCAGATCAAGCCGTAGCGCTACGGTTTGCTGGCGGCGGGACAGTTGCAGGACGTTTTCGATTACCCGATTCATTCGCTGAGAGTGGTCTTGAATAATCTGTGTCAGACGTCGATCCGCGCGGTTCAGTTCCTCTGATTCCTGCAATAGCTGCGCGGCATGACTAACGGCGCCCAGTGGATTGCGGATTTCATGGGCGATACCGGCGGTCAGGCGACCGAGGGCGGCGAGCTTCAATTGCTGGGCTTGTTGAGCGATTTGCGCGAGGTCTTCGAGAAAAACCAGGGTCTGGTGGTGAGGGCTTTGGTCCAGGGCAATGAAGCTCGGTTGCAGCTCCAGACCACTACTGGCGACTTTCAGGCTCTGGGGGCGCAGCGTCGGATTGTTGAGCCACAGTTGCAGGCGTTCGACCAGGCTGGGTAAGTAGTCGTCGATCAGCTGGCCTGCAAGATTTTCCCTGCCTAACAGGTTCAAGGCGCTGTGGTTGGCCAGTTGAACCCGCCGCTTGTCGTCGAGTACCAGGATGCCGGTACGCATGCGTTGCAGGATCAGTGCGTTGAGGGCTTCGAGGCCGACGACTTCGCTGGCCCGTTGTTCGGCGAGGGTTTCGCTGACCTCCAGGCGTCGGCTCAGCCCTTGCACCAGCAATGCCGCAGCAAAACACAAGGCGCCGAGCGTGCCGACTTGCAGGTAATCGTTGGGGGTGGCGGGATGGCTGAAACTCAGGAGGAAGCTCAGCCCGACGATGCCAAGCGCGCCAACGGCGGCAATCAGCAGGCCGATGCGCCCGCGCAACAAGGTGTTACTGATGGCTACCGATACGATAAGCAAGTTGCCGATGGCGCTGGCCACACCGCCGGCGGCGTAGAACAGACCGCACAGCAGCAGGACGTCGGACAGCGCCAGGCTGAACAGTTGCGCCGGGCGCCGGGTGTTCCCGAGGAATACCACCAGCAGGATATTCAGCACCAGGTAAAACCAGCTGCCACTGCGCAGCAGGTCGTCATTGCTGAACGTCAGCAGCTGGTTGTCCATGTTGCTGGAGATCAACAGCACCAGGGTGATGCCGATGCTCAAACGGTAAAGGTGATAGAGGCGCAGCAGTCGCTGGGCCTGTTTGCTGCCGGGACTGGAGGTCTCAGCGATCACTGGAGCCCGGGCCTTGCTCAAGATGAGCCTGGCTGCAATACCACTGTTGTTGAAGGCTCAGCGCGCGGTCGCGTGGCAGGTGTACGCCGCAATGGGCGCAGCGGACCATGGGGGCCGCTTCCAGCTCGGCAGAGGACTTGGGCACGGAAGCCTGGCCCTTGAACTTGCGCCAGAACCATACCGCAGCGGCAATCAGGGCGATCCAGAACAGTAAACGAAGCATGATGAGCAGCTATTCGACGAGTGATGAGCCAGTTTAGCCAAGGACATGACCAGCGCACAGCGTAATAATCGAGCCCATAAAAAAGGAGCCTCGAAAGGCTAATGCCGATCAGTTAAGCCCTCTTGCTTGACCTTTGGCCGCAAGAAATCAAAATCCGATGCCTGTACTGGCATCGGATTTTTTTATGCGTCTCGCTCGGGCCCTAGAACTGACCCACAATATCGCCTCCACCCCTAACTCAATCGAGGGACTGGATTCTTTACTCGATCCATCTTTGGTCGAGCAGGCACTTGAACAGGCCGGCGTGGCGACCCTGCGCAAGCGGCGTTTGCCGCTGGAAATGATGCTTTGGTGCGTGATCTCCATGGCGTTCTTTCGACGCATGTCGGCCTGGGATGTGGTCAGCCGCATGAACATCATGCTGCCGGGACAACGTCCGCTGGTGGCGCCCAGCGCCGTAGTCCAGGCCCGTCAGCGATTAGGCAGCGAAGCTGTACGACAAGTCTTCCATCTGACTCAGAAAAGTTGGCATGAGGCCGTGGATCACCCAACTTGGGCAGGCTTGCGTTTGCTGGGGGTCGACGGTGTCGTATGGCGAACGCCCGATACACCCGAAAATCGGGCGCGCTACGATTCCGCCAGCAACCAGCATGGCGACACCGGTTTCCCCCAGGTGCGCATGGTCTGCCAAATGGAGTTGACCAGCCACATGCTGATCGGCAGCGCGTTGGATGGCTATCGCAGCAACGAAATGAAACTGGCGGAGCAACTGATCGAAACCACGCCCGATCACTCGCTGACGCTGTTCGATCGCGGTTTTTACTCCTTGGGTTTGCTGCATCAGTGGCAGCAAGCAGGCATCGAGCGGCATTGGCTGATGCCTCTGCGCAAAGGTGCGCAGTACGAAGTGATTCAGCGCTTGGGGCGCCAGGACGCTGTGGTCTCGTTGAGCACTTCGCCGCAGGCCCGCACGCAATGGCCGGGGCTGCCGGAGCGCCTGACCGCGCGATTGCTGAGCAAAACCGTCAAGGGCAAGGTTTGTCAGATCCTGACGTCGATGGCCGATCCGCTACGCTTCCCGTCCGACGAAATCGTCGACCTGTACAGCCAGCGATGGGAGATCGAATTAGGGTTTCGCGAGATGAAACAGACGCTGCTCAACAGCAGCTATACATTGCGTAGCAAGACGCCCGAGATGATCGAGCAGGAACTGTGGGGTGTGTTGCTGGGCTACAACCTGCTGCGCTACCAGATGGTGGAAATGAGCCGCCACTGTCCAGGTATTTACCCGTGCGAAATGAGCTTTGCCGCGTGTACTTGGGCAATTTTAGGGTTTATCAACAGCGTTTCGGCCGACCGTTCCGGGAACATCCCCAAATATCTGGCCGAGCTGCACGCCTCTGCCCCGCATTATGTTCTGCCGCATCGACGGGAAGAGCGCATTTATCCCCGCGCCATAAGGCTCAAATCACCGAAATATCCGATCAGAAAGAAAAATGCCAGTCAGCTTAACTGACTGGCATTAGCCTCGAAAGGCTCCTTATTGTACAACCCGATGTGTCAGTCAAACACGCCGAAGGTCATGTAGCTGAACCATGAGCGGTCGCTGTTACTGGCTTCGGACTCGTGTTCCTCTTCTTCGATCACGTCGCCATTTTCATCTTTAGGCTTGAGATCGTTCGGAATCGCGTCCTTGGCGTCCTGGAACTGCTTCTGCACGTCCTGGTTGGCGCGGGTTTCGCCCGGCGGCAACGGTGGACGGGATTCGATAAGGCCCAGGGTCGCCTTGCTCAACCACGAACGGTTGTCGGCTTCGGCCACCGAAGGCTTGAACTGACCGTCGACCAGGCTTGGATGGTTCGGGTAGTTGAGCTTCAGGGTTTCGAGGCTGGTGGCAGCCAGGTCGTCCAGGTGCAGACGCTGGTAAGCCTCTGTCATCACCGCCAGGCCGTCACCGACCGCAGGGGTTTCCTGGAAGTTTTCCACCACGTAGCGACCACGGTTCGCGGCGGCGACATAGGCCTGACGGGTCAGGTAATAGTCGGCAACGTGAATCTCGTAGGCCGCCAGCAGGTTGCGCAGGTAGATCATGCGCTGCTTGGCGTCCGGCGAGTAGCGGCTGTTGGGGAAGCGGCTGGTCAGCTGGGCGAACTCGTTGTAGGAGTCGCGAGCGGCGCCCGGGTCACGCTTGGTCATGTCCAACGGCAGGAAGCGCGACAACAGGCCAACGTCCTGGTCGAAAGAAGTCAGACCCTTGAGGTAATACGCGTAATCCACGTTCGGGTGCTGCGGGTGCAGGCGAATGAAGCGCTCGGCGGCGGACTTCGCAGCTTCAGGCTCGGTGTTCTTGTAGTTGGCATAGATGAGCTCGAGTTGAGCCTGATCGGCGTAGCGACCGAACGGATAACGCGACTCCAGCGCCTTCAGCTTGGCTGTGGCGGCGGTGTAGCTATTGTTGTCCAGATCGTGCTGAGCCTGCTGGTACAGCTCGACTTCGCTCAGGTTTTCGTCTACGACTTCCTTCGATGAGCAAGCAGCGGTCAATGCGAGGATGGCGATCAGCAGCAGGTGTTTCACTTGCATGGCGGCTTGCGTCCCTATGACGGCCGCTGTCTTGGGCGGGGCCGTCCTGTTATGATGAGCGCCCCGTTGAATAGCCTCGGGGCAAAAGACGCCGTATTTAACCACAAGCGCGCAGCCGAAACCAAAGGCTGTGCCGACGCCTAGTCTGAGCATGTCCGATAAAATTGAACTTCGCGCAGAGGTGCCGTCCGAATTGGGCGGCCAACGCCTCGATCAAGTCGCCGCACAATTATTCGCTGAGCACTCGCGCTCGCGCCTTTCCGCCTGGATCAAAGACGGCCGCCTGACTGTGGATGGGGCGGTTATCCGCCCGCGAGACATCGTTCATGGTGGTGCCATTCTTGAACTCACTGCCGAGCAGGAAGCTCAGGGCGAATGGATCGCTCAGGACATCGAGCTGGACATCGTCTATGAAGACGACGACATCCTGGTGATCAACAAACCCGCGGGTCTGGTGGTGCATCCGGCCGCCGGTCACGCTGATGGCACCTTGCTCAACGCCCTGCTGCACCACGTGCCGGACATCATCAATGTGCCCCGCGCCGGTATCGTGCATCGCCTGGACAAGGACACCACCGGTCTGATGGTGGTGGCCAAGACCATTCAGGCGCAGACACAACTTGTCACGCAATTGCAGAGTCGCAGCGTAAGCCGGATCTACGAGTGCATTGTGATCGGTGTGGTGACTGCCGGCGGCAAGATCAACGCGCCGATCGGTCGTCACGGTCAGCAACGCCAGCGCATGGCCGTGATGGAAGGTGGCAAGCAAGCCGTCAGCCATTACCGCGTGCTCGAGCGTTTCCGCTCCCACACTCACGTGCGGGTGAAGCTGGAAACCGGTCGTACGCACCAGATTCGTGTGCATATGGCTCACATCAACTTCCCGTTGGTCGGAGATCCTGCCTACGGCGGTCGTTTCCGTATTCCGCCGGCAGCCAGTGTGACCATGATCGAATCGTTGAAGGCGTTCCCGCGTCAGGCGCTGCATGCGCGGTTCCTGGAGCTGGATCACCCGACCACCGGTAAACGCATGAGCTGGGAATCGCCACTGCCGGACGATTTCGTCTGGTTGCTGACGCTGCTCAAGCAAGACCGCGAGGCGTTCATCGGATGAGTGACTGGCTGATTCCCGACTGGCCTGCGCCTGCCGGGGTGAAAGCCTGCGTTACCACCCGTGCGGGCGGCGTCAGTCTGGCGCCGTTCGACAGCCTCAACCTCGGCGATCACGTCGATGACAGCCCCGAAGCTGTTGTCGAAAACCGCCGTCGCCTCACCGATCATTTCTCTATTCAACCGGCCTGGTTAAAGCAGGTTCACGGCATCGCCGTGGCCCACGCAGACCCAAGCCTTACGGCCACTGCCGATGCCAGCTGGACGTCAACACCCGGTATTGCCTGCACGGCGATGACCGCGGATTGCCTGCCGGCATTGTTTTGCGACCGTGCCGGCACTCGCGTAGCGGCGGCCCATGCCGGTTGGCGCGGGTTGGCGGCGGGTGTTCTGGAAGCAACTCTGGACACGCTAGCCGTGCCACCAGAAGAAGTGCTCGTCTGGTTGGGCCCGGCCATTGGTCCGCAAGCCTTTGAAGTCGGCCCTGAAGTGCGCGAAACCTTCGTCGAGCAATTGCCCGAAGCCGCTACAGTCTTTGAGCCGAGTGCCAATGCTGGCAAATTCATGGCCGACATTTACGAGCTGGCGCGCTTACGTCTGGCGGCTCACGGTGTCACCGCTGTTTATGGTGGCGGTTTCTGCACCGTGACCGATCCTCGCTTCTTTTCTTACCGCCGCAGTCCACGCACCGGTCGGTTTGCCTCCTTGGTCTGGCTCGAACGCTAGACTTAGCTGACCTGCATCAACGTCACGACGCTTGAAACTCCCAGAATCGACCGCATCTATAACGGTATCTGGCAGGTTTCTTCATTCAGGATGTTTTATAGGTCCGGCCTGCTCAAAAGGAAGGTGACCCATGCGTATAGACCGTTTAACCAGCAAGTTGCAGTTAGCCTTGTCCGACGCCCAATCCCTGGCCGTCGGCCTCGATCATCCGGGCATTGAACCGGCGCACTTGATGCAAGCCATGCTTGAACAGCAGGGTGGTTCGATCAAACCCCTGTTGATGCAGGTTGGCTTCGACGTCAGCAGCCTGCGTAAAGAGCTGACCAAAGAGCTCGACCAGCTGCCAAAAATCCAGAACCCGACCGGCGACGTCAACATGTCGCAGGATTTGGCGCGCCTGCTCAATCAGGCCGATCGTCTGGCCCAGCAAAAGGGCGACCAGTTCATCTCTAGCGAACTGGTGTTACTCGCCGCCATGGACGAGAACAGCAAGCTCGGCAAATTGTTGCTCGGCCAGGGCGTCAGCAAGAAAGCCCTGGAAAACGCGATCAACAACCTGCGTGGTGGTGAGGCCGTCAATGACGCCAACCACGAAGAGTCGCGCCAGGCACTGGATAAATACACCGTCGACCTGACCAAGCGTGCCGAAGAAGGTAAGCTCGATCCGGTGATCGGCCGTGACGACGAAATTCGTCGGACCATTCAGGTCCTGCAGCGCCGTACCAAGAACAACCCGGTGCTGATCGGTGAGCCTGGCGTGGGTAAAACCGCCATCGCCGAAGGCCTGGCCCAGCGCATCATCAACGGTGAAGTGCCGGATGGACTGAAAGGCAAACGCCTGCTGTCCCTGGACATGGGGTCGCTGATTGCCGGTGCCAAGTACCGTGGCGAGTTCGAAGAGCGCCTCAAATCCCTGCTCAACGAACTGTCGAAGCAGGAAGGGCAGATCATTCTGTTCATCGACGAACTGCACACCATGGTCGGCGCCGGTAAAGGCGAAGGCTCGATGGACGCGGGCAACATGCTCAAGCCGGCGTTGGCTCGCGGTGAACTGCACTGCGTCGGCGCGACCACGCTCAACGAGTACCGCCAATATATAGAAAAGGATGCGGCCCTCGAGCGGCGCTTCCAGAAAGTGCTGGTGGACGAGCCGAGCGAAGAAGACACCATCGCGATTCTGCGTGGCCTGAAAGAGCGCTACGAGGTTCACCACAAAGTGGCGATCACCGACGGCGCGATCATCGCTGCGGCCAAGCTCAGTCATCGCTACATCACTGATCGTCAGCTGCCGGACAAAGCCATCGACCTGATCGACGAAGCGGCTAGCCGCATCCGCATGGAGATCGACTCCAAACCCGAAGTTCTCGATCGTCTGGAGCGTCGTCTGATTCAACTGAAGGTGGAATCCCAGGCGCTGAAGAAAGAAAGCGACGAAGCCGCGATAAAACGTCTGGAAAAACTCCAGGAAGAAATCGTCCGCCTCGAACGTGAGTACTCGGACCTGGAGGAAATCTGGAACGCGGAAAAAGCCGAAGTTCAGGGTTCTGCGCAGATACAGCAGAAAATCGAACAGTCCCGTCAGGAACTGGAAGCTGCCCGCCGCAAAGGCGACTTGAACCGCATGGCCGAGTTGCAGTACGGGATCATCCCGGACCTGGAGCGCAGCCTGCAAATGGTCGACCAGCACGGCAAAACTGAAAACCAGTTGCTGCGCAGCAAGGTGACCGAAGAAGAGATTGCTGAAGTCGTTTCGAAGTGGACCGGTATTCCAGTGTCGAAAATGCTCGAAGGCGAGCGCGACAAGCTGATGAAGATGGAAAGCCTGTTGCACCAACGTGTGATCGGCCAGGACGAAGCGGTGATTGCCGTTTCCAACGCCGTGCGGCGTTCCCGTGCCGGGTTGTCCGATCCGAATCGGCCGAGCGGCTCGTTCATGTTCCTCGGCCCGACCGGTGTCGGTAAAACCGAGCTGTGCAAGGCGCTGGCCGAGTTCCTCTTTGATACGGAAGAGGCGATGGTGCGGATCGACATGTCCGAGTTCATGGAAAAACATTCCGTGGCTCGTCTGATCGGTGCGCCACCAGGCTACGTAGGCTATGAAGAGGGCGGTTACCTGACCGAGGCGGTGCGTCGCAAACCTTATTCGGTGATCCTCCTGGACGAGGTCGAGAAGGCCCACCCGGACGTCTTCAACATCTTGCTGCAGGTGCTGGAAGATGGCCGACTGACCGACAGCCATGGCCGCACGGTGGATTTCAAAAATACTGTGATTGTCATGACCTCCAACCTCGGTTCGGTGCAGATCCAGGAACTGGTCGGTGATCGTGAAGCGCAGCGTGCGGCGGTGATGGATGCGATTTCCACGCACTTCCGGCCGGAGTTCATCAACCGGGTCGATGAAGTGGTGATCTTCGAGCCGTTGGCTCGGGATCAGATCGCGGGCATTACCGAGATCCAGTTGGGTCGCCTGCGCAGTCGCCTGACCGAGCGCGAGCTGAAGCTTGATCTCAGCCCTGAGGCCATGGATAAGCTGATCGCGGTGGGTTACGACCCGGTTTACGGCGCACGGCCGCTCAAACGAGCGATCCAGCGCTGGATCGAGAACCCGCTGGCGCAGCTGATCCTGTCCGGTCGTTTCATGCCCGGCGATACCGCCAAGGGTGTCGTGGAAAACGACGAAATCGTCTTCGTCTGATCCACGGCGGCAGCAAAACCTGTGAGGCCTCGCATTGCGAGGCCTTTTTTTCGCCAGGCTGTTGAACTGAAAGGAAAAGGCTTGTAAAGTGCGCCCCGCAGTAAGTCGCCCTGAAGGGTTCCAGCTCCCCAAGCAGGAATCTGAAATAAGTTGCAAATCATTAACTTGAAAGCAATTTAGGGGGTTGACAGAGGTGCTTAAGATTGTAGAATAGCGCGCCTCAGACACACGAACGCAGCGATGCGAACGGGTCGAAGAGGTGAAGCAAGCTTCACAGTTGTAAATTGAAATATGTAGTTCCGTGATAGCTCAGTCGGTAGAGCAAATGACTGTTAATCATTGGGTCCCAGGTTCGAGTCCTGGTCACGGAGCCAATTTCAAACCGGGGTATAGCGCAGTCCGGTAGCGCGCCTGCTTTGGGAGCAGGATGTCAGGAGTTCGAATCCCCTTACCCCGACCATTTTTGGGTCGTTAGCTCAGTTGGTAGAGCAGTTGGCTTTTAACCAATTGGTCGTAGGTTCGAATCCCACACGACCCACCATTTTTGAAACCAGTTAATGCTGGGATCAGATCTTAAGGTCAGAGGCCAAAAGCACTGATCGAAGAAGGCGACTTTTTAAAGGTCGCCTTTTTATTACCGGGGTATAGCGCAGTCCGGTAGCGCGCCTGCTTTGGGAGCAGGATGTCAGGAGTTCGAATCCCCTTACCCCGACCATATTAAAAATCCTCGTATCGAAAGATACGGGGATTTTTTTTGTCTGCTCGAAATGCGATTCCCTTCAAGTCATGAGCTATCAAAACTGGCAAATGCCTTGCAGGGCATGGTGCAGTGCTTTGAGGTGTAAAACCTCCAAACGGAAAACAGCCGCGCTTCTCGATGGAAAAGCGCGGCTTGGATCTCAGAAACTTAAGCTCCGTCTTGATCTTTCAAGTGCTCGAACAAGCCTTTTGGCATTTTCTTGCCATTGGCTTCGAAGTTGGCTTTCACGTTGTCGTAAGCCTCTTGCTCGTCGATGAAGCCGTCATGGTTGGTGTCGATCTTGTCGAAATTGGACTTTGGCGCGACTTTCTGGAATTCGGCACGGGATACCTTGCCGTCGCCATCCGTGTCGGTTTTTGCCATCGACGCATCGCCACACTTGCCTTCGCCGCATTTACCTTCAGGCGTCTTCACGACCTGTTCGGCCGAGGCCAGCAGGTAGCCCTGAGTCAGAGGTTGCGCGGCGAACACAGAGCCGGTCAATATCATGCCACCGGCCAAAACAGCGCCGAGCAAACCAATAGTGTTTTTGGTGGTACGGGACATTTCAATACTCCTGGGTTGCACGACACAACCGTTCGATAAAGGACGCCACGTAAGTGCGGCGATAACCGTAGCTGGCGGGGTGCCTTGCTCGGGTGTGGCCATTTAGCGGGCGGGGTGTATCGCTACTGTGTCGCGCAAGGGGGGAGTTTGTAAGCGAAGGGGGTGAAACGACAGGGGAGATACAGTGAGACACAGATCTGTAGGGCAATGATTAAAAAATGTGGGAGCAAGCTCGCTCCCACAGGTTTTTGTATCAGTGCAGCTTCAGCCGCGGCTCAGTCCCGCGCCCGATCTTGCTGCCCAACATCAACATCGCCGTACGAAACGCGCCATAAAGCGCCATCTGGTGCATGCGGTACAGCGACACGTAAAACATCCGCGCCAGCCAGCCTTCAAGCATCACGCTGCCGGTGAGGTTGCCCATCAAGTTACCCACAGCCGAAAAACGCGACAGCGAGATCAGCGAGCCGTAGTCAGTGTATTTGTACACAGGCAGGGGCTTGCCTTCGATCCGCAACTTCAGCGATTTGGCCAGCAACGAAGCCTGCTGATGAGCAGCCTGGGCGCGCGGCGGTACATTGCGATCGGTGCCCGGCTGTGGGCAGGCCGCGCAGTCACCGAAGGCGAAGATGTTCTCGTCGCGGGTGGTTTGCAGGGTCGGCAGTACTTGCAGCTGATTGATCCGGTTGGTCTCCAGGCCATCGATGTCCTTGAGGAAGCCCGGTGCACGAATCCCGGCCGCCCAGACTTTCAGGCTGGCGTTGATGACTTTGCCATCGGCGGTAATCAGGCTGTCGGCTGTCACTTCGCTGACGGCGGCATTGGTCATGACGTTGACCCCGAGTTTCTCCAGGGTTTTATGCACCGGCCCGCCGATACGTTCCGGCAGGGCCGGGAGCACCCGTGGCCCGGCTTCGATCAGCGTGATGTGCATGTTCTCCGGTTTGATCCGGTCCAGGCCGTAAGCCGCGAGTTCATGGGCGGCGTTGTGCAGTTCGGCAGCCAGTTCGACACCGGTGGCGCCGGCACCGACGATGGCCACGCTGATCTGCTCGACCTTGTCGGTCTGCCCGGCATGGGCGCGCAGGTAGTGGTTGAGCAGTTGCTGGTGGAAGCGCTCGGCCTGTTTGCGGGTGTCGAGGAACAGGCAGTGTTGCGCCGCGCCTTGCGTGCCGAAATCGTTGGTGGTGCTGCCGACCGCGATCACCAGCGAGTCATAACCCACTTCGCGCGCCGGGACCAGTTCAATGCCGGCTTCGTCGTAGGTGGCGGCCAGCTGGATTTTCTTCTGTGGGCGATCAAGCCCGCTCATGCGCCCCAGCTGGAACTCGAAGTGGTTCCATTTCGCCTGGGCAACATAGTTGAGTTCGTCTTCGGAAGAGTTCAGCGACCCGGCCGCCACTTCGTGCAACAGCGGTTTCCAGATGTGGGTCAGGTTCGCGTCGACCAGCATCACACGGGCCGTGCCGCGCTTGCCCAGAGTCTTACCCAGACGGGTAGCCAACTCCAGACCGCCGGCGCCGCCGCCAACGATGACAATACGATGAGTCATGGGGATATCTCGCAAGGCTAAAAGAAATCGCTGCAATTACCCGAGCGAGCGCGATGCTGCTCATAGCGTCAGGTAACTGATAAATCGGCTCAACAGGCCTAAACCAATGGTCACTGCCAACACCACCACCAGGAGCATCCACGGCCGGAAAGGCCGGCGCTCGACTTGGTGCTGGGACAGTTGCAGGTACTCTTCGACATGCTTTTGGTCGTCGGGGTTCAGGCGGCTGGTCATATTGGGCCTCGTCAGGGGTAGACGTTGCTAAATGTGTAGAAGCTACAAGCAGGCTGCTGTGCAACATATCAGCCCACATTGAACGGAGCATAGCCGCTGGCAGGAATGGGCTCGACGCTCACCGTATCGTCCAGGCGAATGATTCCACTTTGTAACACCCGGGCGGTGATTCCGCCATGTCCGCGAACGGCCTGAAAGGTCCCGGGGCCGAGGTTGTTCTCGAGGCGGGCGCAGGGTTGGCACCAGCCGGTGGTTTCGAAAATCGCCTGGCCAATCCTGAAGCGCCGACCCTTGAGACTGAAGAGATTGATGCCGCTGACGACGATGTTGCGCCGCAAGTCCTGCGCTAACACCGGCTGATTAGCCGGCCGGCCCATCAGCGAATTGATCACCGCCAGATGCTCCCATTGAATCAGCGTGACCTGCCGCGCATTGCGTATGCCGGGACGCGTGTGATCACCGGTCAAACCGGCTTCAAGCCGCGCCTCCACGGCATCGAGTTCGATCATCTGAGAACGTGACTGCGGCCGCACGCCGATCCAGCGAACGCGACCCGTTTGCGGCACTTCGGCAATCAGCTCCTGCAATGGACTCACAGGCTGATCCCGACGTCGAAAACAATGCTGCGACCCAGGTTGCTGCGCAGGAAATCCGGCGCATCCGGGTGCGCGAACAGCACACGGGCGAAGGTCGGACCGACCAGCGACAACGAGCGCCAGCCCTGACGCAGGTATTCGGTCGGCGGAGGGAAGTGGCTGTTGAGGTCCAGCACTTCGCGCTTGAGGCTGGCGAAGGCGATGATGTCCAGTTCGCCCAGGTCCATGCCGCGTTCTTTGTAGTTGTGCGCTTTTTTGCGCAAGGTCGGCGCCAGTCTCAGCAGAAACTCATTGGCCGGGATGCGCCGGGGTTTGGCCTCGCGGCGCACCAGCGAACTCAGGGAAAACGCGCTGCGCCGGCGTTGCAGCTCATCGCGCCATTCGTCGTTGAGGCGTCGGCCTTCATCGAGCACGAAAAACACTTCGAAACTGGCGTCACGAAACAGCACGTCCGGCGGCTCCCCGGCCGGGGCGAATTCGTCGGCGCGATAGGGAATGTTCAGGCCTTGCAGCAGGCGCTGACAGACCCAACGCTCACGCTCCCATTTGCGGGCATTGGACAGGAACGCGTTGGCTTGCTCGGCCGCGATGGTCAGCAGGCGTAAATAATCTGAGTCATCCATAGGCCCAAGCTTAGCGTTCAAATGCGATCGCAAAAAAGACAATTTGTCGGAGAGGGTCAAAGTCTGCCCGATCTTCATAGCGCCACGCCCGCCACAATCCTCATTCAGCGCCCGGTTGAGGGCATTGCACAAAACGGATAGCGATCTGCGCAAAGCGGATATTTCCTCGTGCCCGGCCTCTCTACCCTCGGCTGTACGGACGTAAGTCGCTTTACCGACGCTCTAAAAACAACAACAAGAGATAGATGCCATGCGCAAGATCGACGTACATGAGGTTATCGACAACGCACGATTCAACCGCTTCCACTGGATGGTGCTGTTCTGGTGTGCCCTGATCATCATCTTCGACGGTTACGATTTGGTGATCTACGGCGTGGTGTTGCCGATGCTGATGAAAGAGTGGGGGCTCAGTCCCCTGCAAGCGGGCGCACTGGGCAGTTATGCACTGTTCGGGATGATGTTCGGTGCGCTGTTCTTCGGCCCGCTGTCGGACAGGATCGGCCGCAAAAAAGCCATCACGATCTGCGTGATGCTCTTCAGCGGTTTTACCGTGCTCAATGGTTTTGCCCGCAACCCCACCGAGTTCGGCCTGTGCCGGTTCATTGCCGGGCTTGGCATTGGCGGGGTGATGCCCAACGTCGTGGCGCTGATGAACGAGTACGCGCCGAAGAAAATCCGCAGCACGCTGGTGGCGATCATGTTTAGCGGCTACTCGGTGGGCGGCATGCTCTCGGCGGGGCTCGGTATCGTGCTGATCCCAAGTTTTGGCTGGCAATCGGTGTTTTACGTGGCGGTGCTGCCGTTGCTGTTATTGCCGTTGATCATGTACTTCCTGCCCGAGTCGGTGGGTTTCATGCTGCGTCAGGGGCGCAATGAAGAGGCGCGCAACATCCTGCAGCGGGTTGACCCGGCTTACGTCGCGCAAACCGGCGATCAGCTGCACATGAGCGAAGTGAAGGGCACTGGCACCCCGGTGTTGCAACTGTTTCGCGAAGGTCGTGCGTTGCGCACGCTGATGTTGTGGCTGGCGTTTTTCTGCTGCTTGCTGATGGTTTACGCCTTGAGTTCCTGGCTGCCAAAACTGATGGCCAACGCCGGTTATAGCCTGGGCTCGAGTCTGTCGTTCCTGCTGGTGCTCAACTTCGGTGCCATTTTCGGCGCGGTCGGCGGCGGTGTGCTGGGAGACAAACTCAACCTGCCGCGGGTGTTGGCGGTGTTCTTCGCCGTGGCTGCGGTGTCGATCACCTTGCTGGGATTCAACAGCCCGATGCCGCTGTTGTACCTGCTGATCGCCATTGCCGGCGCCACCACCATTGGCTCGCAGATTCTGTTGTACGCCTGCGCCGCGCAGTTCTACTCCATGACCATTCGCTCAACCGGTTTGGGCTGGGCCTCGGGCATCGGGCGCAACGGTGCCATCGTCGGACCGCTGCTGGGCGGTGCCTTGCTCGGGATCAGCCTGCCGCTGCAACTGAACTTCATGGCCTTTGCCTTGCCCGGTGCGGTGGCCGCGATTGCCATGACCGTGTTCGCCGTTAGCAGTCGGCGCAGTGCTAAACAAGCGCTGTCGGGCCTGCGCCATGGTTCGCTCGACGGGTCTGTTGGCGACGTTTCATGAGAGCGTTAGTCCGGGACTTTTCCCTGTCTGCGGCAGTCGCCGGATTTATCGCCACGGTGATTTCCTACGCAGGCCCCTTGGTGATCATCTTTCAGGCTGCCGAGACCGCGCACCTTTCGCGGGAGGTGCTGTCTTCCTGGGTCTGGGCGATTTCCATCGGCAGCGCGGTGCTCGGCATCGGTCTGAGCCTGCGTTACCGCGTCCCGGTGATCATCGCGTGGTCGGCGCCGGGTTCGGCGTTGCTGGTGGCACTGTTGCCGGGAATCTCCATGCCGGAGGCGGTGGGTGCTTACTTGGTCAGCAGCCTGATTATTTTTCTGGTCGGGGTGTCGGGAGCGTTTGACCGGATCATCGGCAAACTGCCGGCGGCGATTGCGGCCGCGATGCTGGCGGGGATTCTGTTCAGCTTCGGTACCGGGTTATTCGTCTCGTTGCAGGGCAAGCCGCTGCTGGTGCTGGCGATGTTCCTCACGTACCTGATCTGCAAACGGCTGATGCCGCGTTATGCGGTGTTGATGGTGCTGCTGGTGGGCTGCTCGATGGCTTTTCTCGCCGGTGATTTGCACAGCGAGGCATTGGTGATCGGGTTGGCCACGCCGGTGTGGATCACGCCCGCGTTCAGTCTGAGCGCGACCCTGAATATCGCCTTGCCGCTGGTGATGGTGGCGCTGACCGGCCAGTTCGTTCCCGGCATGGCGGTGCTGCGCGCCAGCGGTTACGCAACACCGGCCGGCCCGATCATCGCCAGCAGTGCGGTGGGCACGGCGCTGTTGGCGCCGTTCGGTTGCCATGGGCTGAATCTGGCAGCCATCACCGCGGCGATTTGTACCGGGCGCGAGGCCCATGAAGATCCCGGCAAGCGCTATGTGGCCGGGGTTGTGGGCGGGCTGTGTTACCTGGTGCTGGGGATCTTCGGCGCCACTCTGGTTTCACTGTTTTCGGCGTTCCCCAAAGAACTGATCGCAGCCTTGGCCGGGCTGGCGCTGTTTGCCGCGATTGCCGGGGCGTTGGCCGGCGCAATGGCCGTGCCGGGTGATCGCGAAGCCGCGTTGGTGACCTTTCTGACCACCGCGTCGGGCATGTCGTTGTTGGGTTTGTCCGCCGCCTTTTGGGGGCTGATTTTCGGCATGGTCACCCACGTGTTGTTAAACGTCCGTCGTCCCGTTCCCCGCCGCGAGTCCGCTGCGGCTGAAGCACTTCAACCTGTCGATCAATAAAAATAAGAGAAAAACGATGAAACAGATTCTTCCAACAACCGGTTCAGTGTTGTCCATGGCTGTCGTCTCGAGTTTCTCCGCCGGTGCGATGGCGGCCGAGGGCGGGTTCATCGAAGACACCACCGCCACCTTGCAAGCGCGCAATTACTATTTCAGCCGGGACTTTTCCGACATCGTCGGGGCCAACCAACAATCGAAGGCTGAAGAGTGGGCGCAGGGCTTCATCCTCAACGTCAAATCCGGTTATACCCAAGGCCCCGTCGGTTTTGGTGTGGATGTCATTGGCCTGCTCGGCCTCAAACTCGACAGCAGTCCGGACCGGGTCAATACCGGTTTGCTGCCGGTGCAGGATGACGGGCGCGCGGCGAATGATTACAGCCGACTGGAAGGCGCGTTGAAGGTGCGTTACTCCAAAACCGAACTGAAAGTGGGTGAACTGCAACCCAATCTGCCGGTACTGGCCTTCAGCGATATCCGGCTGCTGCCGCCCAGCTATCAGGGCGCAAGCATCAGCTCAAACGAGATCAATGGCCTGACGTTGCAAGGTGGTCACTTGAACTCGACCAGCCTGCGCAATGAGGCTGGCGACGAAAAGATGCAACCCATGCTCGGTCATGTACCGCAGCGTCAGGTCAGCAGTGATGGCTTCAACTTTGCCGGCGCCGATTACGCTTTCAACGATAAACGCAGCTCGGTCACCGCCTGGTTCGGGCAACTGGACGATATCTACAACCAGCGTTTTCTCGGCCTCAAGCACAGCGAGCCACTCGGTAACTGGATCCTGGGCGCCAACCTTGGTTATTACGATTCGCGCGAAGACGGCAAAAAACTGCTGGGCAACATCGACAACCAGGCGTTCTTCTCCTTGCTGTCGGCCAAGCGTGGCGGCCACACGTTCTATGTCGGCTATCAGGGCATGTTCGGCGACAGCGCCTTCCCGCGAGTGTTTGCCAACATCAGCCCACTGGGTAACGAGGTGCCGACCTACGAGTTCGCCTTCACCGATGAGCGCTCCTGGCAGGCGCGTTACGACTACGATTTCGCCGCCCTCGGCGTGCCGGGGCTGACCAGCACCGTGCGCTACATCACCGGCAACAATGTCGATACCGGGAAAGGGTTCGAGGGCAAGGACCGCGAGCGTGATCTCGATCTCGGCTATGTGCTGCAGAGCGGCAGCCTCAAAGGCCTTGGGATCCGTGTGCGCAACGTGATGGCGCGCTCCAACTATCGCAGTGATATCGACGAGAACCGTCTGATCCTCAGCTATACGTGGACGTTGCTATGAAGCAGCGATCACAGATTGGGCCTGAAGTCGAAGGGCGCTCGAGGGGCGGTGTAGACTGAGGGCCTGTTCTCTTTCGGCAAGACAAAGGAGTGTGCCCAGCCATGATCGGCGCCGAGTTACTTTCACCCGAAACCCTCACAGCGGGGTGGTTGATCTATGTGCCGGTGCTGATCTGGGCCGTAGCGCGAGCACCGTGGGTCGAACTGTTCAGCGACAGTCGCCGGCAGCATCTGTTGTTCGGCACGGTGTTCGCGCTGTTCATGCTCTGGCTGGTGCGACAAGACTTCGACACCGGCGTGTCCTACCACTTTATCGGCATGACCGCCGTGACCCTGTTGCTCGACTGGCCGCTGGCGATTGTCGGCGGGTTGGTCGCGCAAACGGGACTAGTGCTGCTCGGGCGGCAGGATCTGGCGGCGATGGGGGTCAACGGCGCGCTGCTGATTCTGCTGCCGGTGCTGGTCACGGAGTGCTGCGCGATCCTGGTGGAGCGAGCGCAACCGCGTAATCCCTTTGTGTATATCTTCGTTTCCGGTTTCTTTGCCGCAGCGCTATCGGCGTTGCTGTGCCTGCTGCTGGCGCTGTGGTTGCTGTGGTTCAACGAACGTTTCGCCATGCCGTACTGGCTGGAAGATTTTGTCGGTTATCTGTGGCTGCTGATTTTTCCGGAAGCGTTCATCAACGGCATGGTGGTCAGCGCGCTAGTGGTGTTTTGCCCCGAGTGGCTGGAGACGTTCAATCGCACGCGCTACCTTTCGGCACCCTGGAAAGACGACGATCCCAAATCTTGATCCACATCAAAGGCAAAAATCGCTCACGAATCCATGCTCTGGAAAACCTTCAGGAGCATCGAAATGAGTGTCTACGAATGGGCAAGGCAGGAGTTGCGTCAAAGTCTGGATGGGGCGCAGGAAGTGGGGTTTGATCCGGGGTTGAGCCTGCGCGCCTTGCTCAGTGCAGTGGTGCAACAGAGCAAGGCGGTGCGCAGCGCCGAAGACCTGGCCGATGAGTTGCGTTTTCTCGCGGAAAACCTCGATGACAGCCAGGACTACGGTTTTATGCGGCCTTGAAGATCAGTGACGCGGCTCGAAGTCTTCGCTGAACAGGTCGTCTTCGGCATCGGGGCTGACCGGAATCTTGTGTTCTTCCGAGGCCCATGCCCCGAGGTCGATCAATTTGCAGCGATCCGAGCAGAACGGCCGGTTGACGTTGCTGGCGACCCATTCGACAGGGGCGCCACAGGTTGGGCAATTGACGGTTGGGGTCTGGCTCATGACTGGCCTCCACGCAAAGTAAGGTAAAAGTGATGCAGGCGTTCGACCTCGCTGTGCAGCCAGGCGAGGTCGCGGTCGTTGACCACCACATCGTCGGCGTGGCTCACACGGTCCTGTCGGCTGGATTGGGCCTTGAGGATCGCCTGGACCTGTTGCTCGCTGGTCTGGTCACGCTGCAGGGTGCGCTCGATCTGTAGTTGTTCCGGGGCATCGATCACCAGGATTCGTTGGGTCATGGCGTACTGCCCGGACTCGATCAGCAGCGGTGAAACCAGAATCGCGTAAGACGATTGTGCCTTGGCCAGATGATCGGCGATTTCCTTGGCGATCAGCGGATGCAGCAACGCTTCGAGCCAGCGGCGTTCCTCTGGTACTTCGAAGATCAGTTTGCGCAACGCCGCGCGATCCAGTTGCCCGTCGGCTTGCAATACGCCGGGGCCGAAGTGTTCGGCGATCCTGGCCAGCGCCGGGCGACCCGGTTCCACCACCCAACGCGCCGCATGATCAGCGTCCACCACGTGCACGCCTAAGTCGATGAAGTGCTGGGCAGCCGCGCTTTTGCCGCTGCCGATGCCGCCGGTCAGGCCGAGAATCCAGGGTTTTTCCACAGGGGTATTCATTTCAAACCGACAAACTGCCAATAGAAGTCGGTTATTTGACCACCCCAGAGCAAGGCAATCCAGCCGGCAATTGCCAGAAAGGGTCCGAAGGGGATCGGCGTGGAGGTTTTCGCGTTGCGCAAACGCAGCAATATCACGCCGACAACGGCGCCCACCATCGACGATAACAGGATGGTCAGAGGCAAGATCTGCCAGCCCCCCCAGGCGCCGAACATCGCTAACAGCTTGAAATCACCGTGGCCCATGCCGTCCTTGCCGGTGATCAGCTTGAACAGCCAGAACACTGACCACAGCGCCATGTAGCCGGCCACCGCACCCCACAACGCTTCATGCAAGGACACGAAAAGCCCAAAGCTGTTGACGATCAGCCCCAGCCAGATCAGCGGCAGCACCAGCACATCCGGCAGCAGTTGGTGCTCGGCGTCGATCAGGCTCATCGTCAGCAACCCCCAGCTCAGGAGCAGCGCCATGCAGGCCTGCCAGCCGAAACCGAAATGCCAGGCGATGAACGCCGAGAGCAGACCGCAGGCCAGTTCGGTCAGCGGGTAGCGTTTGCTGATGGCTGCCGTGCAGTTCGAGCATCGACCCCGTAAGAACAGATAGCTGAGTACCGGAATGTTTTCCCAGGCACGGATTCGATGGCCGCAATGTGGGCACTGGGAATGGGGCAGTAGCAGATTGAAAGTCGGCAGTGGTGTTTCGCTTGGCAAGCCCAACACGTCACGGGCCTCCTCACGCCATTCGCGGTCAAGCATTTTTGGCAGGCGCCAGACCACCACGTTGAGAAAGCTGCCGATCAGCAGGCCGACCAACATGGCTGCGATCACGAAGGTCAGCGGGTGGAGGGTCAGAATGTCGTTCAAGGGCATGTCAGATCGCTGTGCCGAGTTGGAAGATGGGCAGGTACATCGCAACCACCAGGCCACCGACGATAACACCCAGCACCACCATGATGAACGGCTCCATCAGGCTGGTGAGGTTATCGACCATGTTGTCCACTTCGTCCTCATAGAAGCTCGCGACCTTGTCGAGCATATCGTCCAGCGCGCCGGACTCTTCGCCAATCGCGGTCATCTGGATCGCCATATTCGGAAAGATACCGGAGGCGCGCATGGAAAAATTCAGCTGCATACCGGTCGACACGTCCTGCTTGATGCGCAGCACCGCACGCTTGAACACGATGTTGCCGGTAGCGCCAGCCACCGAATCCAGGGCTTCCACCAGTGGCACACCTGCCGCAAAGGTAGTCGACAGCGTGCGGGCGTAACGGGCCACGGCGGACTTGTACATAAGCGTGCCAATCAGCGGCAATTTCAGCAGCCAGGTGTCCATTCGGTCCCGAAAGCCTTGCGACGTTTTAAAGGCGTGGCGCACGCCGAAGATGGCCGCGATCAGCACGCCGAGCATCGCCCACCACCAGTCCTGCATGAATTCCGAGAGACCGATGACCATCACCGTGAAGGCTGGCAATTCGGCACCAAACCCTTTGAACACCGATTCGAACTGCGGCACCACTTTGACCAGCAGAATCCCGGTCACAATGATTGCGACGAACACCACTGCCAGTGGGTAGGTCATGGCTTTTTTGATCTTGGCTTTGAGGCTTTCGCTTTTTTCCTTATAGGTCGCCACTCTCTCCAGCAGGGTATCGAGGGCACCGGCCTGCTCGCCGGCATCGACCAGGTTGCAGTAGAGCTCATCGAAATACTGAGGCTTTTTGCGCAGGGAAGCGGCGAAGCTGTTACCCGCCGCGACTTCCTGTTTCACCTCGTCAACCAGTGTGCGCATGGCCGGGTTATCAAAGCCTTCACCGATGATGTCGAAGGACTGCAACAGCGGTACGCCGGCCTTCATCATGGTAGCCATCTGCCGGGTGAACAGAGCGATGTCCTGGGCCTTGATGCGCTTGCCCAGGTTGAAAATCGAGGTGGACTTCTTGCGTACCTTGCCGGGGTTGATGCCCTGCTTGCGCAATTGGGCCTTGATCAACGCCGGATTTTGACCGCTCAATTCGCCCGTCATTTTGGTGCCTTTGCGGTCTGTGCCTTCCCAGGCGTAGACGCTGATTTTTGCTGCTTTGACCGCCATATTCAGTCCTTGGTGACCCGGTTGATTTCTTCAAGGCTGGTGATGCCTTGCATGGCCTTGAGCAGGCCCGACGTCCGCAGGTCGTTGAAGCCGTCCTTACGCATCTGGATGTCGATTTCCAGTGAGTTACCTTCGGCCATGATCAGCCGTTGCAGGTCCGGGGTGTTCTTCACCACTTCATAAATCCCTACTCGCCCTTTGTAACCGTTGTTGCAGTGATCGCAACCGACTGGCTCATAGATCGTGAATGAGCCGATGCGTTCCTCGGGGAAGCCTTCCTTCAGCAACGCCTCCCGGGGGATCTCGATGGGTTTCTTGCAATGGCTGCACAGCTTGCGTGCCAGGCGCTGGGCAATGATCAGGCTGATCGAGGTGGCAATGTTGAAACCCGGAATGCCCATGTTGTGCAGGCGAGTCAGGGTTTCGGCGGCGCTGTTGGTGTGCAGGGTCGACAGCACCAGGTGTCCGGTCTGGGCGGCTTTAATGGCTATTTCGGCGGTTTCGAGGTCGCGGATCTCGCCGACCATGATCACGTCCGGGTCCTGTCGCAGAAATGAGCGCAACGCCTGGGCGAAGTCCATTCCCTGTTTGGGATTGACGTTGACTTGGTTGATGCCTTCCATGTTGATCTCCACCGGGTCTTCGGCGGTGGAGATGTTGATGTCCACGGTGTTGAGAATGTTCAGCCCGGTGTAGAGCGATACGGTCTTGCCCGAGCCGGTGGGCCCGGTCACCAGAATCATCCCCTGCGGCTGCTTGAGGGCGGCCATGTACAGTTCTTTCTGGTCGGGCTCGTAGCCGAGGGCGTCGATGCCCATTTGAGCGCTGGACGGATCGAGGATCCGGATCACCACTTTCTCGCCCCACAGAGTTGGCAGCGTATTGACCCGAAAGTCGATGGATTTGCTCTTGGACAGGCGCATCTTGATCCGCCCGTCCTGGGGCCGGCGCCGTTCCGAAATGTCGAGGCTGGCCATGACTTTCAGCCGCGCGGCGATGCGATTGGCCAAGTGAATCGGTGGCTTGGCGACTTCACGCAAAATACCGTCGGTGCGCATCCGCACGCGGTAGGTTTTTTCGTAGGGCTCGAAATGCAGGTCGGAAGAGCCGCTTTTGATCGCGTCCAGCAACATCTTGTGAACGAAGCGCACCACGGGCGCGTCATCGGCATCCTGGCCGGCGATGGTGTCTTGTTTGTTGTCATCGATCGACTCGATGTCCACGCCATCGAGGTCAACGTCGGCCATGTCTTCCAGGCCGGTGCCTTGGGTATCGAAGAATTTTTCGATGGCGTCGCTGAGCTTGTCGTCCTCCACCAGAATGGCTTCGGTATTCAGCCCGGTGCTGAACTGGATGTCATTGATGGCTTGCTGATTGGTCGGGTCGGAAACGCCCACGAACAACTTGTTGCCGCGCCGCCAGAGGGGCAGGGCGTGGTGCTGACGGACCAGTTTTTCGCTGACCAGCCCTTTAGGTTGTGTTTCCTTATCCAGGCAACTGAGATCAAGCAGCGTCATGCCGAAATGTTCCGAGGCAATCTCGGCAACCTGCCGACTCTTCACCAGTTTGTTCTGCACCAGGTAAGTGACCAGGGAGATTTTGTTGCGCTGGGCTTGCTGATACGCCTGTTGCGCGCTTTTGTCAGTGAGCAACTCGGCCAGGACCAATTGCTTGGCCAGACCGCTAAGGGCGATGTCATTCATTGGGATACCGGACGCAGACAGTTCATGACTTATAGCCTAGTCAAGCGGAGGAACCAAACCAGCACCGCTCAGGTGACAAAAAGTGTCAGATAGTGCGGATTCTGGGGGTAGGAAAGCGCTTTGTGTTGGCCTCGTGCCCCTATAACAGGGGGCGAAGGGCTTGGCATGGGCTGTGCTGTGGCTAGTTCAGATCATGAGATTTCGACTCATGCATGGAGCTTGTCTATGAATACTCAAAAAGGTTTTACCCTGATCGAACTGCTGATCGTGGTGGCGATCATCGGGATTCTGGCGACGTTTGCCTTGCCACAATATTCAAAGTACCAGGCCCGGGCCAAAGTCACGGCGGGGCTGGCTGAGATCAGCGCGTTGAAAGTGCCTTTCGAGGACACCATCAACCAAGGCACCGACCCTACATTGCTCTTGGTTGCGGGTAACGCGGCGGCGACGACCTCCAATTGCACGTTGGCGGCTTCAGGCACAGCTTCGACAGGTGCGGGCACGATCACTTGCACGCTGGTTAATGCCCCAGGACCGGTGTTGGGCAAAACCATCACACTGACTCGCTCGTCAGGAAACACGGCGGGCGCCTGGACGTGTGCCAGCAATGTTAACGCTGACTTCGCACCAAAAGGCTGTCCCGGCAGCGGCGCGTAATCTCGCTGCTTGATCTGATGCCTCGTCTGTTTGACGGGGCATTTTTTTGTTCGCTGTTCGGGGCAAACTGGAGTAATTGAGAAAACTTCCAACAATTCATGGCCTTAGGCCTGCGGTAAAACCCGCAACTTGCATGTACATAATTTCGAACTCATGCAATTTGCATGATTCCGAAAATCAGGTGTTTCTGTAAGCTGTTGATTTATATGTATTTATTGACTGTCTCAAAGTTGGCACAACGTTCGCAATATCTCCAGTAACCCTGCTGACAAGACACGCAGCAGACTTTATGAAAAACAGGAGTTACTCGTATGAAGAAGTTCGCTATCGCTGCCGCTACTGCTACCGCGCTGACCCTGACCATGGCCAACGCTGCATTTGCTCAAACCCAAGCCACTCAAGCACCTATGATGCTGGCTGCTGGCGAGGTCACTGAAGCGAAAGAGGATGTTTCCGATACTTGGATCACCACCAAAGTCAAAAGTGACCTGGTGACTGAAAAAGGCATTCCTGGTACCGATATCAAAGTCGAAACCAACAAAGGCGTTGTGTCCCTGTCGTCCACCGTTGCGGTGACTGACGCTCAGAAAACCACTGCTGTGGCCATCACCAAGAAAATCAAAGGCGTCAAAGCGGTCTCCGCTGACGGCCTGAAAGCCGAGTAAGGCAAGACTTCTCGCCTGGACTGGGAGAAGGCGCGACAGACGGGCCGAGCAATACGTCTGCCGCCTCAGGAGAGTTCATGCGAAAGGCCACAAGGATGTGGCCATTACAGGCCCCGGCATTCGTGTCGGGGCCTGTTCTATTTGATCTTCAGTTACCGCGCTTGCTGGTGATCTGCTTCAAACGATTACCTTCAAAACGCAGGTACTGATACATCCCGCCGTTGGGCCCGTAGGTCCATTCCTCGACCTGAAACTCTTCCCGTCGGTTGGCGCTGCGCTTGTAGCCCAACAGATCACGGCTGACCGGTTCACCGCATTTCTGCAGTACTTCGCTGGACCTGTCCCCGACACTGACCAGTTGACTGCCGCAGCGCAGGGTATCGGCTGCCGAGGCCTGACTGGCGGCTATCGCCAGAGTCAGGCTCACCAGCCATTTCGCGCCCATCACTCGGCGTCCAGATGCAGCGGCGTAACCACCCGACCGTCACTTTGCGCTTCGCCGAGGTTAGCGTCGATGAAGTACACGCGGTCATCGGCCAACTGACCCTTGTCGACCAGATAGTCCTTGATGTTGCTGGCGCGTTCCTGACCCAACTGACGCAACAGCACGTCGCTGGAACTCCAGAACTTGATCACGCCTTCGTGCATTTTTACCGTGCGTTCTTCCTTGCCAAGATCCTTCCACTCGGCGGGTGGCTGAGTCTTCAGGCGCGTGCGATAGATCCCTTCCAGCAGCGGACCTTTCTCGTTATCCGGTACTTCCAGCAATGAAGCCTGAGCCGGCACCTTGTCACCGCGACGCTGGAGCATTTTGTAGTAGTTGTACTGGTATTCCCGCTCCAGACGTTGCTCGGCGATCAGCGGGCCATCGCTGCTTGCAGCTGCCGTGCCTTCGATTTCCAGGCGCAGGGCCGGACGTTCCTTGAGGGCCTGGGACAGTTTGACCAGCGAGCCCTCGGCCTCCTTGCTCAGGTCGCTTGAACCCGGGGCAAACGACACAATGCCCAAATCTTCCGAACCACCACCACTGACCAGTCCGCCAATCATTTTGAATGGCGCCGCGGCGGCTTTGACGATCAGGTTGCGCAAGGTCTGCCAGACAATCGGCATGATGCTGAACTGCGGGTTGTTCAGGTCGCCGGTCACCGGCAGTTCAATGGAAATCTTGCCGTCGACGTCCTTGAGCAACGCAATGGCCAGTTTCAGCGGCAGGCCCACGGCGTCCGGACTGTCGACTTTCTCACCCAGTTGCAGCTGCTCGACCACCACTTTGTTTTCGGCCTTGAGCTGGCCCTTGGTGATCAGGTAATGCAGGTCGAGGTTGAGCCGGCCCTTGCGGATGCGGTAACCGGCGAACTTGCCGGAGTAGGGCGTGAGCGTGGTCAGTTCAACACGTTTGAAACTGGTGGCGATGTCGAGGCTGGCCATCGGATCGAACGGGTTGACCGAGCCCTTGATGGTGACGGGTGCATAGCGGTCGACCTTGCCTTTGATATCGACGCTGGCCGGTTTCGCCTGACGGCTGTCGATGGTGCCAATTTGTCCATTGAGCTGTTGAACGGCCGTGGCGAAATTCGGGGTCAGGCTGAAGTCGGCGAAGTTGGCCGAGCCGTCATTGATGGCAATGCCGCCAATGTGAATGCCCAGCGGTTTTTCCTTGCTGACAGGTTTGGCTGCAGCTGTTTTGGCGCCTGAGTCGGCCGGTTGCGGGATCAGCAAGTCATCGATGTTGGTGGTGCGGTCATCGTTGATCATGAAGCGCGCATAAGGCTGGAACAGGTTGACCTTGTCGATCGACAGGCTGTCGCCGTGTTGATAATTCAGGCCTTCGAGCACCAACTGCTGCCACTTGAGGAAGTCGCGGGTTTTGAGGGTGTCGAGGGTATGCAGTTGATCGACCTGAGCACGGCCGGTGACGCTGAATGCCAGCGGCTCGGTGTTTTTCAGATCGACCGCCAGATCACTGCCGAGCATGCCGCTGCGCAGTTCCAGGCGAATGAACGGGTTGATATAGGACTGGGCAACGCGCAGGTCGATGTCCTTGGTTTGTACTTTTAACCTGGCGCTGACCGGGGCGAGATTGACGATACCGTCTGCCGTGATCTTGCCTTGCTTGCCCACGCCCGTATCGAGCTTGAGGTTAAAAGGCGAGCCATTGAGGCTGTCGAAATTCTGCAGGTCCAGGTTCAGCGGGCCGACGTCCAACGCGACGGCGGGTTGCGCCTTGCGGTCAGCCAGATGCACCTGGTAATTGCGCAGTTGCACGTCTTTGAGCAGCACCTGCCATGGCTTGCTCGGTGGTGCCGGGTCGGGTTTCGGTGAATCGGCGGCTGCCGGGGTACTGGCCGGTTCGGCCTTGGCTTTGACGGCTGCTTTGGACGGTTGGCTGGCGAACAGTTTCTGCCAATCGAGTTGCCCGTCGGCTTCGAGAGCGGCCCAGGTTTCCA
This sequence comes from Pseudomonas svalbardensis, assembly GCF_030053115.1. NCBI lineage: Bacteria > Pseudomonadati > Pseudomonadota > Gammaproteobacteria > Pseudomonadales > Pseudomonadaceae > Pseudomonas > Pseudomonas svalbardensis. The sequence goes on along the minus strand of NZ_CP125619.1, from coordinate 5,357,840 downwards.
GTTTCTGGCTGCGGATCTTGCCGACGACCACTTGCTGCTTGGCCAGGTCGACGGTGGTTTCGCTAATGTCCAGACGCTCGAGTTTCGCCAGCGGTCGACCGTCTGGTGCCTTGATCGCGAACGGCGCGATGCTGACGGCGACGTTGCTCAACAGCAGTTCAGTTTCCTTGGACAGGTTCAGTTTGTAGTCAGTGCTGAGGCTCATGATGCCGTCTTCGAGTACCAGTGGCACCGAGTCACGCACGTAGGGCCAAAAGGATTTCATCTTGCCGTTGGTGATCTTCAGCTTACCTTCGGAGGCGATCGGGATCAGGCTGAAATTGCCGGTCCAGTCGATCTGTCCACCTGCCGGGCCGATGGCCACCAAGGTCATGTCGGCACTGTCTTCAGGCAGGGTACTGAGGTTTTTCAGTTCGAAGTCGAGTTTGTCGTAGAGGAATTCGATGGGTTCGCTGGGGCGTTGATCCTGGAAGTGCACGACACCGCCGGCCAGTTTGATCCGCTCGATGCGCAACGGGAACGGTTTGGCGTTCGGGTCGGCTGGCGTCGGTTCACTGGCGGGGATTTTGAACAGGCCAAGCAGATTGAGCTTGCCGTCCTTGCCGAAGAGAATTTCGGTCTTGGGTTTGTCTATTTCGATATCGGACAGGTGCAGCGCCTTGGTCCAGAGGCTGTCGATCTGCAAGTTGGCATACAGTCGCTCGAAGCCGACCTGCTCCTTGCCCGGCTCGCCGATGATCAGGCCCCACAGGGTCACTTCAAGGCTGAATGGGTTGAGTTCGATCCGCGAAATCGTCGCGGGCGTCGTCGCGTAGTTGGCCAATTGTTGGTTGGCCACTCGTAACGCGATGCCCGGCAAAATCAGAAACCCCAGCAGGCTGTAGAGGGCTAGAGCGGTCAACAGAGCGCCAATAGCGCGAATCAATCCTTTGGGCATGTGTGGCTTCATCTGTCTGAATCGGAGTGCGTTGGAGTATGGCACGCGTTTCCGGTTCCGAAGTGATCATGCTTTATAGGATTTATCTGATTTTCCGGACGAATCTCAGAGCTGCAGAATCAGGGTTTTCAGCGGCGGCTGCTCATCCATTGACGGAAAATCGCCGCCCGGTTTCATCACTGTCCACTCGCGCACCGGCCGGCCGGCTTTCTCTGCACAACGCAAAACTTGCTCGCGCCAGTCGTCCATGCTGACTTTTGCCAGGTTGTTGCAGCAGATCAGCACGCCATTGTCGGCGGTGGTCAGCAGTGCCGGCTTCAGCAGGCTTTGATAGTCGCGCAGCAGGTCGACGGTGCCGAAAGCACTCTTGGCCCAGGCTGGCGGATCCAACAGCACCAGGTCGTACTGACGCTGTTCCAGACGTTGATAGCTCGGCAGTTTCTGCCCGCGGCGCTGGCTGATCGGCAGGCCGGCCAACTGGCGGATCGCCGGGAAATAGTCGGACTGGATGAAGTCCATGGTCGGCAACTGCGGATTGAGCAGGCCGTTCTCACGGCCGACAGCCAGGTTGCCCTCAGCGAAGTCGAGGTTGCAGACTTCGCTCGCGCCACCGGCCGCAGCACTCAGGCCGACGCCACAGGTGTAGGCGAACAGGTTCAGCACGCTTTTGTTTTTGCTGTGCTGCTTGACCCAGCCGCGCGTGTTGCGCAGGTCGAGGAACAGCAGCGGATCCTGGCCGGCGTGGCGGCCGCGAACCCGGTAATTCAAGCCCCATTCGTGACCGATCAAGTCTTGCAGGGCGGCCTCGTCGGCGCGGTAGACGGTGTCTTCACGGTCGATACGCGAATTACCACGGGAGCGATCGTTGTAGACCAGCAGCGTTTCGAGGCCCAGGTGCTGATTGATGGTGTCGTGCAGTTGCAGCAGCGCATCGCGTTCCAGCGACTGGTGAAAGCTTTGCACCAGCAATTGCGGGCCGTAGCGGTCGATCGTCAGGCCGCCGGCGCCTTCCTGGCTGCCATGGAACAGGCGATAGCAATCGGTGCCTTGCTGATGCAGTTCGGCCAGCAGGTCCTGACGACGATCGAGGGCGGCGCGCAGCGCCTGATTCAAGGAAGACATGCTGGGCGCCTTGCAGGAGGGAATTTGGCGCGGGAGTTTAACAGCTTGGCACGGGACCGCGGTGCTGCCATCGCGAGCAGGCTCGCTCCCACACTAGATTTGTGTCGAACTCAAAATGTGCACCGAAAATCCCCTGTGGGAGCGAGCCTGCTCGCGAAGCTTTTAAGCGGTTTTCAGGTCAGCAAACCCATTCGTCGTTTGGCCCGGTGCACCGAGCCGTTACGCACCGCCCAGCGCATCATCGGCACGCTGCGATTGACGCTGGCGCGGATCAGCTTGCGTTGCAGCGGGCTCTGGCTGACACCAAGCATGTCACTGGCCCAGTCCGGCAGCAGGTCGACCCCGGCCTTCATCATCAAACCGCCGAAAGGTCTGGCCAAACGGCTGGGGGACGGGGCGTTCAACAACAGCCGTAACACTTCGCGACTGCGCTCGTCGCACAACAGTTGTGGGCGAACTCGTTCAAGGTAATCAGCAATTTCCTGCCGCGAACGCGGCACGTTACAGGCGCCGAGCCGCTCGGCGACCAACGCGATTTCCGCGTAGTAACGGTCCTGGTCGGCCAGGGACAGGTTCGGATTGCGGTAACGCAAATGGGCCGCGAGGAAGTTGCTGACCTCGGCCACGTGCACCCAGGTCAACAGATCGGGATCGCTGGCGGCGTAAGGCCGGCCATCTGGTGCCGTGCCGGTCACTTGCAGGTGGATGGTGCGGACTGTCTCGATCAGCCAGTCGGCGTCCTTTCGCGAACCGAAGGTGGTGCCGGCAATGAACTGCCCGGTGCGACGCAGTCGGCCGATCATGTCCTCGCGAAAATTCGAATGGTCCCAGACCCCGGCCAGGGCCAGTGGATGCAGAGCTTGCAGCATCAGGGCGCTGATGCCGCCGATCAGCATGCTGCTGAAGTCGCCATGCACTTGCCAACTCACCGAATCGGGGCCGAACAGGCCGGGATCGCCCTTGGGGTTTTCCAGGTCGAGCTTGCCCAGAGACAGACCGGTCAGGCTCATGATCTGGGTTTCGATGCGGGTTCGAATGAATTCCATGGCGACTCAGTGGCGACAAAAAGGCGCGGCCGTGATGGGCCGCGCCGGGAAGTTTAAAGCATGAACTTACTGATTCAGGCGTTTATCGACCAACTCCTGGACCACGCTCGGGTCAGCCAGGGTCGAGGTGTCGCCCAGGCTGTCCAGTTCGTTGCAGGCGATCTTGCGCAAAATGCGCCGCATGATCTTGCCCGAACGGGTTTTCGGCAAGGCCGGCGCCCACTGGATCAGGTCCGGTTTGGCGAAGCTGCCGATTTCCTCGCTGACGTGAGCGAGCAGTGCTTTCTTCAGTTCGTCACTGGGCTCGGTGCCGTTCATGGGGGTGACGAAGGCGTAGATGCCCTGACCCTTGACGTCGTGCGGGTAACCGACCACCGCCGCTTCGGCGATGCTGTCGTGCAGCACGAGCGCGCTTTCCACTTCCGCGGTGCCGATGCGGTGTCCGGAGACGTTGATCACGTCGTCGATGCGCCCGGTGATCCAGTAATCACCATCCTCATCGCGCCGGGCACCGTCGCCGGTGAAGTAGTAACCGGGGTAGGGCTTGAAGTAGGTGTCGACCATTCGTTGCGGGTCGCCATAGACGCTGCGGATCTGCGCCGGCCAGCTGGATTTGATCGCCAGCACGCCGCTGCCGGCGCCTTTGATTTCCTTGCCCGCTTCATCGAGCAACACCGGTTGCACGCCGAACATCGGTTGCGTGGCGCAGCCGGGTTTGATCCGTTGAGCGCTGACCAAAGGGCTGAGCATGATGCCGCCGGTTTCGGTCTGCCACCAGGTATCGACGATCGGACAACGCTGTTCGCCGACAGCATTGAAGTACCACTCCCACGCTTCCGGGTTGATGGGCTCACCGACACTGCCGAGTAATCTGAGGCTCGCGCGGGAAGTTTCCTTCAACGGTTCGGGGCCTTCACGCATCAGGGAACGCAGGGCGGTCGGGGCGGTATAGAAAATGTTCACATGGTGCTTGTCGATCACCTGCCAGAAGCGCGAGCTGCTCGGGTAGCTCGGCACGCCTTCGAAGATCAGCGTGGTCGCGCCGTTGGCCAGCGGACCGTAAACGATGTAGCTGTGGCCGGTGACCCAGCCGACATCGGCGGTGCACCAGAAGACTTCGTCGTCGCGGTAGTCGAGCACGTACTTGAAGGTCATCGCCGCTTGCAGCAGGTAGCCGCCGGTGGTGTGCAGCACGCCTTTGGGCTTGCCGGTGCTGCCGGAGGTGTAGAGGATAAACAGCGGGTCTTCGGCGTCCATCGGCTCAGGTGGACAATCGTCGCTGACGTCTCGCAGCGCCTGGTGATACCAGATGTCCCGGCCTTCGACCCATTCCACTTCGCCCTGAGTGCGCTCGACCACGATGACGGTGCTGACGTTCGGGCAGCTTTGCAGCGCCTTGTCGACCTTCTGCTTGAGCGGCACGACTTTACCGCCGCGCACGCCTTCATCGGCGGTGATCACGGTGCGGCAGTCGGCATCGAGAATGCGGTCACGCACAGAGTCCGGAGAGAAACCACCGAACACCACCGAATGCACTGCACCAATGCGCGTGCAGGCGAGCATGGCGTAAGCGGCTTCGGGAATCATCGGCATGTAGATACACACGCGGTCACCTTTCTTCACGCCACGGCTTTTGAGCACGTTGGCCAGGCGACAGACGTTGTGATGAAGTTTTTTGTAGCTGATCTGCGCGGATCCGGCAGGGTCGTCGCCTTCCCAGATGATCGCGATTTGATCGCCGCGCTTTTCCAGGTGACGGTCAATGCAGTTGTAACTGACATTTAACTTTCCGCCGGCGAACCAGCTCGCCTCACCGGTTTTCAGGTTATAGCGCTGGACGGTATCCCACGGCTTACTCCAGTCGAGAAAGCGTGTGGCCTGTTCGGCCCAGAAGGTGCTGGGGTGCTCGATGGATTGGCGGTACAGGCGCTTGTAGTCGTCTTGACTTAATTGTGCAGCCCGGCGGACGGCATCGGCTTGGGGGAACGTGCTGATATCGAACATGACGGTTCCTTATTCTTGTTTTGCGACAAGTAATAAAGATGCGCCGAGTGGGAGGCGGGTTCAATACCCGAAAACAAACACAACCCTGTAGGAGCGAAGCTTGCTCGCGAAGAAGGCGGCTCGGTGTATCAGGTACACCGAGTTATCGTTCTTCGCGAGCAAGTCGGATCGCCGCACCGTTCGCTCCTACAGGGATGGCGTTAGCCGCGGTGACGACCGCGGAAGTAGTTGATCAGGCCTTGGGTCGAGGCATCGTCAGCCGGGGTTTCTTCGCTGCCGACCAGGCGGTTGTAGACGCCTTTGCCCAGTTCTTTACCCAGCTCCACGCCCCATTGGTCGAAGGCGTTGATGCCCCAGATCACGCTTTGCACGAAGACTTTGTGTTCGTACATCGCCACCAATGCGCCGAGGCGACGCGGGCTGATGCGTTCGACCACCAACGTATTGCTCGGACGGTTGCCCGGGATCACCTTGTGAGGCGCGAGTTTTTGCACCTCTTCTTCGCTCATGCCTTTGTCGCGCAACTCGGCTTCGGCCTCGGCAAGGGTCTTGCCCAGCATCAGCGCCTGGCTTTGCGACAGGCAGTTGGCGTACAGCCACTGGTGGTGGTCGGACACCGGGTTGAAGCTGACGATTGGCACGATGAAGTCTGCCGGGATCAGTTGGGTGCCCTGGTGCAGCAACTGGTGATACGCATGCTGACCGTTGCAGCCCACGCCACCCCAGATCACCGGGCCCGTGTCGGTGGACACTGGAGTGCCGTCCTGACGCACGCTCTTGCCGTTGGATTCCATGTCCAGCTGTTGCAAATGCTTGGTGATGTTACGCAGGTAGTGGTCGTACGGCAGGATCGCGTGGCTCTGTGCACCCCAGAAGTTGCCGTACCAGACGCCGAGCAACGCCAGCAGCACCGGCATGTTCTGGTCGAACGGTGCGCTCTGGAAATGCTGGTCCATGGTGTAGGCACCGGACAGCAGTTCCTTGAAGTTCGACATGCCGATGGCCAGGGCAATCGGCAAACCGATGGCCGACCACAGCGAGTAACGACCGCCGACCCAGTCCCACATCGGGAAGATGTTTTCTTCGCGGATCCCGAAGGCCACAGCCGCTGCATTGTTGCTGGAGACGGCGATGAAGTGACGATACAGCTCGGCTTCCGAACCACCCTGAGCCAGGTACCAGGCACGTGCGGCCTGAGCATTTTTCAGGGTTTCGAGGGTGTTGAAGGATTTCGACGAAACGATGAACAGCGTGGTTTCGGCACGCAGCTTCATGGTCAGTTCGTGGAATTCACTGCCGTCGATGTTCGCCAGGTAATGGCAGCGCACGCCTTTCTGGGCGTAGGACAGCAGCGCTTCGGAGACCAGCTCCGGGCCGAGGAACGAGCCACCGATGCCGATGTTCACCACGTCAGTGATCGGCTTCTCGGAGTAGCCGCGCCACAAACCGTCGTGGATACGGCCCACGAGGTCGGTGATCTGGTTCAGGACCTTGTGCACTTCCGGCATCACGTTGACGCCGTTGACCGACAGCTTGTCGCCGACCGGACGGCGCAGGGCGGTGTGCAAGGCCGGACGACCTTCGGAGGAGTTGACGATTTCGCCTTCGAACAGCGCTTTGATCGCGCCCTGAAGGTCGACTTCGTTGGCCAGGCCCACCAGCAGATCGCGGGTCTGAGCGTTGATCAGGTTCTTCGAGTAGTCGAGAAACAGGCCGCAGCTGCTGAGGGTGAATTGGGTAAAGCGCTGCGGATCGGCATTAAAGGCTTCGCGCATGCTGAAATCTTGCATGGCTTGGCGGTGGTCATTCAACGCTTGCCAGGCGGGCAGAGCGGTAACGTCTTGAGGGGTGCGGTAATACGCCATCGCTGCGGGTTTCCTTTTTACTTGAACGGCCTTTTGAACACTAAAAATACCGGAGCGCTGTGGGTGGGCGTCCGGTCAACTGCGTCGACACGATTTCATGACACAGGGCGAATACAGTAAACCTCGCGCTGCGATCTGTCTTGACTTTGTCTGACCCGTTCCCGGTACTTTTTTATACATCAAGCAGGGAACGGTCCGACAAACGGAAGGGGGAGGGGCTAAGACGGGATCAGGCGACCTGAACCGGAATGGCATTGCTGGTATGGCTCAGTTCATTACCCGGCGCCATGTAGAGCATGCGTGGCTTGAAGTTGAGCAACTCGGCTTCGCTGTAGTGGGCGTATGCGCAGATGATCACGCGATCACCGACCTTGGCCTTGTGTGCGGCGGCACCGTTGACCGAGATCATGCGCGAGCCTTCTTCGCCACGAATCGCGTAGGTGGTGAAGCGTTCACCATTGTCGACGTTGTAGATCTGGATCTGTTCGTACTCACGGATGCCGGACAGGTCCAGCCATTCGCCGTCGATGGCGCAAGAACCTTCGTAATCGAGTACAGCGTGGGTGACTTCGGCGCGATGCAGCTTGGCCTTGAGCATGATGGCGTGCATGAGTGTTTCCCCAGGTCGGAATCGAACGGCGGGCATTGTGCCCAAAGGCTTAAAGGGCGGCAACAAGGGGGCGAGGCAGCGCAGGACCCTGTAGGAGCGGAGCTTGCTCGCGAAAGCGGTGGATCAGTCGACATCAATGCTGAATGACACACCGCTTTCGCGAGCAAGCTCGGCTCTTACAGGGGGATTGTGGTGTTCAGGCAGTAGCGTCGAGGTTCAGATGCAGGTTATCGATCAACCGCGTAGTGCCCAGGAACGCTGCCACCAGAATCACCAGATCCTGATCTTGCGCAGTTGCCGGGCGCAAGGTCAGCGCATGACGAATCTCCAGATAGTCAGGACGCAAGCCCGCCGCTTCAAGCTGCTTGATCTGCGCACCGATCAACGCCGGGAAATCCCGTTCACCCTGTTTGATCGCGTCGGCAATCTGGTTCAAACCGCGATACACAACCGGCGCAACGGCCCGCTGTTCTTCGCTGAGGAAACCATTGCGCGACGACAGCGCCAGGCCATCGGCTGCACGTACGGTCGGTTCGCCGATGATCTGGATCGGCATGTTCAGGTCATGCACCAGGGCGCGGATCACTGCCAGTTGCTGGAAGTCTTTCTGGCCGAAGATCGCCAGGTCCGGCTGGACCATGTTGAACAGCTTGGTGACTACCGTCGCCACACCTTCGAAATGCCCGGGACGGCTGGCGCCGCAGAGGCCTTCGGAGAGTTGCGGAACGCTGACGCGGGTCTGGCCGACCATGCCGTCGGGATACATTTCTTCAACGGTTGGCGCGAACAGCAAGTGGCAACCGGCCTGGAGCAGTTTCTCCTGATCGGCCGCGAGGGTGCGCGGGTACTTGTCGAGGTCTTCGCCGGCGCCGAACTGCAGCGGGTTGACGAAAATGCTCGCGACCACGAAATCCACCCGTTGGGTGGCTTTGGTCACCAGTGCAACATGACCACTGTGCAGGTTGCCCATGGTCGGCACGAAGCCGATTCGCTTGCCTTCGCCACGGGCACGGGCCACGGCGGCCCGCAATTCGCGTACGGTTTTTACGGTGTTCATGCAGAGAATCCGTGTTCGATACCAGGGAAAGTCGCCGCTTTGACTTCAGTGACGTACGCACCAAGCGCCGCTTGAATGTTTTGTTGCCCGGCCATGAAGTTCTTCACGAACTTCGGCACACGGCCAGTGATCGACAGGCCGAGCATGTCGTGCAGAACCAGCACCTGGCCGTCGGTGGCACTGCCGGCGCCAATGCCGATCACCGGAATTTTCACCGCTTGGGTGATTTCTTCGGCGAGCTCACTCGGTACGCATTCGAGCAGCAACATCGACGCGCCAGCTTGTTCCAGGGCGATCGCATCGGCACGCATCTGCCGCGCCTGGTTTTCGTTGCGACCCTGGACTTTGTAACCGCCGAGGATATTCACCGATTGCGGTGTCAGCCCCATGTGCGCGCATACCGGGATACCGCGTTCGGCCAGCAGACGGATCGAGTCCCCCAGCCACAGCGCACCTTCAACCTTGACCATGTGCGCACCCGCTTGCATCAACAGGGCACTGTTGCTCATGGCTTGTTCGGTGGTGGCGTAGGCCATGAAGGGCAGGTCGGCGAGGATCAACGCATCGGTGTTACCGCGTTTGACGGACGCCACGTGGTAAGCCATTTCAGCGGTGGTGACCGGCAGGGTGCTGTCGTGACCTTGCAACACCATGCCAAGGGAGTCGCCCACCAGCAACACTTCGACGCCCGCTTCATTGCAGGCGTGGGCGAAGGTCGCGTCATAGCAGGTCAGCATGGTGATTTTTTCACCTTTTTGCTTGAGACCTTGCAGAGTGGTCAGGGTGATGGCTGGCATGAAAAGTTCCTCATTCAGGCGCTGTGGAAACTACTGCGAGTAACGCGCGTGATTCTTCGTTAAATACAGGCGCACGGTCTGTTGTCGTGCTTTTAAGGCCTGGATTGCGCCCTTCAGCGCCGTGTTGGCGGCAGCGGGACGCCTATAGTCGTGAGGAGAACTCGGGAAGTCAATTGCGTGTGTTACCGCATTGTTACGCGTGGGGTGTTACCGGGGTAACTGATGCGATTCAGCAACTGTAGATCTTGTGTTCGACACAAAACCAATGTGGGAGCAACTGTCAATTGTGGGAGAGGCGCTCCAACCCGACGAACGGGCAGGCTGCGAGCAATTCGCTGAGGCAGCGACCATCAGCCAGACGCAAATCCGCAGGCGCCAGTTCGGCCAGAGGATAGAGAACGAAAGCTCGTTCTTGCATATGGTAGTGAGGCACCTTGAGGCGAGGTTCGTCGATCAGTCGATTACCGAACAGCACGATGTCGAGATCAAGTGTGCGTGGTCCCCAGCGTTCAATACGCTCGCGGCCCTGTTCGTTTTCGATGGCTTGCAGCGCATCAAGCAGCTCCAGCGGCGGGAGTGTGCTGTCGAGGGCGGCAACGGCGTTGGTGTAACGCGGTTGGCCGGGCAGCAGCGAGTCGCTCTGATAAAACGCGGAAACCCCGATCAGTTCGGTCTGCGGCAACTGCGCCAGCGCCTCGACGGCGCTGCGCAATTGTTCGGCGGGGTCAGCCAGATTGCTGCCCATGCCGATGTAGATGCGTTCCATGGATTACTCGCCCGTGGCGCTCGGTGCGCCGGCGGTGCGTTTGCGCTTGGCGCCACCGCTGCGGCGACGTTTGCGTGGAGCGCCGGTGCCGTCATCCTTGCCGCTGAGGTCGCGGATCATGTCGCGACGTTCGCTGTCGTTGGCGTCCTGATAATCCGTCCACCATTCGCCCAGGCCATCGGTCTGCTCGCCGGCGCTTTCGCGCAGCAGCAGGAAGTCGTAACCGGCACGGAACCGTGGGTTGTCCAGCAACAGGTCGGCGCGCTTGCCGCTGCGGCGTGGCAGACGCTCCTGCATGTCCCAGATCTCGCGGATCGGCATGGTGAAGCGTTTCGGAATCGCGATGCGCTGGCACTGTTCGGCGATCAGTTCATGAGCCGCTTCCTGCATCGCCGGAATCGGCGGCATGCCACGTTCTTGCAGGCGCAATACGCGGGCCGGCAGGGCAGGCCAAAGCAGCGCCGCAAACAGGAACGCCGGGGTCACCGGTTTGTTCTGTTTGATCCGCAGATCGGTGTTGATCAACGCTTCGCTGATCAGCGTGTGAGCGTACGTCGGGTTGTATTCCAGGGCCTCTGCACTGGCCGGGAACAGCGGATCGAACAGCTGCAGGTCGACCAGCATCTCAAAGGTGTCCGCGGCATGGCCTGAGAGGAACAGCTTGAGCACTTCTTCGAACAGGCGGGCCGATGGAATCTCGCGCAGCATCGGCGCCAGCTCGCGGATTGGCGCGGCGCTGTGTTTTTCGATGCCGAAATTCAGCTTTGCGGCGAAACGCACGGCTCGCAGCATCCGTACCGGATCTTCCTGGTAGCGTTGCTTCGGATCGCCGATCAGGCGGATCAGGTGATTGCGGATGTCGTGTACGCCGTTGGCGTAATCAAGGATGCGCTCGCTGACCGGATCGTAATACAAGGCGTTGATGGTGAAGTCGCGGCGTTGCGCGTCTTCTTCCAGCGTGCCATAGACGTTATCGCGCAGGATGCGCCCGCTCTCGTTTCGCGAGGACTGGTTGCTGTCTTCCTCTTCATCGTTTTGCGGGTGATTGGCGCGGAAGGTCGCGACTTCAATGATTTCGCGGCCAAAGTGGATGTGCACCAGCTTGAAGCGACGACCGATGATCCGCGCGTTGCGGAATTCGGCCCGAACCTGTTCAGGCGTTGCACTGGTGGCGACGTCGAAGTCTTTTGGCGTGATGCCGAGCAGCATGTCACGCACGCAGCCGCCGACCAGGTATGCCTGGTAACCGGCGTTCTGCAGGCGTTCGACGATGTTCACCGCGTAGCGACTGAATTGGGCCTTTTGCAGCGAATGTTGGCCGCTGTTGAGCACTTCAGGCGTACTGCGAATGTGTTGCGTATGACGCTTGGGAGAACGGAATGACTGGAACAGCTTCTTCAGCATGGGATGCACTGTTTGAAGGAATGTTCGGCCAAAACGAAGAATGACCGCATGATGGGCGGGGATTCTAGCATTTAGTCGGGGGATGGTGTAGGAAGCTGCGCAAGCGCTTGAAGCAGGGGCTTGTTGGTGCGGATTGGCTTTGTGTAGCAGCTGCCGAGCCTGCGAGGCTGCGTTCGACTACGCAGTAGTCGTAAAACCAGAGATTGCGGTGTGTCAGAAGAAACCGGGTGCCTGTATTGCGACTGCTTCGCAATCGAACGCAGCCTCGCGCTGCTCGGCAGCTGCTACAGGGGCAGCGTGAAAGCCGAATTGCAGAAACTACAAGGGGAGCCGAAGCTCCCCAAGAAAGTAGTTGCGTGCTCTATTTTTATTTTTGATTCGGGCTTCTTGTTTTTGTTGAATGCCCTCGCCATGAAGTTTTTCCTTCATGACCCTCCCAATCGGGAGCCAAGAGCAAACGGATTGCTTTGGTCGCTGTGTTGCAGTGATCTTGCGATCCAACCAGTTCAGGCTCTGTCTTGTGACAGTTTTTTGTTGTTCTCGGCCTGGTCGTGGGGCAAGCCCCAAATACAACGCCTCTCCAAAAGAATCAGTTAGCTGCGCCTCTCGCCGTCTTGTTTTTATTGTGCGTGAGTCGATACGTCTTATTTTTATTGTCTTGTGCATTGCTTGTTATTGTTCTTGTATCAAACATATAGCAGGGTGCGTGCCAACTTTTGCGAGGCCCAGTAAAACAAGGGGTTAGGCCGGCTGATGAGGTTTTCAGAGGCCAAAAAAAACCGGGGCTTCGTTACCGTAAGCCCCGGCTTCTGTTACGTGAAAAAGCTGAGGTAACAGTTTTTTCACAAGGTCACGTGTTACCCGCGCATCAGACAGGCGAGGTTCAGCTCTCGCTGGCCACCCCGGTCTTGCGCCGCGGAATGCCCAGGCGCTGACGGCGTTCCCACAGGCATTTGCGACTGACACCGAGTTTGCGCGCCAACTCGGTTTCGGTCATGTGGTCCTGATGCTCGAGAACGAAGTGTTGGAAGTAGTCTTCCAGTGACAGGTCTTCGGTCGGCTCATGGCTATTGTTACCGGCGGCGCTACCCTGTTGTGGAGGCAGGCCGATGAAATCGTCATCGTCCAGATCGCTCAGTTCGATGTCGATCCCCAGCAGCTCGGCGGAAATCTCCGGGCTCTCGCACAGGATGACGGCACGTTCTACGGCGTTTTCCAGCTCCCGAACGTTACCCGGCCAGGAGTAATGACGAATCGCCTGCTCGGCATCCGGGGCGAACTTCAGGTCGGTGCGGTTGACCCGCGCGCTCTGTCGCGCCAGGAACGCATTGGCAATTTCGTTGACGTCGGCGCCACGCTCGCGCAGGGCCGGCAGTTTCAGGGCGATCACGTGAAGGCGGTAATACAAGTCTTCACGGAACTGGCCGATCTTCGCCAGGCTCTTGAGGTCCCGGTGAGTCGCGGCGATCAGGCGCACATCGACTTTCTGTGACTGCACCGAACCCACACGACGAATTTCACCTTCCTGCAGCACGCGCAGCAGGCGGGCCTGGGCTTCCAGTGGCAGTTCGCCGATTTCGTCGAGGAACAAGGTGCCGCCGTCAGCCGCTTCCACCAAGCCGGCACGCCCGGCGCTGGCGCCAGTGAACGCGCCTTTTTCGTGGCCGAACAGTTCGGACTCGATCAGGCTTTCCGGAATGGCCGCGCAGTTCACCGAAATCATCGGCGCCTTGGCGCGTTTGGACAGATTGTGCAGGGCGCGCGCCACCAGTTCTTTACCGGTGCCGGATTCGCCCTGAATCAAAACATTGGAGTCGGTTGGCGCGACTTTGCGGATCTTGCTGTACAGATCCTGCATAGGCGGGCAGGAGCCGATGATGCCGATTTCGCCGTTGTTGTTGCTGGCGCCCGGTTTCGCGGCGCCATTACCGGCTTTACCGGCGACCGGCTCACCGCTGGCTTGCACAGCTTGACGGTCACGCAGGATTCGCGCGACGGCCTGAAGCATTTCGTCATGATCGAAAGGCTTGGCGATGTAATCCACCGCACCCATCTTCATTGAGTCGACCGCCGAACGCAGGCTGGCGTAGCTGGTCATGATCAGCACCGGAGTGCCCTGGCCGAGTTTGATCAACTCGGTGCCAGGCGCGCCAGGCAGACGCAGGTCGCTGACGATCAGGTCGAACGTGGGAATGGTGAAGCGTTCTTGTGCTTCCTGCACTGAACCGGCTTCGCTGACCTGGTACTGGTTACGTTCCAGCAGGCGGCGCAAGGCGGAGCGGATAATTGTTTCGTCTTCGACGATCAAAATGTGCGGCATTGATTCGATACTCTCGACGGTCTCAGTTCACAGCGGACGTCGCTTCGACATGACGCGGCAAGGTCACCCGGATACGGGTGCCGCGTTGGCTTTGAACATCAGCCGGGCTGTCGATGGTGATTTGTCCATAATGCTCTTCAACGATGGAATAGACCAGTGCAAGGCCCAGACCGGTGCCTTCGCCAGGATCCTTGGTGGTGAAGAAAGGTTCGAACAATCTATCCATGATGTTCTTCGGAATACCGCTGCCTTCGTCCTCCACGATCAAATCGACCGTGTGTTCGCCGGCTTCGCTTTTGACCCGCACCGCGCTGCCGGGAGGCGAGGCGTCGCGGGCGTTTGAGAGCAAGTTGATCAGTACTTGTGCAAGCCGCTGCGGGTCGCCTTCGACCCAGTGATCGGGATCGCACAGGTTGTAGAACTGCACTTCGAAATTGCGTCGGTTCAGGGCCAGCAAACCGATGGCATCCTGGGCCACTTCGGCCAGACAGACGGGCTCGTCGCTGTGCTGATGACTGCCAGCGTGGGCGAAGCTCATCAGCGACTGAACGATGCGCGACACGCGTTTGGTCTGCTCCAGGATCTGCCCGCTGATTTCCTTCAGTTCGCTGTCTTCTTCACGCTCTTCGCGCAGGTTCTGCGCCAGGCAGGCAATGCCGGTGATCGGGTTGCCGATTTCATGGGCCACGCCGGCGGCGAGTCGGCCGATGCTGGCCAAGCGCTCGGAGTGCACCAGTTTGTCTTCGAGCATCTGGGTTTCGGTCAGGTCTTCCACCAGTAGAACCAGGCCGCTGTTACCCGGGGCCAGCGGTTCATCGATCGCCGCTTTGTGCAGGTTCAGCCAGCGGGTCTGGCCGTCGAGGGCCAGGTGCTGTTTGTGCAAATGCTCGTCCGGCAGATTGATGAAGCCTTGCAGCAGCTCTTTCCAGGGATCGGCAATAGTACTCAACCGCGAACCGACCACACGCTGCGCGGCAATCCCGGTCAGCTCCTCCATGGCCTTGTTCCACATGAGGATTTCCTGATCCTTGGCCAGCGAGCAAACGCCCATCGGCAACTCCTGCAAGGTCTGGCGGTGATAGCGGCGCAGGGCATCGAGTTCGGCGGCAAGCCCGGTCAGGCGCGAGTGGTAATCCTCGAGGCGACTTTCGATGAAGTGGATGTCTTCGGTGACGTAGTTTTCGCCGCCGGCCTTATAAGGCAGGAATGTCTCGACCATGTCCTGAGCCACACTCGGCCCCATCAGGCCGGAGAGGTTGGCTTCGATACGGTCGCGCAAGCGGCGCAAGGCGTAAGGCCGGCGCTCATCGAAAGGCAGATAGAGGTCACGCAGAGCCTGTTCGACTTCTTTCTGCGCAGCCTTGGCGCCCAAGGGTTTTGCCAGCTGCGTGGCGAATTCCTGAGGCGATGCGGCGTGCAATTCGCGGCGTTGCGGGCGACGCACGTTGTCCACGGCGCAGGCTTCGGCGGCGCTGGCTTCTTCCGGGCTGGCGTTGGTGAACAGCGAGATCAGGGTGAACATCAGCACGTTGGCCGCCAGCGAGGCGATCGCCGCCATGTGCCAACTGGTGTCGTCCAGCACGTAGATCATGTTCAGCAGCGGTATGTAGAAACCCTGCAGATTGCCGACCAGCGGCAGCAGCATGGTCACCAGCCACACCAGAATCCCCGCGAGCAAGCCGGCGATGAAACCGCGGCGGTTGGCGGTCGGCCAGTACAGTACCGACAGCACACCTGGCAGGAATTGCAGGGTGGCGACGAAGGCGACGATGCCCAGATTCGCCAGATCCTGTTCCGCGCCCAGCAGCAGGTAGAAACCGTAACCGGCCATGATGATCGCGACGATCAGCCCCCGGCGGGTCCATTTCAGCCAGCGGTAGATATTGCCTTCGGCCGGCGGCTGATAGAGCGGCAGTACCAAATGGTTCAGCGCCATCCCGGACAGGGCCAGGGTGGTGACGATGATCAAACCGCTGGCCGCCGACAATCCACCGATATAGGCCAATAGCGCCAAAGCCTTGCTGTTGGCCGCGATACCAATGCCCAGCGTGAAGTATTCCGGGTTGGTGGTGGCGCCGAGTTTGAGTCCGGCCCAGAGAATCAGCGGTACCGCCAGGCTCATCAACAGCAGGAACAGCGGCAAGCCCCAGCTCGCACTGACCAGCGAGCGCGGGTTGAGGTTTTCGGTAAACGTCATGTGGTACATGTGCGGCATCACGATCGCCGAAGCGAAGAACACCAATAGCAGCGTACGCCACGGGCCTTCCTGCAATGGCGTGTGCAAAGCGGCGAGCGCGGTCTGGTTTTGCAGCAGCCACAGTTCCAGCTGTTGCGGGCCGTCGAACACGCCGTACAGCGCATAGAGACCAACGCCGCCGATGGCGATCAGTTTGATCACCGACTCGAAGGCAATCGCGAACACCAGGCCTTCGTGTTTCTCGCGGGTGGCAATGTGGCGCGAGCCGAAGAAAATCGTGAACAGCGTAATCAGTGCGCAGAAGCTCAGGGCCACGCGATGTTGCACCGGCTCGCGGGTGAGGATGCCGATGGAGTCGGCCACCGCCTGAATTTGCAACGCCAGCAACGGCAGCACGCCGATCAGCATGAAGATTGTGGTCAGTGCGCCGGCCCAGGTACTGCGGAAGCGGAAGGCGAACAGATCGGCCAGGGATGACAGCTGATACGTGCGGGTGATTTTCAGGATCGGATACAAAAGCACCGGTGCCAGCAGAAACGCGCCGGAGACGCCTAGATAGCTGGACAAAAATCCGTAGCCGTATTGATAGGCCAGGCCCACCGTGCCGTAAAACGCCCACGCACTGGCGTAAACGCCCAACGACAGGGTGTACGTCAGCGGGTGGCGAATGATCGCCCGGGGGATCATGCCCCGTTCGCTGACCCAGGCTACGCCGAACAGCACCGCCAGGTATGCGGCGCTGATCAGGATCATCTGGGTCAGGCTAAAGCTCATCGGCATCTTTTTGGCTCTGCAGGATGAAGGTCACGACGATCAGAATCAGCCAGAGCAGATAAGGGCGATACCAGGCGCCAGTGGCGTCGATCCACCAATCCATGATGGCCGGGGAGAACAGATAAATCCCCACTACCAGGAGCAGGACCAAGCGATAGATGTACATCCCGGCCTCTCTTTTTTATGCGCGTGCCCGAAAACGTGCGGCGATGGTAACGGATGGGCGCGCCACTGCAAGTGTGATCACTGTAGTTGTGCTTCGGGCAGGTTGAGTGTGCGCGGGATCAACACTGCATCCCAGTGGGCGATGCCCCAGTTCAACACTTCCCGTGGGGTGGCGTAAGCCAGTTCGGCACCGGGATTGTGCCCCAGTGCGCGCAACGCACGCAGCAACAAGGGGGTTGCCTGATCTTCGGTCAACGGCGGCGAACGATAGGACTTCCCGAGCTTGTTGCCATCGGGCTGGGTGATCAGCGGGATATGCAGATAACGCGGTTGCGGCAGGCCAAGCAGTTCTTGCAGGTAGAGCTGGCGCGGTGTGGAGTCGAGCAGGTCGGCACCACGGACGATATCGGTAATGCCTTGCCAGGCGTCGTCCAGCACCACCGCCAGTTGATAGGCGTAGAGCCCGTCGCGGCGACGAATCACGAAATCACCGACCTCCCGGCCCAGGTGTTGGCGGTATTCGCCTTGCACCCGGTCGATGAAGTGATATTCCAGCTCGGGGACACGCAGGCGAATCGCAGCATCTTCAGTGTCATGACCGGCGTTGCGGCACAGCCCTGGATAAATCCCGTGATAGGGCGCAAGTGTTTTGCGTGAGCAGGTGCAAGCGTAGGCCAGGCCGTGATTGAACAGTCGATTGAGGACTTCGGCGTAGGCATCGTGCCGGTCACTCTGTCGGACCATTTCGCCATCCCACTCGAAGCCGTAGCTTTCCAGCGCCTTGAGAATGGCCGCTTGGGCGCCGGGCTCCTCCCGTGGTGGATCGAGATCCTCCATGCGCATCAGCCAGCGGCCACCCACCGAGCGCGCGTCGAGGTACGAGGCCAGCGCTGCGACCAGCGAACCGAAATGCAGATGCCCGCTGGGCGTGGGGGCGAAGCGCCCGATGTAGGTGGGGGAAACGATGGCGGTCATGGGGCAAGTTTACTTTGTCTGGTCATGCGCAAGTCCCTGTGGGAGCGAGCCTGCTCGCGAAAGCGGTGTGTCAGGCAACATTATTGTTGAAACTGATGGCCCCCTTCGCGAGCAGGCTCGCTCCCACAGGTTTGTTGCCGAGGCAAACATCA
This sequence comes from Pseudomonas svalbardensis, assembly GCF_030053115.1. NCBI lineage: Bacteria > Pseudomonadati > Pseudomonadota > Gammaproteobacteria > Pseudomonadales > Pseudomonadaceae > Pseudomonas > Pseudomonas svalbardensis. The sequence goes on along the minus strand of NZ_CP125619.1, from coordinate 5,339,649 downwards.
GAAACAAAAACGGAGCGTTCGCACGCTCCGTTTTTCGTTCAAGTCGAGATTACTTGCCGACTTGCTTTTCCTTGATTTCCGCCAGGGTCTTGCAGTCAACGCACATATCGGCGGTAGGGCGGGCTTCCAGTCGCTTGACGCCAATTTCGACGCCGCAGGACTCGCACCAGCCATATTCTTCGTCTTCGATCAGTTGCAGCGTCTTGTCGATCTTTTTGATCAACTTGCGCTCGCGGTCGCGGGCACGCAGCTCGAGGCTGAATTCTTCTTCCTGGCTGGCACGGTCTGCCGGGTCCGGGAAGTTGGCCGCTTCGTCTTTCATGTGATCAACCGTACGGTCGACTTCCTGCATCAAGTCCTGTTTCCACTTATTCAGGATCTTGGTGAAGTGAGCGCGCATGGGCTTGCCCATGTATTCCTCGCCCTTTACTTCTTTGTAGGGTTCGAAGCCGCTGATCGACTGGTTTTGCTGCTTTGCTTGGGTGGGCATGAAATGGACCGCCTCTACTCTTGTAATCCATTGCGCAGGATTGCTCCATCACCGACACCTGCCGGCCCTGCGGCTGCAAGCGGGCGAACTTACCAGATCAAATCGGGCCGCGCTACTCCCGGATGTCGAGGTAGTGGCCCGCTGTGCTTGCAAATGATTGCAAAGCCTTGTCTGGTGGCGCTGGAGACCTGATCAATTATTGATTTTAGTCAAACCTGGGGCACACGCTTGAGTCGTTTGAGACCAGCGTTATAACGGTCTGACCGCTTTAGGTTCTCGCTCGTTCCTGCGCTTGGGTAGAATCAGTTTTTTTCCCCGTTGAAGGAAGGCTAATGGCTCAGTCCTACAGTGCCCGCAGTCGCGCGATCGAACCTTTCCATGTCATGGCGCTGCTGGCGCGGGCCAATGAACTGCAAGCCGCTGGCCACGACGTGATCCACCTGGAAATCGGCGAACCTGACTTCACCACCGCCGAGCCGATCATTCAGGCCGGCCAGGCCGCATTGACGGCGGGGAAGACCCGTTACACCGCCGCGCGCGGCATTCCCGAGTTGCGTGAGGCCATTTCCGGCTTTTATCAGCAGCGTTACGGTTTGAACATCGACCCGCAGCGAATCCTCATCACGCCTGGCGGTTCTGGTGCGCTGCTGCTGGCCAGCGCCTTGTTGGTGGATCCGGGCAAGCACTGGCTGCTGGCGGACCCGGGATACCCGTGCAACCGGCACTTTTTGCGGCTGGTGGAAGGCGCGGCGCAGCTTGTTCCTGTAGGTCCGGACGTGCGCTATCAACTGACGCCGGACCTGATTGCGCGCCATTGGGATCACGACAGCGTCGGTGCCCTCGTGGCTTCGCCAGCCAATCCGACCGGGACGATCCTGACCCGCGATGAGCTGGCGGGTCTGTCGGCCGCGATCAAGGAGCGTCACGGTCATCTGGTGGTGGATGAGATCTATCACGGTCTGACCTACGGCACTGATGCGGCCAGCGTGCTGGAAGTCGATGACAGTGCCTTTGTACTGAATAGTTTTTCCAAGTATTTCGGCATGACGGGATGGCGACTTGGTTGGCTGGTGGCGCCTGAAGCGGCGGTCGGTGAGCTGGAAAAGCTCGCGCAGAACCTCTACATCAGCGCCCCGAGCATGGCTCAGCACGCCGCTCTGGCCTGCTTCGAACCGGCCACGATCAGCATTCTGGAAGAGCGTCGCGCCGAATTCGGCCGTCGTCGGGATTTCCTGCTGCCAGCCCTGCGAGAGTTGGGCTTTGGTATCGCCGTTGAGCCTGAAGGCGCGTTCTACTTGTATGCCGATATCAGCAAGTTCGGCGGCGATGCCTTCGCGTTCTGCCGTCATTTCCTCGAAACCGAACACGTGGCGATTACTCCGGGTCTGGACTTCGGTCGTTATCAGTCCGGTCACCATGTGCGGTTTGCCTACACCCAAAGTCTTCCGCGCCTACAGGAAGCGGTCGAGCGGATTGCGCGCGGCTTGAAGAGCTGGCAAAGCTGATGCGTTTTCATCCTCCACTCGAAGAAGGCCGTTTGATTCGTCGTTACAAGCGCTTTCTCGCCGATATCGAAACCGTTAGCGGCGAGTTGCTGACCATTCACTGCCCGAACACCGGCTCGATGCTCAATTGCCAAGTCGAAGGCGGGCAGGTCTGGTTCAGCCGTTCCAACGACCCCAAGCGCAAGTTGCCCGGTACTTGGGAAGTCGGTGAAACCCCGCAGGGGCGCTTGTTTTGCGTGAACACCGGGCGGGCCAACGGCTTGATCGAAGAGGCACTGCGAGCCGGTGTCATCACCGAGTTGAACGGCTTTACCGAGCTGAAACGTGAAGTGGCCTACGGTCAGGAAAGCAGCCGCATCGATTTCCGCCTCGATTACCCGAGCGGGCCGGCTTATGTGGAAGTCAAAAGTGTCACCCTGGGCTTCGATGGCTCATTGGTAGCGGCATTTCCCGATGCAGTGACCCAGCGCGGGGCCAAGCATTTGCGCGAATTGGCGCATTTGGCCCGGGACGGAATTCGTGCGGTGCAGTTGTATTGCGTCAATCTCACCGGCATCGACGCTGTGCGTCCTGCAGAAGAAATCGATTCGGCCTACGCCGCCGCCTTGCGTGAGGCGGTGTCGTGCGGGGTCGAGGTGCTGGCCTATGGCGTGCACTTGACCCACGAAGAAATGGTGGTGGATCGGCGTCTGGATGTGTTGCTGAACGGCTAAAGACTGACCCAGATCCCTTGCTCGTCTTCGCGGCAGACGACCGTGGTCAGGGACTGTCCAGCGCAAGGGCCGGCAACGCATTCCCCGTCTTCGATCAGAAACAGTGCGCCGTGGGTCGCGCACTGGATCAGGCTGTTGCTGGGGTCGAGAAACTGGTCGGGCTTCCATTCCAGCCCGACACCACGGTGCGGGCAGCGATTGATGTAGACGTAAACCTGGTCGCCACGACGCACGGCAAAGAGCTTCTGGCCGTCGATGTCGAAGCCGCGACTACTGGCATCGGCCAGCTCAACGCCTGCACAAAGAAACTTCATGTCTATCCTCAAGTCCTGCGGCTCGTGACTGGATATGTCCGAGCTTGACGTTCAAATGCAAACAATTATCAAATGGCCGCCTTGCCCTTCGGCAACAGATGCCAGGCGCCAAGGATACGTGGCCTGTCATTTCAATGCCCGGGAAAACCCTAAAAGGAAGCTGTTTATGCGCCTGAGTACCCGCGTTGCTGCGCTCTGTGTCGGACTCCTCGTCAGCCACCACGCCGCAGCGGCCGAGTTGCCACAACGTTGGGTCAGTGCCGGTGGAGCTTTATCGGAATGGATCAGCGCGCTGGGCGGTGAATCGAAACTGGTCGGTGTCGACACCACCAGTCAGCACCCGGAATCGCTCAAGGCATTGCCGAGCATCGGGTATCAGCGGCAATTGTCGGCGGAGGGTATTTTGAGCTTACGCCCGCAGATACTGGTCGGCACCGAGGAAATGGGACCGCCACCGGTACTTTCGCAGGTTCGCAGTGCAGGCGTGCAGGTCGAACTGTTCTCGGCCCAGCCGGATCTGCCGACCTTGCAGGGCAATTTGCAGCGTCTGGGCAAGTTGCTTGGCGCTGACGATCAGGCCTCACACTTGTTCCAGGCTTATCAACAGCAACTCGATCAGCAAAAGATCCGGGTCACTCGGGCGCAGTTGAAAGAAAAATCGCCGGGTGTGCTGTTGTTGCTTGGCCACGCGGGCGGCAAACCGCTCATCGCCGGCAAGGACACCGCCGCCGATTGGTTGCTGCAACAGGCCGGTGGGCACAATCTGGCCACGCATACCGGCTACAAACCTTTTTCTGTCGAATCCCTGGTCAGCCTGGATCCCGAGGTGCTGGTGTTTGCCGATCGTGCACTGACCGGCGATGCGGCACGTGCGGCGTTGTTCAAGGAGAACCCGATGCTGTCCTCGACCCGCGCAGCCAAGTACGGGCGAGTCATGGAGCTTGATCCGACGTTGTTGGTCGGGGGCTTGGGGCCGCGGCTACCCGATGCGTTGAAAATACTGTCTGACGCCTTTTACCCCGGCACGGCCGGCCAATGATCATCCTGGTTAAACCACGTGCTTTATTTATTGGTCTGATCCTGCTGTGTGTGGTGGCCATCTGGCTGTCGTTGGCGCTTGGACCGGTAAGCTTGCCGTTGTTCGACACCTTGCGTGCAGCCCTGCGCCTGGTGGGTGTACCGATCGCGCCCGACGGGCTGGAGCAGGCCGAGCTGATCCTCGGGCAGATTCGCTTGCCGCGAACCTTGTTGGGTTTGGCCGTGGGGGGTGTATTGGCACTGTCCGGCGTGGCGATGCAGGGGTTGTTTCGAAATCCTCTGGCTGATCCGGGGCTGGTCGGCGTCTCCAGCGGTGCGGCATTGGGCGCGGCAATTGCGATCGTCGGTGGTTCTGTGTTCGGCGGACTGCCCGAATCCTTCGGGCCTTATCTGTTATCGCTGTGCGCGTTTCTCGGCGGGCTCGGCGTGACCGCGTTGGTGTATCGACTGGGCCGACGCAACGGGCAGACCAATGTCGCGACCATGCTGCTGGCCGGTATTGCGTTGACTGCGCTGGCCGGTTCCGCCGTGGGGCTGTTCACCTATCTGGCGGATGACGCGACGCTGCGCACCCTGACGTTCTGGAACCTGGGCAGCCTCAATGGCGCCAGCTATTCCCGGCTCTGGCCGTTGCTGCTGATCAGTGCCAGCGTGGCGTTGTGGCTGCCGCGCCGGGCCAAAGCCTTGAATGCGTTGTTGCTGGGTGAGTCGGAGGCTGGACACCTGGGCATCGACGTCGAAGGGCTCAAGCGCGAATTGGTGTTTTGCACGGCGTTGGGTGTCGGGGCCGCGGTGGCCGCAGCGGGGATGATCGGGTTTGTTGGTCTGGTGGTGCCGCATCTGGTGCGACTGCTGGCCGGGCCGGATCATCGTGTGCTATTGCCAGCGTCAGTATTGGCGGGTGCCAGTCTTTTGTTGTTTGCCGATCTGGTGGCGCGACTGGCCCTGGCACCGGCCGAATTGCCGATCGGGATCGTCACGGCTTTCATCGGTGCGCCGTTCTTTCTGTATTTATTGGTCAGGGGGCGTGCCTGATGTTGCGAACGCAAAATCTGCAAATCCGGCGGGGCCGAAAGATTGTCCTGACGGACATCACGCTTGAGCTCAAACCGGGCGAGGTTCTCGGCGTGCTGGGGCCGAACGGCGCCGGCAAAAGCACTTTGCTCGGCGCCTTGTGCGGCGAGTTGCAGGCTCATCATGGCGGCGTCTGGCTCGATGAGCGCGAGTTGAGCGATTGGGCGGGGACGGCGCGAGCGCAGCGTTTGGCGGTATTGCCGCAGGTGTCGACCCTGGACTTCGCCTTTCGTGTCGAAGAAGTGGTCGGCATGGGCCGCTTGCCGCATCAAAGCGGTCGGGCCCGCGATGACGGGATCGTCGCCGCCGCATTGCACGCTGCCGATGCCGGGCATTTGAGTGGCCGCAGCTATCTGGCCTTGTCCGGTGGTGAACGTCAGCGGGTGCATCTGGCGCGGGTTCTGGCGCAGCTCTGGCCGGGCGAAGCGGGGCAAACGTTGTTGCTCGATGAGCCAACGTCGATGCTCGACCCGCTTCATCAGCACACCACGTTGCAAGCCGTACGCGAGTTTGCCAATCGCGGCGCGGCGGTGCTGGTGATCCTGCATGATCTGAACCTGGCAGCGCGCTATTGTGATCGCCTGTTACTGCTCGAAGGCGGGCGCCCTGTGGCGCTCGATACACCGGAGCAGGTGTTGCGCCCGGAACCACTGAAGGCCGTGTTCGGGCTGGAAGTGCTGGTGCAGCAGCACCCGGAGCGTGGGCATCCGCTGATCATCGCCCGCTGAGTTTTTTATGGAGTGAAAACATGCGTGGGATTTTGATGCTGGCCTTGCTGATGCTGAGTGCCTGTCAGCATGTTTCGACTCCGCCACCGGTTGTCGGCGAGATCCGGGACTTGCGCAGCGGTCAGACCCTCACGGCAGAGGAACTGGTTGCGCGGTTGGAGACGCCTTCGCGGCTGATCGTAGGCGAGCAACATGACAATCGCGATCACCATCAACTGCAGTTGTGGTTATTGAAGTCGCTGGGTGAGCGGCGACCTCAAGGCAGTCTGCTGCTGGAAATGCTCACGCCGGATCAACAACTGCGCGTCGATGATGTTCGTCACGCCTCGACACCACCGGCGGATTTGCCCGGCGCATTAGCCTGGCAGTCTGGTTGGGACTGGAATCTGTACGGGCCGATCGTTCGTTTCTCCCTGAACCAGCAATACCCGCTGCTGGCAGCCAATCTAGACACGCTTGAAGTCCGTGCCGTTTACGCTAACCCTCCGACATTGAGCGGTTCGCGCTCCAACGCTGCTTCAGTCAAAGACGAGTTGCTGAAGCAAGTCAGCGACTCCCACTGTGGCTTGCTGCCAAAATCGCAGATGCCGGCGATGCTGGCGGTCCAGCAGCAACGTGACCGACGAATGGCCGAACGCCTGCTGGCGGCACCCACGCCTTCACTGCTGTTTGCCGGCGCTTACCATGCGCGCAAGGATGTCGGCGTGCCGATTCATGTGCTTGATCTGGGAGAGCCCCAGGCGCCAGTGGTGTTGATGCTGGCGGAGCAGGGTAGCGAAGTCACACCGGCCATGGCTGATTACGTCTGGTACACGCCTGCCAAGCCACCGCAGGATTACTGCGCGCAAATGCGTAAGCAATTTGGCAAGTGATCGAACGACTTTTCTTCAGGCAAAAAAAGACCCGGCAAGAGCCGGGTCAAATAACCGTGATTAGCCTGATGAGGAGATATCTGAGAGTCCGAACCAAGGGCTTTTCAAATATCGACCAGTCTCGCGACCAGTTGTGGTAATCATAGCGATTCTCATTACCAAGTCAATCGCTGATTTCTCAATTCTTTGAAATGTGCTGCCCGGTCGCTTGAAACGCCCGTAATCATTGAGTTTTAGCCTATGCGGTTGAGTGAACTCAGCTGAATGATCTGCTTGTTCAGCAGATCAATGCGTCGGGCCATGCTCTCGATCAGGCTGTGGGCGATCTTCGGATTGTTTTGGGTCAGGCTGAGAAACTGGTCCTTGGGGATCAGCATGACAGTGCTGGGTTCGCTGGTGATCACGCTGGCGTTACGTTTCTCGCCGGTGAACACCGCCATGGCGCCAAAAATTTCGTCCTTGGGTACATCGCCGACTTTATGCCCGTCGACAAAGGCTTCGGCGTGGCCATCGATGATGACGAATACGTGATCCGCGTCTTCGCCCTGACGGATCAACATTTCGCCACTGGCTACGCGCTGAAAACCATTGGTGCTTCGAAACTCAGGTTGTTTCAGGCGGGCGAGTGCGTCGGACAGCAGAGCGGACTGACCGGCCATGTATTGAAGGAACAACTCCGACCGCTCCGGGTCGGCATAGATATGCTGAAAAACCTCGGATCGCAGATAAGGCGTCAGTGCTAACGGGCTATCGCTGCGAAAGCGGCAACGCGGCAGCTCTGTGCCCTGGCGCAAGCCGATCAGGTCTCCCTCGTGCAAATAGAACAATGCCCGATCGTCGATGCATCCATGCAGCAGGCCATTGTCCAGCACAAACAGTTGATCGCCGGGTAACAGGACGGCCAGATCATCGACGGCCGAAAATTCCAGGCTCGGTCCGCAGGGCATCAAACCTTCCAGCAGCCGGACGGGAATATGTTGAAGCCGGTTGATCAGCGCGTCGGCGTAAGCCGGTTGTTCCCCAAGTAGGTACATGGCTGCTGCGTCCGTTCAGTTCTTGTGACGTGACGAGATAGCTTCCAGCTGTTTGTTCAAGGCGTCCTTGCGCTCGGCGGGAATGTCATTCCAGTGCACATCCATCAGGGCACCTTCGATGGCATACAACAACACTTTGGACGCCCGAAACCCGCGCGTGCGTACGGCCCGATAAGCATCCACCGCCCCCAGGCGACGCAAGTCCGAGGCGCTATGGATGCCCACGGCATGCAGCCACTGCGCCGACGTCTTGCCAAGATTCTTCAGGTGCTGCAGTTCATCATTCATCAAGCCTCCTTGCGACGGCCGAACGGTGCGTGGGCGAGCTTCTCAGGAGTGTAGCCATCAGTAGGAAAAGCGTGATTGTTTGGTCGGTTTCGACGCAAAAGCTTCTAAGAGGCGAAGTCTTAAAGCTGTGTGAAAGTCTGCGAACGCGGTAGGGCGAGAGGGCAGTGGAGTCAGGTTTCCGGGCAAACCATGCCCAGCGTTCAGCGCAAAGCGGGGGCGCCGAACGGGTCAGTTAACGGTCGCATTTAGCGGGTGCGATAACGCAGGCGTGTACCGAAATTCATCGACATCAGGATCTCGTCAGCACTCAGCTCTGGCGGGAAGTAGGCGCCGGAGATCTGTGCGTGAGCAAGGCTCGCGCCTTCCAGGGAGGCGTTGCGAAAGTCGATGCCGCGCAAGTCGGCGGAGCGGAAATAGGCATCGGTAAAGTCGACGCCGTCGGCGTTCAGTTCACGCAGGTCCAGACCCCGGAAATCGCCACCGACCATGTCGATAGGTCCGTCTTTGGGGCGCTCGTTGTTGAAACCTGTGATGTCGTCTTTGTGCAGCAAAGCATAAAGCGGGGTGTCGAGAAGTTTCGGCTGGCTCATGTCACATCACCTGTTGGTTTTATGACGCCAGTATAGTGCCACTATTTGGCAGTCGTGAAGCCGGCGAAGGCTTCACGGCTGAAATAGTTTCTTACAGACCCGGCAGGCGCTGGCGAATCTGTGCAACGACTGTGTCGAGGGTTCCACTTTCATTGGTCTGAACGCGTTTGCTGCAGAGAATCTCTTCGGGCGTCAGGGCCTCACGAGTAGCTTGCTGGGCTTCGATTACGGCCAGGTTGGCGTCGGACGGGTCCTTTTTGTCTGCCTGACGCAGGGCCAGCCAGGTCTCGATCACTGCTTGCGGCGCATTGCAATCGAGGATCAGGAAGGGCGCGCCGGTGGCTTCGGCGATTTTTGCTGCGCCATCACGCTGGTCGCGCTTGAGATAAGTCGCATCGACTACCACCGGGAAACCAGCACGCAGGATCACCGCGGCAATTTCATGCAGGTGGGTGTAAGTGGCGGCGCTGGCGTCGGCGCTATAGATGCCGGCCTGAGGGTCGTTTGGCACGGTTTGCTCGCCGAACAGACGTTTGCGCTCTACATCGGAACGCAGGCGAATGGCGCCCAACGCTTCCACCAGACGCATGGCCACGTGGCTCTTGCCGACGGCAGAAACACCGTGGGTGATGGCCATGAAGCGCGAAGGAATGGTGCTGTAGCTTTCCGCCAGGTTGGCGTAATTGCGGTACTGACGCAGGGTGGTGGCTCGCTGAACCGGGTCGGCCTCGGCCGGCATGCTGAACAGGCTGACCTTGGCGCGAACCAGTGCGCGGTAGGCTTTATAGAAGTTCAGCAACTCAAGGCCCTGGTAATCGCCGGTCAGTTCCAGGTATTGGCTGATGAAGCGGCGCGCCAGACTCTTCAGGCCACGGTCTTCCAGGTCCATCGCCAGGAAGCCAGTGTCGGCATAAACGTCGGTGAAGCGGAACGGTTCGTTGAACTCGATGCAGTCGAAGATCACGACCTTGCCGTCGATCACGGTGGCGTTGCCCAGGTGGATATCACCGTGGCATTCACGGATAAAACCGTCGGCCTTGCGCTGAGCGAACAGTGGCTTGAGGCGTTCGAAGCTGCTTTCGGCCCAGGCTTGCAGCGCATCCAGTTGCAGCAGGTCGGCCTTGTCGCTGAGGAACGGGCGGATTTGTTCGAAGTTCTGGCGTACCGGCGCCATCACGCTGTCCGGCGTGCCGGCTTCGTGTTCGGCAGGCACTTTCGGTGCGCTGAGGTGGAATTGGGCAATCTGCGCGGCCATCTCGTCGATGTGCAAGGGGGTCAATTCGCCGTTGGCTTGCAGCGTGCTGAGCAGCTGGCTCTGTGGGAATTGACGCATTTTCAGTGCGTAATCGACGGCCGGACCCTCGCCACCCAGTTGTGGTGCATCGGCGCTGCCGGTGATTGGCAACACTTCGAGATACAAATCGTTGGTCAGGCGCTGGTTAAGACGCAGCTCTTCCCCGCAAAAATGCTTGCGGGCGTCGAGGTTGGTGAAATCCAGAAAGCCGAAATTCACTGGCTTCTTCACTTTATAAGCAAAGGGGCCGGTGAGGATTACCCAGGAAATATGGGTTTCGATGACCTGGAACCCATCTACGGGATGCGGGTAGAGGGCCGGGTTTTGCAGGGCAGCGATCAGGGACTGGCTCACAGGCGATCCTTCAGAGTCTGGGGAAAATTCACGGCCGTCATTATGGCCGCAAGTCCGTCTGACGCAAACCTCGGAGGGCTCCTGTTGAGTATGAATAAAGTGCGTATAATCCGCCGCCATGACTCGTACTCGATCCTCCCGCACCTCAAAAAAACCACCTTCCAAGGGCCTGCGCCCCTGGCTGGGCTGGGCCCTTAAACTCAGTCTGGTCGGCCTTGTGGTGCTGGCCGGGTTCGCGGTTTACCTCGACGCGATCGTCCAGGAGAAGTTCTCCGGCAAGCGCTGGACCATCCCTGCCAAGGTGTACGCGCGCCCGCTGGAGCTGTTCGTCGGACAAAAGCTTAGCAAGGACGATTTTCTGACCGAGCTCGATGCCTTGGGCTATCGACGTGAAAGCGTGGCCAACGGCCCCGGTGCCGCCTCGGTCAACGGCAATACCGTCGATCTGAATACTCGTGGCTTTCAGTTCTACGAAGGCATGGAGCAGGCGCAACCGGTACGCGTGCGATTCTCCGGTGACTACGTGGCCGAACTTTCGGCGACCAACGGTTCGAAGCTTTCGGTCGTGCGCCTTGAGCCACTGCTGATCGGTGGCCTGTACCCGAAAAACCTCGAAGACCGGATCCTGATCAAGATCGATCAGGTGCCGCCGTACTTGCTCGAGACCCTGGTGGCTGTTGAGGACCGCGACTTCTATCACCACTTTGGCGTCTCGCCGAAGTCGATTGCTCGGGCGATCTGGGTCAACGGTTCGTCCGGCCGCATGCGCCAGGGTGGCAGTACGCTGACTCAACAGCTGGTCAAAAACTTCTACCTGACCAACGAACGCAGCCTGAGCCGCAAGCTCACCGAAGCCATGATGGCGCTGCTGCTTGAGCTGCATTACGACAAACCGGAAATCCTTGAGGCTTACCTCAACGAAGTGTTTATCGGTCAGGACGGTCAGCGTGCAGTGCACGGTTTCGGTCTGGCCAGCCAGTTCTTCTTCAGCCAGCCGCTGGCAGAACTGAAGCTGCATCAAGTGGCGTTGCTGGTGGGCATGGTCAAAGGGCCGTCTTCTTATAATCCGCGCCGTTATCCGGAGCGTGCCCTTGAGCGACGCAACCTGGTACTCGACGTGTTGCAGGAGCAGGGCGTCGCCACTGCCGAGCAAGTCGAAGCCGCGAAGAAGATGCCGTTGGGCGTGACCAAGCGCGGAAGCCTGGCGGATAGCTCGTTCCCGGGCTTCCTCGATCTGGTCAAGCGTCAGCTGCGCGAAGACTATCGCGACGAAGACTTGACCGAGGAAGGTCTGCGGATCTTCACCAGTTTCGACCCGATCCTGCAGATGAAAGCCGAGGCGTCGGTCAACGACACCTTCAAGAGACTCTCCGGGCGCAAGGGTTCCGATGAGGTTGAAGCGGCCATGGTCGTGACCAACCCGGAAACCGGTGAAGTCCAGGCCATGATTGGCAGTCGTCAGGCAGGTTTTGCCGGCTTCAACCGTGCGCTGGATGCTGTGCGACCAATCGGTTCTTTGATCAAACCGGCGGTTTATCTGACAGCCCTTGAGAAGCCGAGCCAGTACACATTGACCAGTTGGCTGTCGGACGATTCCTTCTCGGTCAAAGGCGCGGACGGTCAAGTCTGGAAGCCGCAGAACTACGATCGCCGTTCCCATGGCACCGTATTCCTGTATCAGGGGCTGGCACATTCCTACAACCTGTCGACCGCGCGTCTCGGGTTGGCGGTGGGCGTACCGAATGTCCTGAAGACCCTGGCGCGTCTCGGTGTGAGTCGCGAATTCCCGGCGTTCCCGTCGATGTTGCTGGGCGCTGGCGGTCTGACCCCGATCGAAGTGGCGACGATGTACCAGACCCTGGCCAACGGTGGTTTCAATACGCCGATGCGCGGGATCCGTAGCGTATTGACCGCTGAAGGCGAACCGCTCAAGCGTTATCCGTTCCAGATTCAGCAGCGTTTCGATCCGGCCTCCATTTACCTGATCCAGAGCGCCATGCAGCGGGTCATGCGTGAAGGTACCGGCAGTTCGGTTTACAACGTGTTGCCGAAAACCCTGACCCTGGCCGGCAAGACCGGCACCAGTAACGATTCGCGGGACAGCTGGTTTGCCGGTTTCAGCCAGGACCTGCTGGCAGTGGTCTGGCTGGGTCGCGATGACAACGGCAAGACTCCGTTCACCGGCGCCACCGGTGCGTTGCAGGTCTGGACCAGTTTCATGCGCAAGGCCGATCCGTTGCCGCTGGACATGCCGCAGCCAGACAACATTGTTCAGGCCTGGGTCGATTCGCGTACCGGACAAGGCTCTGATGCCAACTGCCCAGGTGCCGTGCAGATGCCGTATATTCGCGGCAGTGAACCGCCTCCCGGTGCCGCTTGCGGTGGCGAAAGCCCTGTTTCCGGCGAAACGGTGATGGATTGGGTCAAGGGCTGGATGAATTAAGCAAAGAGGGTTTCAAGTGAATAAGTGGTTGATTCCAGCGGTTACCGCCGTGGCTTTGCTCAGCGGTTGCTCCTCCGTTCAACGCGGGTCGATTCCGGTTGTGGATTCCGGTAGCGCCGTTTCGAACAGTGAACGGGTTTCGGCGAATGGCGGTTTCCGTCAGACGACGACTAAACGTCCTGCACAAGCCCAGACCCAGGCAATCCCGCAAGGTGATACCGGCGTCGTCGTGATGGTGCCAGGTGGTGGCGCAGTGACGTCGGCACCGATCAGCACTGCGCCGATCACACCAGGCCCGATCACCCCGGGGCCGATCGATACTTCGCCGGTCCAGTCGGCACCGGTCAATCAGGGCAGCTACAGCATGCCGTCGACGCCGAGCGGGATTCCTTCGGCGAACTCCGGTGGCTTGTCTGCCGACGAGCAATTGGACGGTCCGGTTCTGGCCTTGCTGACTACCGCTCAGCAGCAACAGGCGAGCGGTGATCTCAACGGTGCTTCTTCCAGCCTCGAGCGCGCCCAGCGTGTTGCGCCGCGTGAGCCGCAAGTGCTTTATCGTCTGGCTCAGGTGCGCATGGCTCAAGGCGATGCGCCACAAGCCGAGCAGTTTGCTCGTCGTGGCCTGACCTTCGCCAACGGTCGTCCGGCACTTCAGGCCAGTCTGTGGGAGTTGATCTCTCAGGCGCGTGAGAAACAGGGTGATTCCGCTGGCGCAGCATTGGCCCGTCAAAAGGCAAAGGTTTCGCTGTGATGGATGCACGCTTTCCGAAGATTGCTGAACAGTTGCTATTGATCGAGCGCGAGCTGCGGGTTCAGGGTTGGTGGGACGAGGTCTCGCCCTCCGCCGAAGCGCTTTCCAGTGTCGAACCATTCTCGGTCGATACGCTGGATTTCGAGCAGTGGCTGCAATGGATCTTCCTTCCGCGGATGAAGGTGATCCTCGAGCAGGATATGCCCTTGCCAAACGCTTCGGGAATTCAGGAGATGGCCGAAATGGTCTTCGCCGCCCGTAATGTTCAGGGCAAGGACCGGCAGTTGCAGGTGCTGCTCAAAGAGTTTGATCTACTGATCACCGCCTACCGCTAACTCGGCTCCTACAGGTGTCTACTGGCAGTTATCCGCAATCTGCTTCTGTGCTTCGGTGATGCGCTCCTGACGTTGCTGGTCAGTCAGGCGGCGCATCTCACCGTCGACATCCTCCCGTATTCGCGGATTGTTCTGCAGTTGAGCCAGGTTCGTCCGCGCCTGTTCGCAGAATGCCTTTAGCTGGGCTTGCTGCTCGGCGACCTGCTTTTTCACTTTATTATCGATGGCCTGTTGATCGCCAATGGCACCGCTGCGTTGCGGCGGGGGCTGGTTACTGGCGGGCAGCGAGGGCGTGACCACGGTGGTGGCTTCCCGGCCTTGGGGCGGCTGGGCGTCGAAGTGGGTAACGCCCTGAGCGTCGACCCATTTGTAGATCTGAGCGGCCATGCACAAAGGGCTGATGCCAATCAGCAGGCTGGCGGTCAGGAAAAACGTTCGCATGCCATTTCCTTGTATTGGGTTGCGCAATTGAAGCTAACACAGTTGCTGTTTAGCGGTTTTTTCTTGCTTTCTCATGTGCTTAGTTCAATAAAGCACATAGACGACTTGACTTGGAGAGGACGAAACAGAAGAATCCAAAGTCCGCTGTAGAGGGACTGCCAGAAGCAGGCCCGCTCAGCAGATCATGAGGCGCACATCCGCGCCGACCTGTTACACCCGCAACGCGTTACCTCGCGCTGGGTGGGAAAGGCCCGCAACACTTGGGACGATCCCAATACTTGCTCAGTCAGTGCTGACGTAGTCGGCGACCACCGTCGCTCATGCTCTGCTGAGAAGTAAACCTATTAAGACCCGTCCTCTTTTATGTGGGCGGTATTCTGGCGTTTTAGAGGTGAACAACGTGGAGCTTTTATCTGGCGGTGAGATGCTCGTCCGCTTTTTGCGTGACGAAGGCGTCAAATATATCTACGGGTACCCGGGTGGTGCTCTTCTTCATGTTTACGATGCCCTGTTCAAAGAACCGGAAGTGACCCACATCCTGGTTCGTCACGAACAGGCTGCGACCCATATGGCTGACGGCTATGCCCGCGCCACCGGTAAAGCCGGTGTGGTACTGGTGACCTCCGGCCCGGGCGCAACCAACGCCATCACCGGTATTGCCACGGCCTACATGGACTCCATTCCGATGGTGGTCATTTCCGGTCAGGTGCCTAGCAGCATGGTGGGCACTGATGCGTTCCAGGAAACCGACATGATCGGTATCTCCCGGCCGATCGTGAAGCACAGCTTCATGATCAAGCACGCATCGGAAATCCCGGAAGTCATGAAGAAGGCATTCTACCTGGCTCAATCCGGTCGTCCGGGTCCGGTCGTTGTCGATATCCCGAAAGACATGACCAACCCGGCCGAGAAGTTCGAATACATCTTTCCGAAAAAAGCCAAGCTGCGTTCCTACAGCCCGGCCGTTCGCGGTCATTCCGGGCAAATCCGCAAGGCGGCAGAAATGCTCCTGGCGGCCAAGCGTCCTGTGATGTACGCAGGCGGCGGCGTGATTCTCGGTGGCGGCTCCGCGCCGCTGACCGAGCTGGCGAAGATGCTCAACCTGCCAGTGACCAATACCCTGATGGGTCTGGGTGCCTACCCTGGCACCGACCGTCAGTTCATCGGCATGCTCGGTATGCACGGCAGCTACACCGCTAACCTGGCGATGCACCATGCCGACGTGATCCTTGCAGTCGGCGCCCGTTTCGACGACCGCGTGATCAACGGCCCGGCCAAGTTCTGCCCGAATGCCAAGATCATTCACATCGACATCGACCCGGCTTCGATTTCCAAGACCATCAAGGCAGACGTGCCTATCGTCGGTCCGGTCGAAAGTGTCCTGACCGAGATGGTCGCGATCCTCAAGGAAATCGGCGAGACCCCGAACAAGGAGTCCGTTGCCAGCTGGTGGAAACAAGTTGATGAGTGGCGCGGTGACCGCGGCCTGTTCCCTTACGACAAGGGCGACGGCAGCGTCATCAAGCCGCAGACCGTGATCGAGACCCTGTGCGAAGTCACCAAGGGCGATGCCTTTGTGGCCTCCGACGTGGGTCAGCATCAAATGTTTGCGGCGCAGTACTACACGTTCAACAAGCCGAACCGCTGGATCAACTCCGGTGGCCTGGGCACCATGGGCTTCGGTTTTCCGGCGGCCATGGGCATCAAGCTGAGCTTCCCGGATGACGACGTCGTCTGCGTGACGGGCGAGGGCAGTATTCAGATGAACATTCAGGAGCTGTCCACCTGTCTGCAATATGGCTTGCCGGTGAAAATCGTCATCCTGAACAACGGTGTTCTGGGTATGGTTCGCCAGTGGCAAGACATGAGTTACGGAAGCCGTCACTCGCACTCCTACATGGAATCGCTGCCTGACTTCGTCAAGCTGGCCGAGGCCTATGGTCACGTTGGCGTGCGCATCACCGAATCGAAAGATTTGAAGTCGAAGATGGAAGAGGCGTTCGCCATGAAAGATCGTCTGGTGATCATCGATGTTTCGGTCGACACCAGCGAGCACGTCTACCCGATGCAGATCAAAGACGGCTCCATGCGCGATATGTGGCTGAGCAAGACGGAGCGTACTTAATCATGCGGCACATTATTTCCTTGCTTCTGGAAAACGAACCGGGCGCTCTGTCTCGTGTAGTCGGCCTGTTCTCGCAGCGCAACTACAACATCGAAAGCCTGACCGTGGCACCTACCGAAGACCCGACCCTGTCGCGTCTGACGCTGACCACGGTTGGCCACGATGAAGTTATCGAGCAGATCACCAAGAACCTGAACAAGCTGATCGAAGTGGTCAAACTGGTCGACCTGTCGGAGAGTGCTCATATCGAGCGCGAGCTGATGCTGGTCAAGGTCAAGGCCACCGGTGCCCAGCGCGCCGAGATCAAACGCACTACCGATATTTATCGTGGGCAGATCGTTGACGTCAGCGCTAGCGTGTATACCGTTCAATTGACCGGTACCAGCGATAAGCTCGACAGCTTCATTCAGTCCATTGGCACCGCCTCGATTCTGGAAACCGTCCGCAGCGGCGTAACCGGCATTGCCCGCGGCGACAAAGTACTCAGCATCTAAACCAAATTAGCGAATGGCCTGAACGGCCTGGATATATAGGGGAATTTCATGAAAGTTTATTACGAAAAAGACTGCGACCTGTCGATCATCCAGGGCAAGAAAGTTGCCATTATCGGTTACGGTTCCCAGGGCCACGCTCAAGCGTGCAACCTGAAAGACTCCGGCGTTGACGTTACTGTTGGCCTGCGTAAGGGTTCGGCGACTGTTGCCAAAGCCGAAGCTCACGGCCTGAAAGTGACCGACGTTGCTTCCGCTGTTGCGGCTGCCGACCTGGTCATGATCCTGACCCCGGACGAGTTCCAGTCCGCTTTGTACAAAAACGAAATCGAGCCGAACATCAAGAAAGGCGCCACCCTGGCCTTCTCCCACGGCTTCGCGATCCACTACAACCAGGTCGTTCCGCGCGCTGACCTCGACGTGATCATGATCGCGCCGAAAGCTCCGGGCCACACCGTGCGTTCCGAGTTCGTCAAAGGTGGCGGTATTCCTGACCTGATCGCTATCTATCAGGATGCTTCCGGCAACGCCAAAAACGTTGCACTGTCCTACGCCGCTGGCGTTGGTGGCGGTCGTACCGGCATCATCGAAACCACCTTCAAGGACGAGACTGAAACCGACCTGTTCGGCGAACAAGCCGTTCTGTGCGGCGGTACCGTTGAGCTGGTTAAAGCCGGTTTCGAAACCCTGGTTGAAGCTGGCTACGCGCCGGAAATGGCCTACTTCGAATGCCTGCACGAACTGAAGCTGATCGTTGACCTCATGTACGAAGGCGGTATCGCCAACATGAACTACTCGATCTCCAACAACGCTGAATACGGCGAGTACGTGACCGGTCCGGAAGTGATCAACGCCGAATCCCGTCAGGCCATGCGCAACGCCCTGAAACGTATTCAGGACGGCGAATACGCCAAGATGTTCATCAGCGAAGGCGCTACCGGCTATCCTTCGATGACCGCCAAGCGTCGTAACAACGCCGCTCACGGTATCGAAATCATCGGCGAGCAACTGCGCTCCATGATGCCGTGGATCGGTGCCAACAAGATCGTCGACAAAGCTAAAAACTAAGTCGCGCACTTGTACGAAAAACGCGGCCTAGGCCGCGTTTTTTCGTTTGGGTGGCTGGTTCTGGTATAAAGCTGCATCGTTTGCGGCCGAACCGTCGTCCCAGACACCTGTCCAAACTTTCCACCCCGTTGCAAGGTAATGTCCATGAGCGAACGTCCCGAAGAGCCAAACCAGGCTTCTGACGCCGAAAGCCTGCTGCCCATCGATGAACACATCGAGGAAGGGCATGACGCTGAAGGTCGTAAAGTCCGGCATCGTGGTATCTATCTTCTGCCGAATCTGTTCACCACAGCGAACCTGTTCGCAGGGTTTTATTCCATCATCAACTCGATGAGCGCCCAGAGCGCCCTGAGTGCCGGTGATTCGATTGGTGCGAGCAAGTATTTTGCTTTTGCAGCGATCGCGATTTTTGTCGCGATGGTGCTCGACGGCCTCGATGGTCGCGTTGCCCGTATGACCAATACCCAGAGCGCCTTCGGTGCTGAGTACGACTCGCTGTCCGACATGGTCGCCTTTGGTGTTGCGCCAGCATTGTTGGCATTCGGTTGGGCCTTGGGCGACATGGGTAAGGTCGGCTGGATGGTTGCCTTCATTTATGTGGCCGGTGCGGCGTTGCGTCTGGCACGTTTCAATACCCAGGTTGGTACCGCGGACAAGCGCTACTTCATCGGTCTGGCCAGTCCGGCTGCTGCTGGTGTGGTTGCAGGCATTGTCTGGGCGTTCAGTGATTACGGCATTCAGGGCTCGAAGATGTCCTTCCTGGTTGCGCTGATGGTCGCTGCCGCCGGCATGCTGATGGTCAGCAACATCAAGTACAACAGCTTCAAGGAGCTGGATTTGAAGGGGCGTGTACCTTTCGTGGCCATCCTCGCGGTGGTGTTGGTGTTTGCCGTAGTGTTCAGTGATCCGCCGCGCATCCTTCTGCTGGTTTTCCTCGCTTATGCAGCCTCTGGCCCGGTTCAATATCTGTTACGTCTTCGTCGGCACAAAAAGGCTTAGCTTCCCTCATACTCCGCAGTCTATTGGTGCATCTGTTCTCCAACGCTGCGGAGTTGCCATGCTGATCAAAGTCTCCAAAGCGTCTGACTGCCATGAGTCGGACGTCACGCCTGAATCCTTCTACCTATCTCGTCGCAACGTACTGGGTGCTGCCGTTGCCGGTTTGGCTGTTAGCGGCTTGCCGCGTTGGGTCAGTGCTGCCGATGCTGCGCGTTATGCGGATGTCGAGCCTGGTAAGGCGCCTTCCTGGTTTGCCGAAAAACTGCCCGCTACCAAATGGGGGGCGGTCAACGTCAAGGATGAGGCGGTCACGCCATTCAAGGACGCGACCCATTACAACAACTTCTACGAGTTCGGCACCGATAAAGGTGATCCAGCCGCCAACGCCGGGGCGCTGAAAACCGAACCTTGGAGTGTGGTGGTGGACGGGGAGGTGGGCAAGCCGGGACGGTACGCACTGGAAGACTTCATGAAGCCTTATCAGTTGGAGGAGCGCATCTACCGTCTTCGCTGTGTAGAGGCTTGGTCGATGGTCATTCCATGGATCGGATTTCCCATCTCGGCGTTGCTCAAGGAAGTTGAGCCGACGTCCAATGCCAAATTCATTCGCTTCGAAACCCTGGAAGATCCCAAGAGCATGCCCGGGCAACGTTCCGGTTTTGCCTTGATTGACTGGCCGTATGTGGAAGGGCTCCGCCTGGA